>NZ_NRRV01000013.1 GCF_016583825.1 Thiohalocapsa halophila | reverse complement strand
CCCAGCCCTCAGCCCTCAGCCCTGAACCCTCAGCCCCCCAAATCCCTTTATCGACTGAATCCAAGGCAACACCGACCATGAACGGCAACGACACCAAGCTCCTCGTCGAGCCCATCGTCGACAACAACCCGATTACGCTGCAGATCCTCGGCATCTGCTCGGCGTTGGCGGTGACCACCAAGCTGGCGCCGGCCATCACCATGAGTATCGCGTTGACGGCGGTGATCGTCGGTGCCTGTGTCATCATCAGCCTGATCCGCGATCACATGCCGAGCAGCATCCGGATCATCATCCAGATGACCATCATCGCCTCGCTGGTGATCGTGGTGGACCAGGTGCTCCAGGCCTTCGCCTATGAGCTCTCGAAGCAGCTGTCCGTCTTCGTCGGGCTCATCATCACCAACTGCATCGTGCTCGGTCGCGCCGAGGCCTTTGCCTCCAAGAATCCGCCCTGGCCGACCTTCCTGGATGCCCTGGGCCATGGGCTCGGCTACAGCGCGATCCTGATCGCCGTGGCCGCCATCCGCGAGCTGCTGGGCTCTGGCACCCTGCTCGGTATGCAGGTGCTGCCGCTGCTGGAAGACGGCGGCTGGTACGAGCCGAACGGCCTCATGCTGCTCGCCCCCGGGGCCTTTTTCATTATCGGGCTCATGATCTGGGCGCTGCGCACCTGGCGGCCGCAGCAGGTGGAGAAGCCCGAGTATCGGATTCACATCGTCCATCGCACCGAGCCCGGCTGAGCCGGCGCTCGCCGCCGCCCGCCTTCGTTCCATGATTGTGATGCCCTGCGCCTGAGGAAGCCGTTCGATGGAGCACTACCTCTCTTTGCTGTTCAAGGCGGTTTTCGTCGAGAACCTGGCGCTCGCGTTCTTCCTCGGCATGTGCACCTTCCTCGCCGTGTCCAAGCGCATCGCGACGGCGCTGGGGCTCGGGCTCGCCGTCATCGTGGTGCAGACCATCACGGTGCCGGTGAACGCCGTCATCCACCAATACCTGCTCGCGGACGGGGCGCTGGCCTGGCTTGGTCTGGATAGTCTGGACCTGTCCTTCCTGGGGCTCATCACCTACATCGGCGTCATCGCCGCCATGGTGCAGATCCTGGAGATGGCGCTGGACCGCTACTTCCCTGCCCTGTATCAGGCGCTCGGCATCTTCCTGCCGCTGATCACGGTCAATTGCGCCATCCTCGGCGGCTCGCTGTTCATGGTGGAGCGGGGCTACAACATCCCCGAAAGCACCGTCTACGGCTTCGGGACCGGCTTGGGCTGGGCGCTGGCGCTGGTGCTGCTCGCCGGCATTCGCGAGAAGCTCAAGTACAGCGACGTGCCCGAAGGACTGCAGGGTCTCGGCATCACCTTCATCACCACCGGGCTGATGGCCATGGCCTTCATGTCCTTCTCCGGCATCAGCATCTAGGCGCGGGCGGCGGCGCCGCTTTCCGGAAGCCGTGAGCCTGCTGCCGGCAAGGCGCTCGGTGCGCATATCCAAGGCACGCGCCGCCGCCGGCGGGCGCTAGCGGAGACCCAACCATGCTGACCCTCTCCTTCGGCATCCTGATCTTCACCGCCGTCGTGCTGATGCTGGTGACCGTCATCCTCGGCGCCCGCAACCTGCTGGTGCCCTCCGGCGAGGTGCACATCGACATCAACGGCGAGCGGGACATCGCCAGTCGCGCCGGGCAGAAGCTGCTGGGCGCCTTGGCGGAGGCGGGGCTCTTCGTGCCCTCCGCCTGCGGCGGCGGCGGCACCTGCGGCCAGTGCCGGGTCAAGGTGCTGGAGGGCGGCGGCAAGCTGCTGCCGACGGAGTCCAGTCTCATCAACCGCCGCGAGGCCGCCGAGGGCTACCGGCTCTCCTGCCAGGTCGCCATCAAGGACGACCTGCGCATCGAGCTGCCGCGGGAGCTGTTCGGCATCAAGCAATGGCAGTGCCGGGTGCGCTCCAACCGCAGCGTGTCCACCTTCATCAAGGAGCTGATCCTGGAATTGCCGAAGGGCGAGGATGTCGCCTTTCGCGCCGGCGGCTATATCCAGATCGAATGCCCGCCGTATCACGTGAAGTTCAGCGACTTCGACATCCCCGAGCACCTGCGCGAGGACTGGGACAAATACGACCTCTGGCAGCTCGAGGCCGGCACCAAGCACCGCGTGACCCGCGCCTACTCCATGGCCAATTATCCGGGCGAGGCGGGCATCATCATGCTCAACGTGCGCATTGCCACGCCGCCGCCGGACCACCCGGAGGCCCCGCCCGGCATCATGTCCAGCTATATCTTCGGCCTCAAGCCCGGCGACACCGTCACCATCGCCGGCCCCTTCGGCGAGTTCTTCGCCAAAGAGACCGACGCCGAGATGGTCTTCGTCGGCGGCGGCGCCGGCATGGCGCCCATGCGCAGCCATATCTTCGACCAGCTCAAGCGCCTGGACAGCAAACGGCCCATCACCTTCTGGTACGGCGCCCGCAGCAAGCGCGAGATCTTCTACCGGGAAGACTTCGATGAGCTGGCACGGGACCATGACAACTTCCAATGGCACATCGCCCTGTCCCACCCGCTGCCGGAGGACGACTGGGACGGAGACACCGGCTTCATCCATAAAGTGCTGTACGACAAATACCTCAAGGACCACCCGACCCCGGAGGACTGCGAGTACTACCTCTGCGGACCGCCCATGATGACCGCCGCCGTCATCGGTATGCTGCACAGCCTCGGCGTCGAGGACGACAACATCCTGCTGGACAACTTCGGCGGGTGAGCGCCGGCAGGGTCGGGTGCCTCTTCGCCCGCACCTTGGCCGTCGTCGATGTCGTTGCGCTCGGCAGCGCGCGCCTTGATCGTCGATCCAACCGAGCACCTGCGTGTTCTTCGGGATCTTCGCGGCTCAAATATCGGATCCAGGATCAAACGCGCTGCGGCCGGTCACATACCGCCGCCAACCCAACAGGCAAGAGAAGCCGCCCATGGCCGAACTGCTCTTCACCCTCGTCATCTTCCCGCTTGCAGTCGCCGGCCTGTCGCTCAAGGTCCTCGCCGGCCGCCCCGGCATCACCGGCACCTGCGGCGGCCTGAACCAGATCCCCGGCGTCGAATCTGACTGCGGCGGCGCCTGCCGCATCCCCGGCCGCGTCTGCCCCAACCGCCGCGACTGAAGGCGCACCGGGAGCACCGACACCCTAGCCGCCCCGCCGCATGCCTGCCGGGAGCACCGACTTGTAGCCAGCCCGCCGCGCGCCCCCTGAGGGCGCCGACATTCAGTCGGTCCGCGGTGTGCCCGGCTCGATGCCGGGCACACCGCGTCAAGGCTGCAAGACGCGCACAAACGGGCACGCCATCACTGGACTGACGCAGCCTGGAACCCCACGAGCCCAAGCCGCCCACGCTACCCACGTGACCTGAGCCCATTGAGCAGACCGCGTTCCACCGCGTGCGCACCCTCAACCCAAGGTCTAAGCTTGCCCCCAACACCCATAGCGCCGAGGACCCACCCGTGCTCGATTCCAAAACCGCCAAAGAGGCCATGTCGCGGCACCCCATCACCCTGCACCCGGAGATGGAGGTGCTGGAGGCCGTGCGCATCCTGGTACAGGATGGTATTTCCGGCGCGCCCGTGCTGGACCAGGTGGGTAACCTCATCGGCATCCTCACAGAGCGCGACTGCCTGAAGATCGCCCTGGACGCCGGCTACTTCAGCGAAGGCGGCGGCCGCGTCGAGAACTTCATGAGCACCGACCCGGTGACCGTCGAGGCCCACACCCCCATCACCGAGATCGCCGAGCGTTTCGCCAACAGCAATTTCCGCCGCCTGCCGGTGATGGAGCAGGGCAAGCTCGTCGGCATCATCAGCCGCCGCGACGTCCTCAAGCTGCTGGAAGCCGCCTGGCAGCCGGACCGGCAGCGGATCTGACCGCGGCGGGGCCGAGCCTCGCCGGCGAGCGCTGTCGCGCAGACGCCTTTCAGCATTGGCACCCGGCGGGCCGGGTCAGACAGCCCAATGCCGGAACAGCCAGGTGGTTATGGTTAACGTCCCGATAATTGGCTTTGCGCTGGAAGTCGTCGCGGCAAGGATGCCGCTCCCACGGCGCGGTGTTCTGTGGGAGCGGCGTCTCGCCGCGATGGGTGCTGGCTGCGCGCTGCACGTCGTCGCGGCAAGGATGCCGCTCCCACGGCGCGCTGTTGGCTGTGCGAGCGGCGTCTCGCCGCGACGGATTCTGGCTTTGCGCTGGAAGTCGTCGCGGCAGGGATGCCGCTCCCACGGGGGCCCTGCTGGCGGGGTAGCTGCCGTCCATGACGCGCTGGACCCAGGTCTGGTTGTCCAGATACCAATGGAGCGTTTTCCGCAGGCCGGACTCGAAGGTCTCCTGCGGGCTCCAGCCCAGCTCGCAGCGGAGCTTGGAGGCGTCGATGGCGAAGCGCTGTTCGGTTCCAGGCGATCGGCGTCAGGCGCCCGGCTCAGTCAGGATCATGCTTGTTGCCCAGCAGCGCCTTGAGCCGCGCGAGCTCGGCTTCCGACTCGGCGCGTGCCTGCGCTTCGGACTCAGCGCGTTGTTCGGCCTCGGTCCGGCCCCGCGCTGCGGCCGTCGCCCGGTCCGCCGCCGCCTGCGCGCGCTGTTCGGCCTCGGCCCGTGCTTCGGCCTCTGCTTCTGCGCGCGCCGCCTCGGCCTCGGCGCGCGCGGCTTCAGCCTTCGCCCGCTCCTCCGCCTCCCGCCAGGCGGGCAGCAGGTAGTCGTTGTAGACCGGGTCGTGGCGCAGCTCGGTGATATCCGTGCCGGCCACCATGTCCGCGATGCGGAACTGGAAGCCGGGCAGCGCCTCGGAGCGGATCACGTCGTCTTCCGGCGCGATGGGCCGGTACAGTCCGGTGTCCGGGTCCAGGTGGAAGAACGCCAGGTGCTCGCGCTCCTTGTGCACGATGTAGTACTCGCGCACGCCGCCGGCTGCGTATTCGGCCTTCTTGGTCTCCGTGTCGCGGGCGATATCGGCCTGTGACAGGTCCGACAGCGCCTCGATGCAGAGGTCATAGACGCCGTGATAAGACGCATCCAGCGGCAGCAGCGGCTGGGGGTTGTCGCGGCGCACCAGCGCCAGGTCCGGCCTGCGGATCACGGTCTTGTCCGGCAGGGCGAGACGAAAGCCCATGTCCGGCACCGACTCCTGCGCCACGGGCTCACTGCGCAGGAACCAGCGCAGCAGCTCCGCGAGCCAGGCGAGCGCGAGTAGGGTGCCGTAGTTGGACACGGGCTTCTCCTCCAGGCGGCCGTCGTTCCATTCGTACCGGATGTCGGACTCGGAGTAGTACCGGCACCAATAGTCATGCTCCGACACCAGACGGCCGGCGTGGGAGACGGGCTCCACGGGATGCTCCTCCTGCGGAGCCACCGGGGGCTCGGCGAGTGCGGATCGGCTGCTCATCGATCCCTCCTCGGGTTCATCGGTTGGCTTCACGCTAGCACGGATCGTGCGACGGGTCTGCCCGGGCGGGTCGCTGTCGGTGCAGCGCCGAACTGCGCGGGGACGCCCCGTGCGCTCGTGGTGCTGTTCATCCGAAGCCGCGGTTGACCGGGTAAAAAGACGCCGCCAATGCGGCATCGAGCTGCGTATGAGCAGGTGCGCCCTCAGCCCACTGCCAGGTCCTCGTCCACCAGCACCGGGTCCTGCTTGGCCTTGCCACGTTGCTTTTTGGACTTTGGCGGCGGCTGGAAGGTGCGCTTGCCCGCGATGAGGCGGCCGGGGATGGCGGTGACGACGACGGCGCGGATCTCGATCTCGCGGGCGGCGAGGGCCTCGGCGGCGGCCTTGAGGTCGGCGCGGCGGGTGTGCCCGCTCCTGGCCACCAGTAGGACATTGCCGATGTTGGCGGCGGCCTCTATGACGGCCTCCATGGCGTTGACGGGCGGCAGGTCGTAGAGCACGTGCTCCCCTTCGCGCTTGAGGCGCCGGGCGAGATCGCGGAAGCCGCGGCTGCCGAGCAGCAGCAGGCCGCGATCGTCCGCATAGTCGCCGGCGCTCATCAGGCGGACATAGGGGTTGGTGGTGGGCTCGAAGGCGTCCTCCGGTGCCGCATCGCCGCTGAGGACGTCGGTGATCTCCGCCGGCGGGTGCAGCGCCTCGACGCCGAGCAGGGTCTCCGGACGCGGACCGGCATCGGCGCGCACATCGGCGTCCACTAACAGCGTCAGCTCGTCCTTGAGCGCCAGCGCCGAGGCCAGGTTCACGCCGATGACTGAGCGCCCACTGGCGGGCTCGGCGCTGGTGATAGCGAGGCTGCGCCACGCTTTGGGGGTCAGTGCGGTATGCAGGTCGTTGACGATGCTGCGAAACAGGGTCGACACGGGCGCCGTGGGCACGGCGTGGTCGACGACAGCGTCATCGGCGTGCGGCGCCTGCTGGAACTCGAGCACCAGGTCGCAGCCGGTGATGCTGCGGGCGTCGCGGGCGGTGCGCACCAAGGGGTCGAGGAATTCCAGCGCCAGAGCGACGAAGAGTCCGAGCCCGCCGCCCAAGATCACGCCTGCGGCGCCCACCAGCTTGCGCAGGGACGGTTCCGGGAACACCGGCGGGATGGCGCGCTCGAGGACGGTGAAGCCCGGATCGTTGCGCAGCAGGGCAACGCGGACTTCTGCCTGCCTCGAGGCGAGCTTGTCCACCAGCTGCTCGGCCTCGCGCAGCTCGCTGGCGAGCTCCTGGTAGCCGGTGCGAGCCACGGTGAGCGCGTCGAGCTGGCTGCGGGCGCCGTCCAGGGTCTGTTTGACGGCCGCCGCCTGGGCCTGGAGGATCTGGATATCGTCTTCCAGCTGCTGGGCGCGGAGGCTCAGCTCCTCGCGTTTGGGATTCAGGCGGTACTCGTTCTCGGGCGCCACCTCGTCGTTGCTCTCCTCGATGAGCTGCTCCAGGGTGGCGATACGCTTTTGGATGCGCTGGATCTTGGGGTTTTCTTCTGTATAGCGGGTGCGCGCCTCCTTGAGCTCCCATTGGTAGTCAGAGAGCCGCTGCTTGAAGGGGCTGTAGTAGCGTGAGATAGCGACGACCATTTCGGGCTCTTCGGCGATCTGCGCGCGAATGCGCTTCAGGGCCGCGCGCATGGCGCCGGCCTCTGCGGTCTGGGTCCGATACTCGGTCTCCAGCGCCGAGACCTGTCCCACCAGCACCGTCAGTTGATCCGCCAGGCTCGCGATGTCGTGCTCTTCTTCGTAGGCGAGGACGGCCTTGTGGGCCTCTTCCAGCTCGGCGCGTGCCTCCCGCAGTTGGCTGCTGTAGTCGTCGAACGTCTGCTCGATGTCCTGCCGGCGGATGGCGGCGGCGTTCTCCAGGAAGAGCTCGGCGACGGTGTTGGCGATGCGCACGGCGGTCTGCGGGCTGTCCCAGACGGCGCTGATGGAAAAGAGCTTGGAGTCGCGACCGACGCTCACGGAGATCGCGCCCGCCATGGTCATGCGCAGCACCGAAACGCCGACACGCTCCATGGTCGCGTCCAGCGAGCTGGGTAGCTTGATGGTGTCGATGAAGGTCTGGAGGTCGTACTCCTGGGGCCGGAAGGGCGGCACCTCGCTCAGCTGGAAGGGGTCCCGGTGCGTCTCGGCGATGAGCGTGACCGTTGCTTTCCATTCCCGCGGCAGTGACAGCGCCAGCAGCAGGAAGAGCAGGGTGACGATGGTCGCGATGGCGACGACGATCCATTTGCGCTGCCAGACACCGCGCGCATAGCGCATGACATCGATATCGAGGCCGCCGGACTGGGCTTCGGAGTCGTCGCCGAAGCCGGGGAAGGGCGGGAAGGCGGGCGCCGCCGGCGGCTCCGCGTCGGCTCCGTCATCGGTGAGGGCCGGCGGCGGGGACGTCGACGCCGATGCGCGGCGCTCGGGTGCGTCGGTCGTGCCGCCGGTGCTTGCCTGCTCGTCGTCGCCGGCGGGGTCCGGCACGTCCCAGGCCGCTTCTCCCGGGCTGTCGTCGGCGCCGCCGCGGTCCCGGCCGCCGTGCGCTGGCTGGCCGTCGTCTTGGTCTGCGTCCGAGCTGGTGCGTCGGCGCAGGCTCGCGTCGATCTTCAGCGAATCACTCACTGCGACCCGGTCCGCACCGCGTGAGCGGCATTCATATCCCGGTCCAAACCGTCATCCAGCAGACCGGATGCCGGCTCCTGCGCCATGGCGAGGGCGCCGTGGCGGCGCAGGTCCGCCACCACCACCTGCACTGCGGCGGCATCGAGCCGGCCGCGGCCCTGGTTGAGTACATGCTCCAGAGCCAGTTTGCAGAGTCGATTGATCTCCCGCGGGATGCCGAGACTCGCCTGATGCAGCAGGGTGATGGCGGCGGACTCCAGCGGTGGCTCCCCGATGAGGCCCGCGGCTTTCAGCCGATGGCGGACATAGTCGCCGGTCTCGGCGGCGGTGAGGGCGCCGAGGTGAAAGCGCAGGCTCACCCGCTGGTCGACCTGCGGCAGCCGCGCCAGGCGCTCGCGCAGCTCCGGCTGGCCGATGAGGATGAGCGTCATGAAGTTCTGTCGCTCGGAGGCGATGTTGGTGAGCGCCTTCAGGGCCTCCAGGGTGTCGAGGCCGAGCTGCTGCGCCTCGTCCACCAGCACGATGAGATGTTTGTCCTGGCCCGCCACTTCCTCGGCGAGGGTGCGCTTGAAGGCGGCGAGCCGGCTGTAGCGGTCCGGCAGGTCCGCGCTGTGCACGCGGGCCCCGCGCATTTGGCTCAGCATCTCCAACAACAGCCCGTCGAAGTCCAGCAGGCTGTTCTCGATATTGACTCGGAGGTGATCGGCGGACGACAGCTGCGCATAGAGCAGGGTGCGCAACAGGGTCTTACCGGCACCGATCTCGCCTGTGAGCAGGCCGATGCCCATGTTGCGGTCCTGGGCCAGGAAGAGCAGCCGGGACAGGGCCTCGCGATGTGCGGCGGACGGAAAGTAGAAGCGTGTGTCGCGCGTGTTCTCGAATGCCGGGCGAGGTGGGTTGTCCGGGCCGAGCTCGCCCATCTCCGCCGCGTCCGCCGCTGAGACCTGGCGGGTTTCCGGATCGGGCTGGGACACGGGCGGATCGGTGTCTCGGGGATCGGCGGACATAGCGGGACCAAGGCTGCTCGCTTCCCAGTATATGCCAACGGCGGCCTGACATCGGTGGCATCCTGATCAGGGCCTAGGGATTGTGCGGGGAGCCGCAAGTCTTAGCCAAAACGAGAGAGTCTGGGCGGGTCAAGCCCGCGGAGATATCCGGCCTAAGGGTCGCGAGGGCTCGAGGGCGTGCGCACGCAGGCGCTCCACTACGGCAAGCTAGTCGTCGGGAGACTCGGCGGGCGGATTGTTCATGAAAAAGGAGACCCGTGCCGGCAGCGGCGGGACACGGATCAACCGCGCCTGTTGGGCTTGGCCGGGGAACAGTGGTACGGCCACCAGGCTCAGGGCGAGGTCGTCGCTACTGAAGCCAAGGGGGTGGCGCAGTGGGCTGTAGCCGATGAACTCGCCGTTGAGATAAATGGCCGCTGCGGTGGGTATGCTATCGATGTCTACCCAGCGGCGGGTCTGACCATCGGGTCGGCTGGCGGCGGTTGCGGTGGTGTGACCGGGCTCGGCGCAGTCCGCGGCGAACGCCGAGCAGCCGCGCGCGAGACCGCCGCTGAGCGGCGCTGTGCAGCCGCTCGCCGCCAGCAGTGCGGCGAGGGCCGCCGTCAGCACACTGCCCGCGTTGGCCCGGGCCGTGCGGCGAGCGGTCTTTGCCTGGGCTCGCTGCATTCGCCGCCCGGGCCCGACGCTCGGCAGCGCCTCTGGTGTGCCGCTGCGGCGCAATCCGCCCATGGCTTCAGGGGCGCTTCTGAGCCGCCAGGGCTTGGAGCTCTGCCAGCGTCGCCGCGGCGGCGCGGTCCCAGGTAAAGCCTGCCGCTCGCGCCTTGCCTTGCTCCGCCAGGCGCGCACGCAGCCGGCCGTCCTCGAGGAGCTGCGCAAGAGCGCTGGCAATAGCGTCGGCGTCCGTCGGGTCGAACAGGAGCCCGGCGTCGCCCACGACCTCGGGAATACTGGAGGTGTTGCCCGCGCAGACGGCGGTGCCGGCCGCCATGGCCTCCAGCACCGGAATGCCGAAGCCCTCGAACAAGGACGGGAAGACGAAAACCTCGGCCTCGGCGTAGAGCGCCGGCAGCAGCTCGCTCGGTACGAAGCCGGCAAAGACCACCGCATCGCGCAGACCGAGCTCTGCCACCCGAGCGTCGATGGCCTCGGCCCCGCTCCAGCGCCCGCCCGCGAGTACCAGGCGATGGGGCAGGTCGCGGCTGCGCCGCAGTTGCGCGAAGGCTTCCAACAAGCGGACGTGGTTCTTGCCGGGGTGCTCCAGGCGGGCGGTGTAGAGCAGGTAGGGCCCGTCGATGCCGAGCTGTGCCCGCATGGCGGCGACAGTACTCGCGGGCTGATCCGGCGTGAAGCGGCCGAGATCGGCACCGTTGTGGATCACGGCGATGCGCTGCGCCGGCACGCGGGCGAAGCTTTCCAGGTCTCTGCGCGTGGAATCGCTGACAGCGATGACCCGATCCAGGCGGCGCATCATCGCCGGCAGGACACGCATGATGTAGGCCATGCGCAGCGCGTCGTACTTTTGCGGCACATGCAGCTGCGAGAAGTCGTGCACGGTGCCCAGGCTCGGGACGCCGTAGGACCAGGCGAGCCGGCGGTTGCCGGCGGGCATGAACACCAGCTCGCAGCCGTGTGTGCGCAGCACCGCCGGCAGGCGCAGCAGATGCCAGCCGATGCTGGCGACGGGGTGGGCGGTCCAGTCCGGAAAGCCGACGACCTCTAGCCCGGGATGCCAGGATTGCACCCAATCCCGCTCGCCGTTACCGACGAAGGCGACAAGCTCGTGCTCCGGGGCCAGCGCCACCAGACGGCCGACGATATTGGCCATGTACTGGCTGATGCCCGATTTGCCGCCGTCGCCGGCGAAGGCGGAGATGCCGATGCGCATGCTGGTTGTGGCTCGTGCTATGCGTGTCGTTGTTGGCTGCGCCCGGCCTTGGGGCGCGCTAGCCGGCGTCTGCCACGGCCTCCTGCAACACCCGGGTGAGATGGGCCAGGCAGGCGTCGGGGCTGTAGCGCTCGCGCACGCGCTTGGCTGCACGCTTGCCGAGCATGCCGGCGAGCTCGGGGTCCGCCAGGAGCCGGGCCAGGTTCTGCGCGAGCGCGTCGGTGTCGGCCTCTCGCGCCAGCAGGCCGGTGATGCCGTGGTCGAGCCAGTCCGGGATGCCGCCGACGGCGAAGGCCGCCACCGGCCGGCCGCGGGCCATGGCCTCGATGCCGACCATGCCGAAGGGCTCCGGCCAGCGCGAGGGCACCACACTCACCGAGGCCCTCGCGTAGTAGTCGTCCAGCGCCGCATGGTCGACCCAGCCGGTGAAGGTGATGCGGTGGGCGATGTCCAGCTTGACGGCCAGCGCCTTGCAGGCGGGCAGATGGTTGCCGGTGCCGACGATGGTGGCGTGCCAGTCGCCGGGCACTTGCGCCAGGGCCTTGAGCAGCAGGTCGACGCCCTTGCCGCGGATCACCTGGCCGACGTAGAGCACTTCCGGCGAGTGCGACGGCGGTTGTTGCTCGCAGCGCGCCAGCGACTGGGGCACCGGCGGCACGATGCGGATGCGTGCCGGCGGCAGACCGTTGATGCGAAGCTCATCGCGCATCCAGCGGCTGCCGACGATGAGCCGGCGGACCTTCGCATGGGCGGCAATGGCGGCCCGCACGTCGGCGGTGCCCTTGAGCGCAATGGGCCATGGCCCGCTCGGTGCGCGCTGCACGAAGCAGAGGTGGGTATAACAAGCCCTACCGGCCGGCTTGTCGCAGACCTTCTGGCTGATGGGGAAATACTTGTGCCGGCGCGGGCATACCAGGTCGTGGTCGTGCACCATACGGGCCGTGGGGAAGCGGGCGGCGAGATCGGCGACCCGCGCCGGGTCTTCGAGCTTGTGCAGCAGGAGCACGTCGGGCCGAAAGCGCTCGATGGCGGCCTCGTCGGTGCCGGTTTCGGCGAAGACGCCGAGGTAGTCCGGCCGCGGGCTCGGGTCGGCATGCAGCAGCCCCTGGGGCAGCCCGCGCGCGGCGAGGCCCGCGGCGATGTCGTGCAGGATCTGCTCGACACCGCCGTAGAAGCCGGCCCGCTCATGGACGTGAAGTACGCGCATTCAATCCACCAGCGCCAAACGCTTCAGGATGTTGCCGAGGTGGTCCACCAGGCGCCGCTCGCGGTAGTAGCCGACATAGACCTCCCGTGCCTTGTCGGCGATGCGTCGGCGCTCGTCCTCGTTGTCCAGATAGTACCGGCACTGATCCAGCATGTCGGACATATCCCACTTCAGCGGCACATAGGTCTCGCCGGGGAAGCAGACATCCGGCTCTGTCTTGATGTGCTCGAGCGAAGGCTTCAGCAGCAGGGCGCCGAAATACATGGCCTCGTAGTCCTTGGGCGTGTACTCACACCAGCCGGACGGCGAGACGAAGATCCGCGCCTGGGCCATTTCCCGATAATATTCGGAAAACGAGACCTTGCCTGTGGAGGAAACTACTGCGTAGTCGTCGGCGAGGTGGTTGAGCTCGGCGATGGTGGTTTCGCGGTGCTTGCGAGTCCAGCCGGCGTAGAGGGTGGCGCGGCAGTAGGCATCGATGGTCTTGCCGCGCCCACGTACGCCGTCCAGCGCCGCTTTGGCCTTGGCGGCGGCGAAGCGGTGCGGCTTGTCCTTGCCGAGCAGCACCAGGTCCGGCTTGCCCTCGGCGAGGTAGATCATCCGCTTCCACAGGCCGAAGTTCCAGCCGAGCATCAGCTTGTGCTCGTGCTCTGCGGGCAGCTCGGACTGGAAGAGCTCGGTCCAGACCTCGGATAGGATGCTGTCGGAAGCCTGGCCGATTGCCACCAGGTATTGAATGAATTTGGAGCCGCCGAGGAAGCGCCGGGAGTAGTCGTCCCAATCGGTGTTGAGATACTGCTTCAGGTACAGGTCCACATACGGCAGGATGCCGAAGTGCGGCGATTGATTGCCGTCGCCGTAGTCGAAGTGCACGAGCTTCTGATCCGGGCAGCTGCGGCGCAGCTCGCGGTAAAAGTCCAGGAGCTTGTGCCGATCCGTGTCCCAGGGCACGGAGATGACGATAAGCTCGCCCGAGAAGGCGCGGGCGTCGATCAGCTTCTGCTGCAGGCTGTCGGAGACGATCTCCCGGCTGGTCAGCCCGAAGCGCGATTGCAAATCCTCTTTGTAGTGGATGAACGGATACAAAGACCCATGGCCGAAGCCGGTGTTGGACAGTATCAGGGCCTGCATCGCGTTCTCCGCTGTGGGGGTGTGCTGTCATTGTTATGGCCGGCAAGGCCGCAGGTGGGTCAAACCCCTGCTAAGCCCATGGTAACCAAAGTGCCGGTCCCTTGCCACGCGACGCTACCCGAGTGCCCGGCTGCGCGTGCCGGCGCTCGATAGATAAGGGGTCTGACCCCAACGATGCCGCTGCCGCCTGAAATCTTCCCCGAGCCCATCAGCCTGAAGCAGCTCGTCTTCGTGGTGGCGACGCTGGGCTTCCTCGCCATGGCCATCCCGGCGGCCATCAAGTTCCCGTGGATGGAGCGGGTCTGCATCGGCGGCATCCTGTTCATGGCCATCAACCCGGTGGATGTGACCTTCTTCAGCTACACCAACTACCGGGGCGACATCCGCGGCATCGAATTCGGCATCACGGACTGGCTCACCATCGTCCTCATCGTCACCATGCAGTTCGCGCCGCGCTGGAAGCGCCGCCGGCTCTATTACCGCAGCCCGAACGATGTGCTGATGTGGGCCTACCTGGTCTGGGCTGCGGCGTCCATCGCCTGGGCCCTGATCCCGCAGTTCGCGTTCTTCGGCGTGACCCGGCTGATCCGCGCCTTCGCGCTCTTCTGGGTGGCCTATAACTATGTCCGCGACGAGGACGATCTGCGCTTCGTCATCAACTGCGTGGTGGCGCTGACCTTCTACAGCTTCTTCCAGGTGCTGCTGGACAAATATCAGCGCGGGGTGTTCCCGCCGCGGGGGTCCTTCGATCATCAGAACACCCTGGTGACCTTTCAGAACGTCATGAACTTCATCATCTTCGCGGCGTTGCTCGGGGACACGGACAAGGTCTTCGACAAGCGCAGCCTGGTGTATTGGACGGCGCTCGGCGCCGGCTCCCTCACCAGCGTCGCCACCCTCTCCCGCGGCGGCATGGTGACCATGGTCATGGGCTACGCCATGATGACGCCCATCCTGCTGTGGTTGAAGCAGCCGGGGCGCAAGCGCGGCAAGAAGCTCATCGCGCTCGGCATGATGTTTCTGGCGAGCCTGCCGGCACTGGCAGTGGTGCTGCCGCCCATCATCGATCGGTTTCAGAATGCCCCGGAAGAGTCCGCCGAGGCGCGGGACCTCTTCAACGAGGTGGCCAAGGACATGGGGGACACGCGTTTCCTCGGCATCGGCCTCAACAACTATTCATACGGCACCGCCTACGTCGACCAGTACCGCGATAGCCTGCCCCCCATCGATCACGGCGGACTGGCCCACCATATCTACTGGCTGCACTACGCCGAGCTCGGGGTCATCGGGCGTGCCCTGTTCATCCTGCTGATGCTGGGCTTCATGGCCGTGATGCTGCGCTTCATCCTGCGGCGCCGAGACAGCCTCGAGCGAGTGTTCACCGTCGGCGTGCTGGCGGGCTTCGTCATCGCTATGCTGATCGGGCTCCTGGAATGGAACTGGCGCCAGTCGCAGATGACACTCACCTACATGATGCTGGCGGGCGTCGTCTGTGCGCTGCCGCGGGTGGAGCGCGAGCGCGAGCGCGCCGAGCGGCGCCACCACCAGCAACTGCTCGCGCTGGCCGCCTATGCCCAACAACAGCACGCCGGCGGTGGCCGGTCTGCGGCAGTCAGCGCCCGGCGGCACGCGGGTGGGCTGCGATCAGCTCGGCATATAGGTCGCGCAGCCGGGTACTGATGGCGCGCCAGTCGTAGTCGCGGCGGGCCTTGCGGTGGCCGGCGTCTGCCAGGCCGCCGGCGAGCGCGGGGTCGTCCAGGACGCGGCGGAGCTGGGCGGCCAAGTCGCCGGCGTCCCCCGGCTGCGCGTGCAATACGTCCACGCCGTCCTCGGTGAAGGACGGAATGCCGCCGACGTGCGAGGCCACCACCGGCAGCCCGGCGGCCCAGGCCTCCAGGATGACGATGCCGAAGGGCTCGTGCAGCGAGGGCAGGGCGAAGACCTCCGCTGCGTGGAAGGCGCCCGGCAGCAAGGGATCATCCGATCGCAAGCCCGGGATCAGCGTCACCCGTTCGCCGACGCCGAGCTCGGCGATGCGCGCATCCAGCTTGTCGCGGTAACCCGCCACCGTCACCGGTCCCAGCAGCACCAGATGCAGGTCGGGCTGGTTGGGCAGCAGCTCGGCCAGCGCCTCCACCAGAGTGATCTGGCTCTTCTGGTAGTCGATGCGGCTCACGCAAAGGATGATCCGCCGCTCCGGCGGGATGGCATAGGCGCGGCGGAAGGCGTCGGCATCGCCGCCGGCGAAGGCCTCGCAGTCGACGCCGTTCGGCATCAGCTCCACGCGCTGGCCCGGCAGGCGCTCGCGAGCGGCGGCGCGCTCGTCGTCGCCGACGCAGAGCACGGCGTCCGCGTCCCCAAGCACCCGCCGCGAGCCCATGGCCATGCCGAACAGGCGGCCCCATTCGACGGTGCGTTGGATGGGGGCAAGCATTTGGCTCATTTCCCCGGGCGGCACGACGAAATGGCCGCCGTGCAGGGTGATCACATAGGGGATGCCGCGGAGCTTCGCCGCCGTGCGCACGGCGGCCCCCAGGCGCTTGCCGCTGTGGGCGTGCAGCAGGTCGACACCGGGCTCCCGCAGCAGGGCCCAGAGCAGCGATAGCGACAGCAGATTGCCGCCTTTTTTGTCCATGTCGCGGCGGGCCGCATCGTCGAGCCCCCAGAAGGGGTAGCTGTAGGGAAAACGGCGCACGGGCACGCCGCGGATGGTCTCGGCCCGGGTGTCCGACAGGGCGAGGCTCGTGAAAATGCCGACATCGTCACCGCCGGCGCGCAGGGCCCGGCTCGTCTCGAGGATGGTGGTCTCGGTGCCGCCCCACTCATCGGCCACGAAGCGTCGGGGGACTTGAATGATCTTCACCTGCATCTCCGCTTCGTGCGCTGGCTCACGCGCTGGCTCACGCGCTGGCTCATGCGCTGATTCACGCGCTGGGATGGGCCGTCGCCGGACGACGCTTCAGCTTGGCGGTGATGAAAAGCCGCTCCTCGGCTCTCACCGATGTGAGGTAGAAGGTCAGGTAATAGACCAGCGCCGCGGTGGCGCCCTGGAGAAAGACCCACTGGAAGCCGTCGACGGCCGGCTGCAGATAATCGAGCCCGTAAGCGGCGGCCAGTGCCGGTGCCAGGGGCGGCAGCACCGGCCAGATCGCCTCGCGGAAGAAGCGCCAGAGCGAAATGCCCCGGGACCAGCAGGCACGGGGGATGATGACCAGCACCTCCACGGTGAAGGCGGCAATCAGCGTCGCCAGCGCGACACCGTTCAGGCCATAGTCCTGGATCAGAATCACCGACAGCACCAGGTTCAGCAGCGCCGAGGCGGCCATGGCCAGGGCGATGAACTTATGCTGCCCGTTCATCGCCAGCACATTCGCGGCATTGAGCTGCATCGCAGTGGACAGGATGGCACCGAGCAGCAGCCGCAGCACGGGCACGGCGCCGGCGAAGTCCTCGCCCATCCACAGCAGGATGATGGCCTCGGCATAGAAGAACAGCAGGGCGACGAAGGGCAGCGCGATGGCCATGCCGAAGCGGGTGCCGTCCAGCAGCACCCGGTCGATGGTGGCGTCGTCGCCGCCGCCGCGAGACTGCGCCACCAGCGGCATCAGGGCATTGGAGAACTGCTTGTTCAAGTAATAGGTGTACTCGGCGATCTTCGCACCGATGGCATACACGGCTACGGCGGAGAGCGGCAGAAACGCCTTGATGACCAAGGGGTCCATGCGCAGGATGATCAGCACCGCGATGTTCGCAATGAAGAAGTAGAACGAGAAGCCCAGCAGCTCCCGCACCCGCGGCCGCGAGAACAGCCGCGGCGACACCGACAGCCGCGGCGTCAGTGCGAAGGCCAGCACCGTCGCCAACAGCGGCCCCAGCAGCATGGTGAGGCTGGTCGAATAGATCAGCGCACGAATGCCGTAATCTGCATTCAGCAGGGTGACGATGAGCGCGGCATTGAGCAGCTGCATCGCCAGATCGATGCCGTTCACCAGTGCCATGCGCCCGCTGCCGTTCAGCACCGCCTTGAACAGGTTCAGCGGTAGATTGATGGCCACGACGCCACCCAGCAGCCACAGCGCCAGCTGGAACCAATGCCGCATGGTCGGGTCGAGATCGAGCCAGTCACCGGCAAAGGTCGACACCAGCGCGACAATGGCGATGCAAAGGATGCCGAGTCCCAGATAGACCCCGAGCAGCGTCGCCAGCACCTCGTTGCGCCCGGCATGATCGCCGCTGCCGTGGAATTCCCCCATGTACTTGTTTGCGGCCGTGGCGAAGCCTAGGTCCATGAGCCCGAACAACGCCACGACGGAGAAGATCAGGGACCAGAGCCCGAATTGGTCCACACCGATCTTGCCGACGATGAAGGGCGTGAGGAAGAACACCACCACCATCACCACGACGAAGCGCAGATAGCTGGTGGCGATGTTGATGATCCAGCGCATGTTCAGGGGCTAGGTGTTGAGGGCTGAGGGCTGAGGGCTGAGGGGGAAGCTAGGGGCCCCGGCGCTCGGTGCGCCGCGCCGGGGGCGAGCTCGGGCAGGTCGGGCTGAGGTACGAAGCCCGACACGATGCCGGCAGCGATACCCGGATGGTCGGGCCGCCTGCTCTCGGCCCGACTGGCGCCGAGGTCGCTGCGGGGCGCCCGCGGGTCATGGCTGCCCGGTTGCATCGGCGCGCCGGGGCACTCAGGCGCTCACGCCGGCCTCGGCGGTCATGACGTGGAAGATGTCGGTGATGGCCTGCGGGTCCCCGGGCGGCGGGACGTTGCTCAGGAGGCAGGCGTCGGAGTCCGGGTCGTCCGGGTGGTAGCCGTGCATGCCGGTGATAGGCTTCAAGCCCATGTGGCAGGGCACGATGATGACGCCCGGGTTGGTCAGGAAGATGAGCTCGCCGTATTGGTGGCCGTCGAAATCGCAGCCGAGCTCGCGCAGCTCGTCCTCGGAGAGGATGCGCCCGTGCGGCTCTTGCTCCAGGGCGGCGACGATGCGCCGTCGCGCCTCGTCGGTCTTCAGCCAGAAGCGGCCCATGGTGGAGTCATAGGTGGCAACGTAGTCTTTGTCGAATTCGAGCCCAAGGGCCTCGATGCGCGCCATCAGGTCGATGTGCGTGTGCACCGTCGCCATACCATGATCCGAGCAGACGAAGAGCCGAACGCTGTCGTAGTGGCGTTCCGCCACGGCCAGCAGGTCCGTCAGCTCGCGCTCGTACCACGCCATTTTCTTGTCTACTTCCGGGCTTGCCTTGCCCACCTGGTGCAGCAGCGCGTCCATGGACGCCATGTACAGGAAGGCGAAGCGGATTTCGCCCTGCTCGATGTCCGCTTTCACGGCGGCGAGATTGGCGTCTTCGGGCTGGCGCCAATTGGAGACGTGATAGGGCACGCCTTCACGCTCCAGACGATCGAAAATGTTCTCGCCGCGGTTCAGCCCGCCGGGCTTGAACAGGTCCTTCTTCTCGCAGTAGTCGAAGAGCCCGATCTGGCTGAAGGGCACGCTGTAGAGCTGGAAATAGCCCGTAAAGCCATAGGCCCGCTTGACGAGCTTACTGAGCTGGTTGCGCACCCGGCCGCGGTCCACCAGGCTGCGCGGCAGCACGCCCAGCGGCTTTAACGCTTTGAAGGGCGAGTGCTCGGGGTCGTAGTAGAAGAAGGACCAGTGCCCGTGCTCGCGCGGCGTGAGGCCCGAGAGGATGGACGGCACGCAGGCGGAGGAGAAGCCGAAGGTGGAGCGCAGCTTGCGCCGGTGCGGCAGGCGGTCCTCAAGGAATTGCCGCCCGCGCAGCACCTCCCAGCCGAGGGCGTCGATGAAGCAGACGATGGAAAGCTGCTTGGCTGCGCTGTTGGTCATGCCATCCTCCGTTGTTGCCGGGCTCGGGGCCGGGGGCGTTGCTGGTTGCGGGAGACTGTGGCTGGGCGCGTTGCCGCGGCGGCGGGCGTGGTACCCCGCTTAGCCGAAGGCGCGCACGGCGGCCGTCTCGTCGTCGAAGATCTGGAATACCGTGTGCAGCCGCGTCAGCTCGAACAGTGCCCGAATGCTGTCGCTCATCTGCGCCAGGTAGAGGTCGCCGTCTAGTTTGCGCGCCGTCTGCAGGCCCGCCACCACGACGGCGAGCCCGCTCGAGTCCATGAAGGACGTCTCTGCGAGATTCACGACCACCCGGCCGGAGCCGGATTGAATGATCTCCTTCAGCTGCGCACGGGCGTCGCCGGCGTTGGCCATCACCAGCCGCTGCGGCAGGGTAACGACATCGATGCCGTTCTCTTGTCTGTGCTTGAGGGTCATGGCTTACTCCGATTTGTCTGGGGTTGGGTGCGGCGTTGGCCCGGCGGAGGCTCAAGGTCGGCTCAGTCAGGGGCTGGCAGCGGCCGCCTCAGGGTCAGCAGGTTGACGCCATCGTGCCGGGCATAGGCCACGCCGGGGAAGCTGGCGCGGATGATCTGCCAGCCACGGCCGCCCGCGGCATCCGTCGCCGCCGGCTCGCCGCTCGGCAGCGGCAGCGGCATCGGCCGGCCGTGGTCGCGGAGCTGGTACAACAGCTCCGTGGCGCTGCATTCCCCGCTGATGGCCACGGGCTGGTCGGGCTGCAGGTCGTAGGCATGCTCGATGATGTTGTTCACCGCCTCCACCAATGCGAGCTGAAGGCCGAAGATCTCGAGCTCGTCGAAGCCGGCCGCCCGTGCCAGCAGCATCAGGCGCGTCTCGATCAGGCCGTGCCAGGCCATGTCATCCGGGTCAGTGCTGAAAGCGATGTCCACGCGCTGCATGGGTTCTTCGGCTCAGTGCAGGTCCAGCGTCTGCGGCAGGGCCCATCCGAGGCAGCCCTGCCGACGCGCGCCGCGGCGGTGGCTCGGATCGGCGCGTGGCCACTCGGTCATGGCGCCGGCCGCTCGATGATCAGAAGCGACACGTCGTCCTCCAGCTCCGCGTCGCCCCGCCATGCCAGCACCGCCGCGCGCAGCAGCTCGGCGAGCGCGTCGCTGCTGGCCTCGCGATGCCTGCGCAACAGCGCGCACAGGTGCTCGATGTCGAAGGCGCGCCCGGCGGCGTCGACGCAGTCGGTGATACCGTCGCTGTAGGTGACGATGCGCTCCCCCGGGGCGAGCTCGAATGCGTGGGTGCTGTAGTCGGCGGTGTCGAACATGCCCACCGGCAGCCCGCCCTTGGGTGCGAGCTCGATCTCCCCATTGGCACGCAGCAACAACGGCTGTGGATGGCCGGCACTGGCGAGTCGGCCTCTACCCGTGTGCGGGTCCAGTACGCCATACACTACGGTGGCATAGCTGGTGACCTCGCCATCCGGACTGCAGAGCTGTGTGTTCATCGCCTCCAGGAAGCCGGCGGGATTCAGATACTCGCCGCTGCCGAGGTTGGGCGCCAGGATGCCGGACTGCGGCACCAGCGAGCGGCTCAGGCTGGTAGAGAGCAGCGCCGCCGGGATGCCGTGGCCCGCGACGTCCAGGTGGTAGAAGCCCATTTCGTCGCCGGATACCGGGAAGAAATGAAAACTGTCACCGGAGATCTTGGCCGCCGGCAGGAACAGCCAGCCGGCGCGCAGTGGCGCGATGCCCTGATCCGACACCGGCAGCGAATCGCGCTGAATGCGCGCGGCCGCCGCGAGGTCGTTCTGGATCTGCCCATAGGCCAGGTCCAGCGCGTCGTGGCTTTGCTTCAGCCGACGGTTCTGCTCCGCCAGACGCTCTTCCAAGCCCAAAATGCGCACGCCCACTTGGAGGCGAGCGCGCAGGACCTGCACGTCGAAGGGCTTGCCGACGAAATCGTCGGCGCCGGCGTCGAGCCCGTAGACCAGGTCCGTGTCTTCGGTGCGGCCGGTCAGCAGCATCACGTAAACATAATGGGGGAAATCTTCCTGGCGGATGGCGGCGCACACTTCGGGGCCGCTCATGCCGTCCATCATCCAGTCGCAGATCACCAGCCGAATGTCGCCGGCGCGCAGCCGCTCTAGGCCGTCGGCGCCGTTGCTCGCCAGCTCCGCATGGAAGCCCCACTTGCGCAGGAGTGCGCGGACATAGGCGCGCACGTCCGGCGCGTCGTCGATCACCAGCACTTTCAGGGGTGTTGGCGTCGGCGTCGCCAGATGCGCCGCTGTCCCAGGCTCCGGCAGTGGCTCCGATGTGCTCATCTGCGCTTGCGTCATGGACGTTGCGAGGTCCTTACCGGGGTTGAGGGGCTAGGGACAGGGTCGGCTCAGGGACGAGACTCGAAGCCGAGGGAGCCCCGGGCGGCCGGCGCGGTTGCCGCCTGCGCGTCGCAATTTGCGCCCAAAGCTGGCGACTTTTGCATCTTGCAAGTCTCATGGCTACCGATGCTCGCCCTTCTGCATGGTTTTGTCGGCGAGGGTGTCACAGCGATTTCCCTGCGGCAACTGGGGCTTGACTCCATGTGGACTTATGTCGCATCACTGAGCCCTCGCGCTTCCGGACCGAGAGCTGCACCCATTTGCGGGCACGGAACCTGCTTGTCCCAGGCACCTGCCCTGCAGCTGTGAAGCGCAGCTCAGCATCCCCGCTCGACTCGCATCAAACTGAAGACCAGCTTGGGTGCGCAAAGTCGCCGCGGCCGCATTATTATCCTAGCTGATAGGAGCATACCTGATGCGCAAAAGAGCATTCACCCGATCAACGAGCCTCGTCACGCAGCGCCCCGCCTTGGCGCCCCTGGCCGCAGGGCTTTTGCTGCTGTCGGGCCAGGCGCTGGCCGTCAGCGACATGTCCAGGAGCATCTACGCGGTGGAGCTGGACCCCGCCGAGCTGAACGCGGTGCAGAGTCTGCTGCCCGAGCAGCGCGTCAACTCGGCCTTCGTCAACAGCGCGGTGGATCCCAACCTGCGGCTGTTGGAGGATGCGGAAGTGTCTGTGACCTTCATCGACGAGGGCGCCGGCTACCAGAACAGCTTCGGTTACTTCCTGTTCGACGACGAGCAGAGCATCCTGGACAAGCGCACCATCTTCGCCAACGCCAGCAAGGAGACCGCCAAGAAAGGCAAGGGTGCGGCGGCCAACAAGAAATTCGGCGGCCTGGAGGCCGGCGACACCGTCGACATCGGTAAGTTCGACGCCGGCACCAACATCGGCTTCTGGCTCAAAGGTAACGGCTTCGCGGACCCGAACGGCCACACCTATTACACGCTGGATCACCTGAATCCGGACGGCTTCCGCCATGTGGCCATGATCAACGACGCCGTGAACGAGCAGATCGTGCTCGGGGTCGAGGATCTGTTCAACCTCGGGGATCAGGACTTCAATGACATCGTCTTCACCGTCAGCGCATCGCCCTTCTCGGCGCTGGACGTAGACGGCCTGCCCACGGGCGCGCCCGAGGCTGGCCCCATCGCGACGGCGCTGATCTCCGCGTCCCTGCTCGGCGCCTATGCCCGCCGGCGTGGTCGCTCGGCCAGGCGCCGTGGCTAGCACCGCCGCCGGCACCCGGCCGGTGCCGCCGACGGATCCGCATCGGCGCACCAAGCTCATCGCCGCCGGTGTGGCGGCGCTCAGCATTCTCTGCTTGCTGGCGCTGGTGATCATCGTCGCCCGCGAGCAGATGACCAGCCCCGCCATGGCGGTGGCCGACGCCCGCGGCGGCGCCGACGCTGGCGACCAGCGCCAGGCCCTGGAGGCGCTGCTGGCGCGGGACCCGCACGACGACACCGCCGTCGCCGAGCTGGCGGCGCTGGCCACCGCCGAGCGGCGCTGGCGCGAGGCCGCCGAGCAGTGGGGCCGGCTCGCCAAGCTCGATCCCCTGCATCCCGATGCCCGTTACGAGCAGGCGCGCGCCCTGCTCGCAAGCGGCGACGCCGACGCGGCCACCGTGGTGCTGGGCGCCGACGGCCGCGAGTCCAGCGGTCGTGAGCAGGTCCTGCTCGCGCGCGCGGCCCTGCTGCGCGGCGACCGAGAAGCCGCCCGCCGCCACGCCGATGCCGCGGCGGCTGCCGCTCCCGGGCTGCCGGCGCTGGCCTTGCTGCAGGCGGATCTTGCCTTCCTCGCCGCGGACGATGCCCGTGCGGAGGCGCTCTACACGGACCTCCTGGACGCCCCGGACACCGCTGCGGCGGCGCAGCTCGGGCTGGCACAGATCGCCCTGCGCCGCGACGAGCAGGCAGCCGCCCTGTCGCGGCTCGCGGCCATCCCCGCGGACGCCGGCTACCAGGCGCTGCGGGCGCGGGCTGCCCTATACCGCCAGCTCGGTCGCGATGCGGCGGCGGCCACGGATCTGCGCGCGCTCATCGAGCGTTACGGGCCGGTACCGGACTTGGTGGTGCCCCTGGCCGAGCTGACGGCCGCCGCGGAGGACGCCGGCGCTGTGCGGGCCCTGCGCGAGTCGCTCCTCGGCAGCGGCGCCGCGGCGCTCGCCGCCAGGCATTATCTCCAGGCCATGGAGGTCTATCTTCGGCAAGACCTGGATCAGGCGCGGGACTATCTCGGCTGGTCGGCGGACTTCTTCGCCGGCCGCGACCTCTATCGCTGGATGCAGCTGGACGTCGGCGCCCGGCTCGGCGACCCGGCACTGGTGGGGGCCGGCGTGCGCGCCCTCCAAGACGGAATCGTCAGCCCGCTGCGACAGGCCCGGGCGGCGGCGGTGCTCACGGCCGGGGCGCGGGACTTCGCCGATGCCGGCGACGCGGACACCGCGGCGGCGCTGGCGGACGCGGCCCTGACGCTGGTGCCGGAGCTGGCATCGGCGCGGCTGGTGGCCGCACGCGCGGCGCTGCTCGGCGACGAGCCGGATCGGGCCGAGGCGCTCGCCAGCGCCCTGCTCGACGACGCCGACCACCGTGCCGCGGCGCTGGAGGTGCTCGGGCGCGCCGCGCTGCGCGCCGGGGACACGGCGCTGGCCGCCGAGCGCTTCGCCGAGCTGGCGGCAACCGTGCCGGATGCCGGCATCGGGCGCTACTGGCAGGGCGTCACCGCGGCCCGCGCCGGCGACCTCGGCGCGGCCGAATCCCACCTGCGCGCCGCCTATACCAACCGGGCGGACCCGCGAGTGGAAGCGGCGCTCATGGACGTGCTCATGGCGCGCGAAGACTGGCAGGCCGCCGAGGCCCTGGCGAGCACCCTGCTGGACGCAGAAGACGCCGCCACCCGCGCCCGCGCCCGGGCCTACCTCGGCGGACTGCTGCGCGCTCGGGGCGAGCAGGCAGCCGCGGCGCAAGCCTATGCGGAGGCCGCGGCCACGGACCCGGCACGCGCGGCCTATGCGCTGGCGGCGGCGGACCTGTTCATGGCTGGCGAGCGCTGGACCGACGCCGAGCAGCTGCTCGCCGCGGCGGCGGCCCGCCACCCGGACAATCGCTACCTCGCCTTCAAGCAGGCGCTGTTGGCGCAGCGCGCCGGGCGCCCGGCGGCCGCGGAGCGGCGCTACCGTGCCCTGCTGGCCGACAGCCCCGGTTGGGCGCTGCCCATGGTGAATCTCTCGGAGCTGCTCACCGAGGCGCCGGAGGCCTTGGAGCTCGCCGAGCGCGCGGCGGCGCTGACGCCCGAGTGGTCGGACGCCCAGTGGAACCTCGCCCAGCGCCGCGCCGAGGCCGGCGACACGGAGGGGGCGCTGGCCGCCGCCCGCGCCGTGCTCGCCTTGGCGCCGGAGCATGCCGGGGCTCAGGCGATGGTGCAGCGCCTCGGTGACGCCACGTGACCGCCGTGGGCGCGCCGCAGACCCGCCCCTGGCGGCTGCTGGCGCCGGCGCTGGTGATGCTGGCGCTGCTGGCGCCGAACCTCGGCTGGATCTGGCAAGCCTGGACCAGCTCGCCGCTGGATGCCTGGGGCTGGGCCTTTCTGCTGTTGGGGATGCTCTGGTGGCTCCTGGTGCTGGATCTGGTGCCGCCGGCGGCGCCCAAGCGTGTCCTCGACCCTGCCGGCTGGTCGCCGCTCGCGCTGTTCGCGGTGGCCGGCGTGCTCGGGCTGGTGCTGGACGTGCGCGTAGCCCAGGCCGCAGCGGCTCTGGGCATCGGCTGGGCTGCGGCCTGGCTGCTGCTCGGCGGGCGCTTGGCCCTGCTGCTGGCCCCGGCCCTGGTGCTGGGGCTGCTGGCCCTGCCCACCACCGGCTACCTGCTGCAGCTCGGCTGGACGGCGGCCGTCGGCTGGCTGGCGCCGGCGGCGGGCCTAGCGGCAGGCGCCGCCGGTGTCATGCTGCTGAAGGCGGGCGTTGCGCTGACGGCGCTGGCCGCCGGGCTGCTGCTCGGTGGGCTGGCCCGACGTGGGCGCCTGCCGGCGCTGCGGGCGGCGACCACGGCCTATGCCGCGGCGGCGGCGGTGGCCATGCTCGGACTGGTGGCGGCACTGAACCCGCCCGGCTTCGGCCCGGCCCTGCTGCTCGCGGAAGACGAGTGGGCCTTCGGGCCCTGGCTCGGCGCCGAGATCCCCGTATCGCCGGCGGAGCGGCGCCTGTTCGCCGACAGCCGCAAGCTCAGCAAGCGCCTCTACAGCACCCGCGACGGCCAGCGGGTGAGCGTGCTGCTGGTGGAGAGCGACGATGTCCATGACCTGCACACCCCGGAGTATTGCCTGAGCGGCAGCGGCTGGTCGCTGCTGCGCGATGCCCCCCTGACCGCTGCCGATGGGCCGGCGCTGGCGTTCGGCGACGCCATCCCGGCGGCGGGTGCGCTGACGGCCGTGCGTGGCGGGCAGCGACTGGCGGGCGTGTACTGGTTCGGCTCGGATACGCGCTCCACCGACGACCTCGCCGGCCTGCGGCTACAGCGGCGTCTCAGCGACGGTCCCTGGCGCATGATTCTGGTGACGGCGGTGGGAGACGGCGACCAGCGCCCGGAGCCTGCGCTGCGGCGCTTCGTGCGCGATGCCCCCTGGCTGGCCGGGGAGTCCTGAGCATGCCGATGCCCCCTGGGATGCCGAGGCCGGAACAGCGATGACCGTCGACGGGGCAGGTGCGGCGGCCCCGCCGACGCGGGTCTGGCCGCTCGTGGCCGGCGCCGGGCTGGTCGCCCTGGGCCTGCTGGTGCAAAGCCCGCAGGTCCTCACCGGCGAGCCGCTGGCGCACCTGATCCTGGCCGCCACGGCGGCGGTGCTGCTGCTGCAACGGCTGCGGGCGCCGGCGGGCGCGGCGAGTGCGCTGTTGGGTGTGGCCCTGGCCCTGGCAGCGGCGGCGGCGGCCTTTGCCTCGCCCCTCGCCGGCGCACTGCGGCCGGGGCTGCTGCATGCCGCGCTGGCGCTCTTGCTGCTGAGCGCGGTGGCCATGGGCTTCGGCGCGCGTATGGCGGGCCGTGTCGCGGTGCCGCTGCTGGTGCTTGTCGTGCTGGTGCCGGTGCTGCCGCTGTTCGAGGCGGCCCTGAGCTATCCCATGCGCCGGCTCTCGGCCTTGTTGGCGGCGGCCGTGCTGTCCCTGGGGCCGGGGGAGGTGAGGCTCGCCGGCACCGAGCTCGCTTGGGGCGATCTCCGCGTCAGCGTCACGTCCGCCTGCAGCGGCCTGACGCTGCTCCAGAACCTGCTCTGGGTGGCCTGGTGGACGGTGCTGATGCGCCACGCTGGGCTCTTACGGCGCGGGCTGCACATGCTGCTGGCGCTGCCGGCGGTGGTGATCGCCAACACCCTGCGGGTCATGGTGCTGGCGCTGGCCGCGGCTTGGCAGGGCGAGCAGGTGCTGCTCGGCACCACCCATGTGGTCATCGGCTGGTTGGCCGTGGCGGTGGCGGTGGGGCTCTTCCTGGCCATGGAGCAAGTGTTCCCGGCGAGCGCCGGGCCGGAGCGGGACGCGGGCTGAGGCCGCCGGTGCCGGGCCCGGGTCCATTGCCAGCGCCGTCGGGCGCTCGGCATACTGGCGCTTTGACCTGAGCGCCGCCGCTGCCGGCGCTGCGCCGGAGCCCGCATGCGAGACCTCATCGACGCCACCATCGCCGCCCATGTCGCGGTGCTGCAGGAGACCGGTGCGCTGGCGCCGGCCATCGCCGAGCTCGCCGCGCGGGCCGCGGACAGTCTCCAGCGGGGCGGGCGGGTGTTCTGGATGGGCAACGGCGGCAGTGCGGCGGACTGTCAGCACCTGGCCGCCGAGCTGGTGGGGCGGTTCGAGCGCGAGCGCCCCGGGCTCGCATCCATCGCGCTCACCACCGACAGCTCCATCCTCACCTCCGTCGCCAACGACTACGGCTTCGAGTCCGTCTTCGCCCGCCAGGTGGAGGCGCTCTGCCGCGACGGTGATGTGCTGGTGGGCCTGTCCACCTCCGGCAACAGCGCCAATGTGCTGCGGGCCATGGAGCGTGCGGCAGGCCGCGGGGTGTATCGCGTCGGCCTCACGGGCGCCGGCGGCGGGCGCCTCGCCGACACCTGCGAGCTTTGCCTGTCGGTGCCGTCGAAGGTCACCGCGCGCATCCAGGAGGCCCATATCGTCATCGGCCATATCCTCTGCGACCTGGTGGAGCAGCGGGTGACCGGGCGGCTGCCGGACCCGCAGGCGGCGCAGGGCGAATGCTGATGTTCCGGGAGCCGCAGCGCGTCTTGGCGGCGGTGCGCGGGGGCTTCGGCGGCGCGCGCGTGCTGGTGGTGGGCGACCTGATGCTGGACCGCTATCTCAGCGGCGATGTCGGTCGCATCTCGCCGGAGGCGCCGGTGCCCGTGCTGAAGCTGGGCGGCGAGCGGGCGGTGGCCGGCGGTGCCGCGAACGTCGCCCGTAACCTGCTGGGGCTCGGACTGCGCGTCTCCCTGGCCGGTGTGCGCGGCGACGACGCCGACGGTGCCGCGCTGCTCGGCCTGCTGGACGCCGCGGGCATGGATCACGCCGCGGTGCTCGCGGATGCCGAGCGGCCCACCACCAGCAAGACCCGCATCGTCGGCAACCGCCAACAGATGCTGCGCATCGACGCCGAGGACACGGCTGCGCTTGCAGCGCCCATGGCCGATGCATTGGGCGCCGCCGCGCTGGCGCGCCTGGACGAGGTCGATGTGCTGGTGCTCTCGGACTACGCCAAGGGCGTGCTCACGGGTCCGCTCTGCGCCCGGCTCATCGACGCCGCCGCCGCCCGCGGCCTGCCCGTGCTGGTGGACCCCAAGGGTCGGGACTTCTCTCGCTACCGCGGCGCGACGGTGCTGACGCCGAACCGCGCCGAGCTGGCGCTCGCCGCCGGCGCCGATGCCGCCGATCTGGATGGGCTGTTGGCGCAGGCGCAGCAGTTGCGCGGGGACCTCGGCTTGGTGCAGCTGGTGGTGACCCTGGGCGAGCTCGGCATGGCGCTGGTGGATGCCGGCGGCATCACCCGGGTGCCGGCGGTGGCGCGGGAGGTCTTCGATGTCTCCGGCGCCGGCGATACCGTCATCGCCGGCATCGCCGCCGGGCGGGCCGCCGGGCTGGACCCGGTGGACACGGCCCATCTCGCGAACCTCGCCGCCGGCGTGGTCGTCGGCCACCGCGGCACGGCGGCCATCGGCGCCGACGAGTTGGCGGCGGCCATCAGCGGCGAGGCGGCGCTGGAGCAGGCGGCGAAGATCCGCGACCTGTCGGCGATGCGCGCTCAGGTGGACGCCTGGTGTGCCGCGGGCGAGCGCGTGGTATTCACCAACGGCTGCTTTGACCTGCTGCATGTCGGCCATGTCACCTACCTGGAGCGTGCACGGCGCTGCGGTGATCGGCTGGTGGTGGGGCTCAACACGGACCGCTCGGTGCGGGCGCTCAAGGGCGCCGGGCGGCCGGTCATCGGCGAGCAGGACCGCGCCCGGGTGCTGGCCGCACTGGCGGCCGTGGACGGGGTGGTGCTGTTCGATGCGGACACGCCCATCGAGCTGATTCGTGCGCTGCGCCCGGACGTGCTCGCCAAGGGCGCCGATTATCGCGAGGACGAAGTGGTCGGCGCCGCCGAGGTGAAGGCCGGTGGCGGGCAGGTGGTGCTGGTGCCCCTGGTGGCGGAGCGCAGCACCTCGGCCATCGTCGGGCGCATGCGCCCCAACGGCGAGCGTTGACGCATCGGCCCGTCTGAAGATCGAGCGCGAGGCGGTCTATGGAGTGTCCCAAGTGCGGTGCAGCGGAGCAGGACGGGCAGGCCATCTGCACCGCCTGCGGCCTTGTCTTCGAGAAGTATTGGAAGTACCACCCGCGGCCCGGCGACGAGGCTGCCGCGGACAGGATGACCTCCCCGCCGGTGGCCGGCCAGCGGCCCACGGGCCGCCTGCGCAGCCGTGCGGGGGCCGGCGGTGGGCGCGGCCCGCTCGCCGAGCTGCTGCTGCCGACGCCCACGGCGGACCCGCCGGCCGCTTGGGCGCGGGCGGCGCTATTGGCGGTGCTGGTGGTTTGGGGGCTCTGGTTTATTACCTCGTCGGTGGCGAGCAATGCCGCCGGCGAGTCCTTTCTGCATCTGGTGAACCTGCCCTTTCACGAGGCCGGGCACGTCTTCTTCGGCATCTTCGGGCAATTCATCGGCTCCCTCGGCGGCACCCTCGGGCAGCTCCTGATGCCGCTGACCGCGATGCTGGTGCTGCTGCTCAAGACCCGCGACCCGTTCGGGGCGTCCGTGGCCCTGTGGTGGCTCGGCCAGAACTTCCTCGACATCGCGCCCTATATCAACGACGCCCGTGCCGGCGAGCTGCCGCTGCTCGGCGGCAACTTCGGTCATTCGGCCCCCTACGGCTTCCACGATTGGGAATATCTGCTGACCGAGACCGGCCTGATTCGCATGGACCACCAGATCGCTCAGGCGAGCCACCTGCTCGGCAGCCTGATCATGCTGGTCGCGATGGTCTGGGGCGGGGTGCTGGTGTATCGGCAGTTGGCCGCGGAGCGGTGAGGCTAGAACAAGGATCGCACCGGGAAGGATACGACGCGCACGCAGGGTATGGCGGCGAGCCGATCCGCAGGGTCCCGGCCGCAGCGCTCGTCGCGCGCGTCAGTCGGCGTCGGGCCAGAAGTCGGTGCTCAGCAGCTCATCAATGCTATACGGGCAACGCTCGGGGAAGGTGGACTCCGGCAGCCCGGTTTCGTTGGCGGCGTTGAAGACGCCATCCGGATACACGTCAGCGATGAACTCCTGCAAGCGGCGGCGTAGGCTGGGGCTCTCGCGCAGCCGTCGCTCGATGGTTCGTCGAGCATTGTAGATGGAGCCACGCCAGCCGCTGCTGCGCTGGTCCGCCTGGTATTCCCATTTGAGCAGGTGGGTGATCAGGACCCGGAAGTGGCTGCGCACAGTCCGGCCTTCACTGCGCCCCATGTCCTCCAACTCCTCGGCGATGTTCTCGGCGTCCAGCCCTTCCAGGCGACCCGCACGCAGTAGGGCTGCGTTCTCAAAGAGCCAGCGGGCATAGTCCTGCTCGTACAGCTCGGACAATTGCCCGGCGCTCGGTTCGACGGTGTGCTCGGGGTCGGGTTTGGTCAGCGCAGACATCGGGGCGCTCCGCCTCGGGCCGTGGAGCAGCGTGGGTGCTCAGTAACGCCTATCACAGCATCGACTCAGCATCGCCCGCAAGGCGCTCGCGTGCAGCGAGGCACTCGTCCCCGCCCATCGTCAGCTCTCGGCAGGGCAGGGGCCGGTGCTCGTAGAAACGGCAGTTCATCGCGTTGCGGTCGACGGCCGCACACCAGCCGTCGTCGAGCCGGCGCATGCGGCGATTGCCGGCGGCATCGGCCTCGGTCAAGTGCGCGATCAGATGGCTCGGGATGTCCTCAACGCCGACGCAGGGGACTTCGAGTCGGCAGCAGGCGGCGGCGCAGCTGTCGCAGGTGATGGGCATTATTCAGACTCGGCCGCCCGATAATACTTCGCCAGCTCCGTCTCCGACAGGCGTGTCAGCATCTCCCGCGGGAAGGCGCTCATGAGGTCCCAGGCGAGGTTGAGCGTGGCGTCGATGCTGCGGTCTTCGGCCTCGTCCTGGGCGACGAAGCGCTTGTCGAAGTCGTCGGCGAACTTGAGATAACGCCGGTCGCGCTCGGAGAGCTCGTCCGCGCCGATGATGCTGGCGAGGTTGCGGGTCTCCAGCGCCCGAGCGTAGAGGGCGTAGAGCTGGGCCGCGACATGCGGGTGGTCCTCGCGGGTGTCGTCCTTGCCGATGCCGTCCTTCATCAGCCGGGACAGGCTCGGGGAGATGTGCACCGGCGGGTAGATGCCCTGGTTCTGGAGCTCGCGGGAGAGCACGATCTGACCCTCGGTGATATAGCCCGTGAGGTCCGGGATGGGGTGGGTGATGTCGTCGGAGGGCATGGACACCACCGGCATCATGGTGATGCTCCCGTGGCGCTCATGGATGCGCCCGCAGCGCTCGTAGATCTCGGCGAGGTCGGAATAGAGATAGCCCGGATAGCCCTTGCGCGCGGGCACGTCACCCTTGGCCGTGGCCACCTCCCGCAAGGCCTCGGCGTAGTAGGTCATGTCCGTCATGACCACGAGCACGTGGCGGTCGAGGTCGTAGGCCAGGTACTCGGCGGCGGTGAGCGCGGTGCGCGGCAGGGTGAGGCGCTCCACCGGCGGGTCGTCGGCGAGGTTCACGAACATCACCACGTTGCGCAGCACGCCGGAGTTGGCGAACTCGTCGCGGAAGAACTTGGCGTCGGCATAGGAGACGCCCATGGCCGCGAAGACGATGGAGAAGCTGGTGTCCTCGTCCTTGAGTTTGGCCTGGCGGACGATCTGCGCCGCGAGCCGGTTGTGCGGCAGGCCGGAGCCCGAGAAGATCGGCAGCTTCTGCCCGCGCACCAGGGAGTTGAGCCCGTCGATGGTGGACACGCCGGTCTGGATGAACTCCCGCGGGTAGGTGCGCGCGGCGGGGTTGATGGCGGAGCCGCCCACGGGCCGGCGGATGTTGGAGAGCACCGGCGGGCGGCCGTCGCGCGGCTCGCCGAGGCCGTTGAACTCGCGCCCGAGGATCTCTGGGGACAGGGCGATCTCCACCGGCTCATCCAGGAAGCGCACCCAGATGTCCTCCAGGTCCAGGTCCTCGATGCCCTCGAACACCAGGATCAGGACCTCTTCGTCCGCGGCACGGATCACCTGCCCGTCACGGGTGTCGCCGGCGCTGTCGGTGATGCGCACCCGGTCACCGAAGGCGACGCCGGGGGTATCGCGAACGGCAATGAGGCCGCCGTGGGCTCGGCTGGCGGTGCGGTATTCCTTAATGCTCATGGCGTTGCGGTTTGTGTTGGGCTGAAACGTGAACGGAAGCCGGGCGTTGTTGTGGCCGGCTTAGTACGAAGTACGAAGCACGTGGGGCGGCTCATGAGCGGTAGTCCGGTTCTTCGCGCTGCGTGCTTTTCGTGCTTGCAGGCGAAGTGCAGAGTACGGAGTACGTGACGCGATATCGGCATGGCACCCCGTACTTCGTACTTCGTACTTCGTACTCTTTTCGGTCGCGAAGCATGTCACCAGCTCGTACTCCAATGCACTGATTAATCCACACTCTGCTTGGCATACTCCAACCGAATCCCCTCGAACGCCTGCTCGACTTCCTGCGCGAAGGTGCGGATCTCCGCCACTTGGTCGCTGTTGTACATGGACTTGCAGCGGCGCGCCTTGGCGAGCTGGGGCATGTCGGCGAGCTCCGACACCGGTACGCCGATCTCGATGAGCGCCATGCCCTTGTCGTAGATGGACAGGGCCAGGTCCAGCAGCGCGAACTGCTTGTCGGGCGAGCAGAAGGTGTCCACGTCGTCCAGCGCGCTTTGCTGCAGCACGCCTTCCTTGATCAGCGCGGCGCCCTCCAGCTGCCAGCGCTGGGCGTCGGACAGGGCCTCGGGGCCCACCAGGTTGACGATGCGCGAGAGCTCGGCGTCGCGGGCCAGTAGTGCCAGGGCCTCGGTGCGGCGCTGCTCCCAGCGGCGGTCCACCTCTTCGTGCCACCATTCGGCGGCGGTGTGGACATGGCCGGAGAAGCTGGTCACCCAGTCGATGCTCGGGTAGTGGCGGGCGTCGGCGAGCTCCTTGGACAGGGCCCAGAAGGTCTCGATGATGTCCTTGGTGTGGCTGGTGACAGGCTCGGAAAAGTCGCCGCCGGGGGGCGAGACGGCGCCGATCAGGGTCACAGAGCCGGAGCCGGCGCCATGGGTCTCGACGCGCCCGGCACGCTCGTAGACGGCAGCAAGCCGGGAGGAGAGGTAGGCCGGGTAGCCTTCCTCGACTGGCATTTGCCCGAGGCGGCCGGAGACCTCGCGCAGAGCCTCGGCCCAGCGCGAGGTGCTGTCGGCGAGCATGACGACGTCATAGCCCATGTCGCGGTAGTACTCGGCCATGGTGAGGCCGACGTAGACGGAGGCCTCGCGCGCCACCACCGGCATGTTGGAGGTGTTGGCCACCAGCAGCGTGCGCTCCATGAGCTTGCGCCCGGAGTAGGGGTCTTCGAGCTTCGGGAAGCTCTCCAGCACATCGACGAGCTCGTTGCCGCGCTCGCCGCAGCCGACGTAGATGACGATGTCGGCGTTGGACCAGCGTGCGATCTGCTGCTGCACCACGGTTTTGCCGGCGCCGAAGGGCCCGGGCACGGCGCCCTTGCCGCCCTTGAGCTGCGGGAAGAAGGTGTCGATGACGCGCTGGCCTGTGATCAAGGGCGAGACGCCGTCGTCGCGTTGGTGATAGGGCCGCGGGCGGCGCACCGGCCAGCGGTGGTAGAGGCTGAGCCTGTGGCTGGTGCCCTTGGCATCACGCACATGGGCGATGGTGGACTCGATGTCGTATTCGCCCGCCGGTGCGACCTCTTCCAGCTCGCCCTGGATGCCGGGCGGCACCAGCACCTTGTGCACGACAACCTCGGTTTCCTGCACCGTGCCGAGCACGGTGCCGGGGCCGACGGCCTGGCCGGGCTCGAGGTCGTGGCTCGGCTCGAACTCCCATTGCTTGGAGCGGTCCAGCGCCGGCACGTCGAGGCCGCGGGCGATGTAGTCGCCGGATTGCAGCGCGATCTTCGACAGCGGCCGCTGCACGCCGTCGAAGATGCCGCCCATCAGGCCGGGGCCCAGCTCCACCGACAGTGGCCAGCCTAGGCCCATGGCGGGCTCGCCGGGGCGCACGCCGTCGGTGCCCTCGTAGGTCTGCACCACCGCCTGTTGGCCGGATAGCGAGATCACCTCGCCGACCAGGCCGATCTCGCCGATGCGCACCTGCTCGCCGCTGCGCACGCCGGGCAGGTCGATGGTGACGATGGGGCCGTTGATGTCGCGGACGGTGCCGGTGCGGTGTTTGTCGGGCATGGGTGTTCAGGTCGGGGTTGGGAAAACTGGCAAGAAGCAGGGACGCTGGAGCAAGTGGCGAGTAAGAAGTGCGAAGTGCGAAGTACGAAGTACGAAGTACGAAGTACGAAGTACGAAGTACGAAGTACGAAGGAAGTACGAAGTACGTGGGGCCGGCTTATGAGCGGTAGTCCGGCTCTTCGCGCTGCGTACTTTTCATGCTTTCAGGCGAATTGCAGAGTACGGAGTACGTGGCGCGATTTCGGCATGGCACCCCGTACTCCGTACTCCGTACTCCGCACTTCCTCATCCTCCTAACAACGCCCCCGTCTCCAGCCCGTTCGGCAGCAGCCGCTCCAAGATCGCCTGCTGGATGCGCAGGCGCAGCCGTGCCATGCGGCCCTCCAGGGTGTTGTCTACGCGAATCCGCCCGTCGGCACTGCTGACCAGCACGCCGGCCTCGGTGTCGATGGGCTCCTCCGCCAGTGTGACTCGGGCGTCCTCGGGCAGTGCCGCTTTGACCGTCTCCCAGTGCTGGCTCAGCAGCTTGAGATCATGGGCATTGGCGGCGACTCGCAGGTCGTCGTGCTCCATGGTCTCGGCGGCGGTGGCAATGAAGCCGGTCAGGGTCTTTAGGTAGGCCTGCGTGTCTTTCGCGTGTGTCTGCATGCGCTCGGCGAGGCGGTGCTCTACGTCTCGTACCAGGTTCCAGCGCACTCGGTCCAGGTGGCTTTGCAGCTTCAGCTCCTCCGCCTGGACCTGCTGGCGGTAGGTGCGCTCGCCGAGGGACTTGGCGATGGCCTCCTCGCGCTGCTCGCGCATGCGCAGCTTGTCCGCGGCGTCGCGCAGGATCTGATCGCGGGCGCGGTTGGCGCGCTCGCGGTACTCGTTGGCCAGGCGCTCGGCGCGGGCGAGGATCGCCTCTTCGAGCTCGTGTGCTTGGGTGACCATTGATTGAGGGCTAGGGGCTAGGGGCTAGGGGGGTGAGTATCGAGTGTCGAGTAGTGAGTATCGAGGAGCGAGTACCGAGGAGCGAGTAGCTCCTTCCTCGACACTCGATACTCGCTACTCGTCACTCGAAACTCGACACTCGAAACTCGAAACTCGTCACTACGAGCCAAGCTGGCTGGAGCCGAACATGGCCTGGAGCCGGTCGGCGACCTCGCTCTCCAGTTGCACTGGACCCGCTAGCGGCGGCACGGCGATGACCACAACGCGTCCGCCTTCTCGGCGCACCCGCGCCAAGTTGGCGGCGCCGGAGCGCATGACGTCTTCGTCGACGATCACGAAGGCCTTGTCGCGGGACTGGTGCAACTGGCGAAAAATCTGGTCCACGTCCTCGGGGCTCGGGTTCGCATGCGCCTCGAAGCCGATCAGCCGAAAGCCGTCGGCGAGGCTGTCGGCGCCGAGAAAGAGCATGCGCGTCGCCGGTAGCTCCGAGGCTGAGTCTGGTGCGGCGGCCATGGTGGCTCAGATCCGGTTCAGCAGCAGGATGGAAATGACCAGGCCGTAGATGGCGATACCCTCGGCGAGGCCCAGATAGATCAGGGTGCGGCCCAGGGTCTCCGGCTTCTCGGTGATGGCCGCCAGCGACGCCGCACCGATGGGGCCCACGGCGATGCCGGCGCCGATGGTGGAGAGTGCCGTCGGGATGCCGGCGCCGAGGATGGCGATGCCCATGCCGATGCTGATCTCCTGCACCTCGACGACCTCCATGGCCTCTTGGGCGAGGACCTCGTCGATGCCCAACAGCAGCAGCCCGAACTGTGCGGCGACGAAAACGAGCAGCTGTCCGCCCACGGCGGGCTTGCTCCAGCGCGGCAGCCGCAGACTGGCGGTGGGGCGCATTTCCAGATAGAGGCCGGTGGCGATGAGACCGACGACGGCGAAGGACATCAGGACGGCGAGCCAATACATTACTGTCGTTCCTCGAATTCTGAAGGTGCGTTGCTGAAAAGCTTGAGCCGCGGGCTGCGGTTGCTGCCGGGCAGCCGGTGTGAGCCGGCGGCCGTGCGGCATTGATTCTTTGCCTACTTGACGATGGATGTGGCGATAGTGGGGCTGCCGGGATTCAGGTCTGCATGGGTCAGCCCGCGCCGGAGGCGCCGCGGCGCAACCGCAGTGGTGCGAACTCGTGGCCGGAGCCGGAGAAGTAGCGCGAGAAGCCCTCGTAGTACTGAAGCCGCATGACTTGAATCATGACGATGCCACCCTCCAGCACCAGCACGAAGATATTGCCCAGGATGATGGCCAGGATGTGGCCCATGGTGCCCATCATGTCCGCCAGCGTCAGCACCGCCAGGGACAGGGCGGCGTGGTTCAGGCTGAAGGCGGCGACGCGCAGGAAGGAGAGTGTGTTGGAGATGTAGCCGATGATGGTCTCAAGGGTCTCGATGAAGACCACCAGCACCCGCTCCCCGGCCGGCACGTCGAGATGGCGCCAGGCATAGACCGCCAGCGCCGCCAGGCTCGCGAGGATCAGCCACAGTGGCAGACTGCCGAAGCTGCCGGTGGCGGTGAGCCGCAGACCACCCCAGACCAGCGCCAGATAGAACACCAGATTGACGATGCCGTGGTGTCCCAGCCAGGCACTCGCCGGGTCCTTGACGGCGAAGCGATTGTAGATGGCCAGCAGACAGGCCACCACAATGAAGACCACGCCATAGCCGAGCGCAATCTTGAGCATCAGGATCGGGTGATGGATGGGGCTGGTCCAGAGTGCGGGCAGCAGCTCTTCGTAGCCGAAGATGCTGCCGTAGAGAAAGCCGAAGAACACCGACGACAGGCCGGCGGTGACCCCGAACAGCCAGAAGCGGCCCAGCTTGTCCCGGAAATACCAGCCGAGCCCGGCGATGACGGCACCCTGGCCGACGTCGCCGAACATGGAGCCGAACATCAGCAGGAAGGTGAAGGCGAAGATGGGCGTCGGGTCCACTTCGCCGTACTGGGGGATGCCGTATTGCTGGACCAGGGTCGCGAAGGGCGCGAGCCAGCGGTTGCGCACCGGCACCGTGGGCACCAACGGGCGCTCGTCCGGGCGCGGGTCGCGGAAGCTGAGGTCGAAGGGCATCGACATGCTCTGCTCCAGGCGCTCCGCCAGGCTCGGCAGCTCTCGCAGCGGTACCCAGCCCGAGAGCATGGCGAGCTGGCCCGCACTGTGGATGGACGGGTCCAGGGTGACGAAAGGCTCGGCCAGCAGCAGTGTGCGGCGGGCGTCCAGTAGGGTCTCCCGGTGCTCTTGCTCCCACTGCGCAAGCTCGGTGCGCAGGGTGTCGCGCTGGCCGGCGAGCTCGGCCCGGCGCGCCGCCAGCTCCTCGCGCTTGGCGTCCGGGTCCATATCGGCGAGATCGCTCGGGATGGGCAGGGACTGGAAGCCGGCGGACGTCAGCACCGAGCCGAGCTGCGCCTCACGCTCGCCGCGGGGGCCGACGATGATGACATGGGCGCTGTCGCCGCGCTCAAGATAGTTGAACAGGATGTGATCGGCGAGCTGGACCGCGCCTTCCAGCCGGCTCACGTTCTCCCGCGGCACGATCCCGACATAGAAGTCCAGGAACCGTGTCTTGCTGCGCAGCTTGCCGAGATCGATCTTGAGATTGGCGAAGTTGTCCAGCGCCACCTCTTGATCGCGGATGAAGCGCTCTTCTTCGTCCAGCCGGCGGAAGGCCTCTTCAAACCGCGAGGCCTCCTCCCAACGCTCGCGCAGCAGAATGCCGACGGCGGCGAGCTCGTCGGGGTGCACCACGTGCACCTGCCGGATGATTGGCGTGGCCGGCACATCCACGAGCTTGGCGATCTTATCCAGCCGCGTGGCGGCCTGGCGGTAGCGCTCGCGATAGTCCCGACCCGGCGCAGCCGACAGTGCCTGGGTCTCCGGCGGGCGGTTATCCGGGTGGAAGCTAGCGGTCTCGGCCAGGGTCAGGGACGCCTGCGGTAGGTCGTCGGCCATCACCAGCAGGCGGACATGCTTCATGGGCAGCGGACGCAGCAAGGTTCAGTTCTCCGCCGGCAGTGGATCGGGACGAGGCTCACGCATGCTCGGTATTGACACGGTCGTCTGGCTCGGTGTGCTCGGTGTGTCCAGATGACGGCGCTCAGGCGGCGGCCCGGATGCCGCTCGGGCAATGCGGGTCCGCCAGGCCCACGGCGATGTGCACCACGTCCTGCGGCAGGCCCAACAGCTGGCCCTGAATGAGCGCGTAGAGCTGGTGGACGTCGTGCTCGCGCAAAATCAAATAAGCCAGCGCGCGGGCGACGCCTGAGCGCCCGCGCTTGAGGGTGCGCCGGCACTCGTCGATGAGCATGGCACCGACGCGGCGCTGCACCTCGATGAGGCTGGGGCTGCCCGCCAGCATTGTGTCCAAGGGTGGGGGCATGGCCGCGAGCACCTCATCGAAGCCGTCGATGTTGGCGAGGGTCAGCAAACGGTCGCGGTGCAGCAGGCGCTTGGAGGGCACCAGCTGGTAGAAGGCCTCGCTGGGCGAGAAGCCGAAGGAGAAGCGAAAGCGCAGCAGCCAGAGCACGTTCACGCGATCCAGCACCGCGCCGATGAGGTTCTGGATCGCGGGCGCCTCGGACCCGCGCAGCAGCGTGCCCTGGCGCGCCAGCTCGGCGTAGTAACGCTGATCCACGGCCGCCTCCAGCACGAAGGCATCACGGCGCTGCTCGTAGGACTCGCGCGCCTGGCGGGCGATGAGCCGTAGCGGCCCCCGCTCCAGCACCCGCAGCAGCTCGGGCACGTTCTCCGCCCGATACAGCTCTTGATGCGGCAGCCGCACGCGGGCCGGAAGCTCATAGAGGTTCTCGCGGATCTCGCCTTGGTCCAGCTCGTGGAGCTTGCCGCGGATCAGGGTCTTCAAGTTGAACAGCGCATACTTGCGCGCCCACGCCAGCAACAGCCCGCGCTCGGCGGCCGCCATCGGCCGCGTCAGCACGGCGAGGTCGGCGAGCAGCAGGTGCAGCAGGGTCTGCTCCACGGCGCGCGCCTTCGTCCGCGGGCGCAGCTGCTCGTCCAGCAGGGCCTCCAGCTGAAAGCGCTCGGCCAGCGCCGTCAGGTCCAGCCGGGCGAGCTCCGCGAGCTCTGTCGCCGCCAGCAGCTGCACGGACATGGCCGTGACGCGGGTGTTGAGATAGGCCTGATCGGTGTTGGTCATGATCGGGCGCGTGCAGTCAGCGGCTCGGATCGACGAGCAGCTCGAAGGCGGTTTCCAAGGCCTCCTGCTCGCGCTCTTCGGCCGTGTTGCGTAGCTGCACATGGCGCTCGTCGTAGCGGCGCTTGAGCTCGGCGATGGTCTGCTCGGCGCGCTCCTCGGCCTTCCCGATGAAGCTGCGGTGCAGGTCCGGCACCCGGGCCGTGAAGCGCTGGTCCTCCGCCCGAGCGTCAGTCATGGCGGCCTGGATGATGCGCTCACGCTCCTGCTCCGCCTCCTGCGCGATCTTCTCGGCGCGCATCTCGGCATCGAGCAGGCGTTTCAGGGTGTCATCCATCGGCGACTCCGGGGCGGGGGAATGGGTGGACGCAGGGTGGGATGGTGGTCCGACGGCGCGAAGATTAGCGAAAGCATGGCCCCTCTGGCCAGCGCCGGACGCCTCAAGCTTGCCATGGATCAGTAGTCAATAATGGGCTTATAGAAGCCTTTGGCGCCTCGGGTGATCTTAGGGCATCGCGCCCCGAGGCCCTCGGCATTGATGCGTGTCATGCGTACTGGCGCGCCGGCGGCGCAGCATGCCGGCAGCGAATCCTGTGGACTGTGCCACAGGTCCCGCGACTCCCATGAGTATGTACTAATATTCCACTAGGGACGTGGTGATTTGATGTCGCCGTCACCCGGCCGTTGCCGCGCCGTCCCCGCACCGAGGAGGCCAGATGCCAAACGCCGTCCAATCCAGCACCCGCCGCACCTGCGAAGCGTGTCTGCTTGCGGCCGGGCTGCTCGCCCTGCCGCTGGCCGGCGGCCCGGCGCTTGCGGACCTGCCCGCCACCGCGGCGCAGATGAAGCGCAGCGTCGTCGCCGTCGGCACCTACATGGCCGTGCGGCAAACGCAGAAGCAGCCGCGGGGCACGGGCTTCGTGGTGGCGCCCAATCATGTCGTCACCAATGCCCATGTGGTGCCGCGCAAGCTCGACGAGGGCAGGCGGGAGACCGTCGCCGTTTATCGCCCGGGCGCCGACAACCGCACCGAGATGCGCCCCGCCAAGCTGGTGGCCGCAGACCGCGAGCACGATCTGGCCCTGCTGCGCTTCGAGGGCGGCTCCCTGCCGGCGGTCACCCTGGGGCGCACCGCCGACATCCGGGAAGGCCAATGGGCGGCCTTCACGGGCTACCCGCTGTTGGGTGCGCTCGGTCTCTATTCGGCTACCCATCGCGCCGTGGTGGCGGCGCTGGCACCCATTGCGGCGCCGGTCGGCTCCGGGCGGGAGCTGACACCGGAGATGATCAAACGGCTGTCGGCCCCCTTCAAGATACTGCAGCTCGACGCCACGGCTTACCCCGGCAATAGCGGCAGCCCCGTGTACGATGTGGACTCGGGCCGGGTGATCGGTGTGATCAACAGTGTGTATGTCAAGCGCACGCGCGAGTCTGCCATCAAGGATCCGAGCGGCATCAGCTATGCCATCCCGGTGGATCATGTGCGCGCGCTCATGAGCAAAGCCGGGCTGCGTTGACGGCGGGGTCGATGCGCAGCGCACAGATGCTGGGCGCGGCGGCGCCAGAACCGCCGGCGCGGCAGCGGATGCACGGGCAGATGGGACGACAGCAGCCATGACTGACCAGCGTGCGGACGGCCGCGCCGTTGACGCGGCCTTCAATCGCGTGCTCGGGGCCGAGGCCGAGGCCCGGCAAGCCGTGGCCGCCTGCCGTGACGCGGCGGATGCCCGCATCACCGCCGCCGAGCGCGAGGCCCGCGGCATTGCCAAGCGGGCCGAGCGCCGCATTCGGGCCGCGCACCGCATCGCCGACCGCGGCATTCAGCGCGGCTTGGAAGCGCTCGCTGCCGATGCCGCCGCCGATGAGACGGCCACCGAGCCGGATGCGGCACTGGTCGACGCGCTGGCGGCCGCGTTGGCCGCCGAGCTCACCGGGGGGCAGCCGTGAGCGCCCCCGACCGCAGCTTCGCCCACGCCCAGGCGCGGGTGCAGGCCCGCTACGGACGCCTGCCGACAGAGAACGACTGGCGCCGCATCAGCGGCATCCGCGGGCTCGGCGCCTGGCTTGAGGATGCCCGCAACGGCCCGCACCGGGATTGGGTCAAGGCCTTCTCCGCGGCCAGCACCGCCGCCGACATCGAGGCCGGCGTGCGCGGGCTGCTGCTCACCGAGATCGACGCCGTCGCGGACTTCGTGCCCGAGTCCTGGCGCGACGCCGTGCGCTGGACCCGGTGGCTGGCGCTTGCCGGTGTGATCGAGCATCTGCGCCGGGGCGGGGCGCTGCCGGCGTGGGCCCGGCAGGCCGCGCCGCTGGCGGCCTTGCTGGATGACGACGGCGCCCTGGTGGAGGCACGGGTGGCCGAAGCAGGGCTGGCGCCGCTGCTGGACCCGGCCGCGGGCCCGGTGCCGACGCTGTGGACGAACGCCTGGCGCCGGCGCTGGCCGCACCCCGGAGCGGCGGCGCGCGCCGACCTGGACGGCCTCGCCGGGCTTCTCGGCGAGCATCTGGCCGCCTTTCGTACCGGCAGCCCGCAGCGGGCCTGGACCCGCCGCCAAGCGCTGCGTGAGCGCCTGCGCTTTCGCTTCCACGGTCTGGGCCTGTCGCCGGCGGCGCCCTTTACCTACCTGGCGCTGCTGGCACTGGACCTGGAGCGCCTGCGCCGAGCGCTGCTTGACCGGGCTCTGTTCCCGCAGGTGCCGGCGGCCGGCAGCCGAGAGGAGGCCGCCTGATGCTCCGCCCCCTCGCCACCCGTTGGTTCGAGGTGCTCTGCCCCCGCAGCGAGGCGGTGCACACCCTCGCCGAGCTGGCGCGCACGGGCGCCGTGGAGCTGGAGCTGCGCGCGCCCGAGACCGCCGAGCAGCCTTTGGCGGCCATCGCCGCCGGCATCGCGGAATACCAGCGCCTGGCGCAGCGCTATCAGCGCTACTGGCAGCGCGGGCGTCTGCGCCGCGGCCCGCTGCTGGCGGCGCCGGTGCAGGTGATGGAGCGCGCCTTGACCCGCATCGCCGCCTGGCAGCGCGAAGCCGACCCACTCATCGACCAGCTCCAAGCCTGCGAAGAGGAGCAGACCGGCCTCAAGTGGCTGGAGCAGATCATCGGCAAGGTGCGCGGCAGCACCCTGGACTTCGCGCGGGTGACCGACTCCGGGCCCATGCTCGGCACCTTCTGCGCCATCCTCCCCGCCGGCACCGAGCTCGCGCTGCCGGAGCCCCTGCTGGCGCGCAGCGTCCCCTGGAGCGACGAGGACTGCTGGATGATCCTCGGCCCCGCGGATCGGCTGGACGCGGCCAAGGCGCAGGTGAAGGCCCAGCACGGGCGGCTCGTGCTGCGCCCGGCCTGGCTCAAGGGCGATGCTGTCACGGCGCTGGCACGGATTCGCGCCCGCCGCAATTTCCTCTCCCGGCGGGCGGTGCACCTCACTGCCGAGCTGGACACCCTGTTCGACGAGTACTCACTCGGCGACAGCCTGGGGGAGGCGGAGTGGCTGGAGTGGTTCAGCCGCCGCGTCGGGGCGCTGGAGCGCGCCGGCGAGCACCTGGCCTGGATCACCGGCTGGACCGACGACCTCCACGGCGAGCGCCTGGCGGCGGCCCTGGCGCGCGCCGACACCCGTGCGCTGCTGCGCTTCGCACCGCCGCCGGCGGGCGCCCGCCCGCCGCAGGTGCTGCACAACCCGGCCTGGCTGAAGCCCTTCGAGCTCTTCGCCCGGGCGCTGGGCGTGCCCGGCGGCGACGAGGCCGACCCGACGCCGCTGTTGGCCGTGGTGGTGCCGCTGTTGTTCGGCTACATGTTCGGCGACGTCGGCCAGGGATTGGTGCTGGTGGCTGTGGGCCTGTGGCTGATGCCCAGGTTCCCGATGGCCCGGCTCATGGTGCTCTGCGGCGCGTCGGCGACGCTGTTCGGCTTCCTCTTCGGCAGCCTGTTCGGCATCGAGCACGTGATTCCGGCCCTGTGGCTGCATCCGCTGGAGCACCCGCTGGTCGTGCTTGCGGTGCCCCTGGTGTTCGCGGTGGCGCTGCTCTCCCTGGGTCAGCTGCTGGCGGGCTTCGGGGCGCTGGCGGCGGGCCACGCCCGCCACTGGCTCGCCGTGGACGCGGGCATGCTGGTGCTGTACCTGGGCCTGGTGGGTATGCTCGCGCTGCCCGATCTCGGTCTCGGTTGGCTCGCGCTGTTGGGGCTCGGCTGGTATATCGCCGGGTCCTATTGGATCGCGCACAAGCTGCTCGGGGCGCTGGCGGCGCTGGGGCATCTCGCCGAGAGCGGGCTGCAATTGCTCACCAACACCCTGTCCTTCGCCCGTGTCGGCGCCTTTGCGCTGGCGCACGCGGCGCTGTCGGCGGCCGTCGTCACCATGGCGGCCGCCGCCCCCGGCTGGGCCGCGGTGCTGATCCTGATCCTCGGCAATCTGGTGATCATCCTGCTGGAGGGGCTGGTGGTGTCCATCCAGACCACGCGGCTGGTGCTGTTCGAATTCTTCAACCGTTTCCTCAAGGGCACCGGGCGGGTGTTCAGCCCGCTGCCGGCGCCCCCCGCCCTCGTCACAGGAGGTCCGTCATGAGCAAATCCGTTCTTGTCGCCGGCTCGCTGTTCGTCTCCGCCGTGCTCGTGGCGGTGTTGGCGAGCGTGCTGCTGTGGCAGCCGCAGGCCTTCGCGCAGGGGGAAGTCGTGGAGATCGCCGAGCGTGTCATGGATCCGAGCGTGCAGCGCTGGGGCTTCGTCGCCGCAGCCCTGGCCACCACCGTCGGCGCCCTGGGGGCGGCCTATGCGGTGGCCACCGTGGGCGCGGCGTCCGTGGGTGCGCTGGCCGAGAAGCCGGAGCTCTTCGGCAAGGTCATCATCCTGGTGGGGCTCGCCGAGGGCATCGCGATCTACGGGCTCATCGTCTCGGTGCTGATCTTGAACAAGATCTGAGCCGTCGGGCCGGCCGCCATGGCAGACGTGCTCGCTGCAAGCCGCTGCGTCTTCGTCGGCGATGCCGTCAGCGCCGCCGGCTGGCGCCTCGCCGGTGCCGACTGCCGCACGCCGGCGCAGCCCGAGGTCGCGGCCTTGCTGCGCGAGCTGCGCCGCGACGCCGGCGTCGGACTCATCATTCTCACCGCCGAGGCCGCCGCTGCGCTGCCGGCGCCACTGCGAGCCGAGGCGCTGGCCGCGCAGCGCCCGCCCTGCGTGGTGGTGGCGGACGCCCGCGGGCGCATGGCGCCTGCGGACCTCACGGCGGTCTTGAAACGACAGCTGGGGTTGGCCGAATGAACACCGAAGAGCGCGAGCGCGCCCTGCTCAAGCTGGTGGCGGACGAGCGCGACAAGGCCTGCCGGGAGATCCGGGCCGAGGCCGAGACGCGGGCCCGGTCCCTGATCCACGACGCCTACCGGCGCGAGCGCGCCGCGCTGCACGAGCGCATCGTCGCCGAGCGCGCCCGCGCCGAGGGCATCCTGCGCGCCGCCGCCGCAGAGCGGGCCACCGTCGAGCGCCGCCGCGGCGAGCATGCCGATGCGGCTCTGCTGGCCGCCGCCTGGCCCGGGCTTAGGGCGCAGCTCGCCGAGCGCTGGGCCAACGCCGAGCATCGCCGTGCCTGGGTGGACACCACCCTGGAGCAGGCCCTGGAGCGCCTGCCCGAGCACGGCTGGACCATCCGCCACGCCGGCGGCTGGCCGCAGGCGGAGCGCGAGGCGGCGCTGGCGGGGCTTGGGCAGGCCGGCATCGAGCCGCCGGCGCTGCGCGCGGACGGCGACTTGGAAGCGGGGCTCATCGTCGCCGCCGGCGGTGCCGTGCTGGACATGAGCCTCGAGGGCCTGCTGCGCGATCGCGCGCGCATCGAGGCGCGCCTGCTGGCGCTGGCCAAGGGGCAGGCAGCCGGTCGGACAGAGGCCCGGGCGGGGGGCGCTGCCCAAGTCGCCGGGACATCCACCCACAGCGAGACCCCGGAGGTGCCCACATGAGCGCCCGCGCCACCACCACCTGGATCAGCGGCCCGGTGCTGCGCGCGGCCTCCGAGGGCGCGTTCCTGCTGCGCGAGGCCGTGGTGGTCGGCGACGACCGCCTGCTGGGCGAGGTCATCCGCGTCGCCCGCGACGAGATCACCGTGCAGGTCTACGAGGACACCTCGGGGCTGCGGCCCGGCGACCCGGTGGAGGGCAGCGGGCGGCTGCTGTCGATTCGGCTGGGACCGGGGATTCTCGGCAACATCTTCGACGGCCTGCTGCGGCCCATCGGCGTCGACGGCACCGATGGCGATGCCGCCCCGGATGCCGCCCCGGATTCGGTCTGGGTCCGCCCCGGCATGCGCGAGGCCCCCGCCGGGCGCTTTCGCTTCACGCCGACGGTGGCCGTGGGCGATCGGGTGGCGCCCGGGTCCGTCCTCGGCGACGTCGGCCCGGACGGCGCCGAGCCCGCCGAGCAGGGCCTGCGCCAGCGCTGCCTGGTGCCGCCGGATGCCGCGGCGGGACACATCGTCGAGCTGGCGGACGCGGGCAGCGTGGCCGAGGACGCCGCCGTCTGCACCCTGCGCACCGACGACGGCGGCGAGTACGACGTGGCCCTGTCCCACCGCTGGCCGGTGCGCCTGCCGCGCCCGGTGGCCAAGCGCCTGCCCGAGGACGAGCCCATGCTCACGGGCCAGCGCATCCTGGATTGTCTCTTTCCCATCGCCCGCGGCGGCACCGCGTCCATCCCCGGCGGCTTCGGCACCGGCAAGACGGTGCTGCTGGAGACCATCGCCAAGTGGTGCGATGCCGACGTCATCGTCTACGTCGGCTGCGGCGAGCGCGGCAACGAGCTGGCCGGGCTGCTGGCGGAGTTCCTGGAGCTTCAGGACCCGCGCACCGGCCGCCCGCTGCTGGAGCGCACCGTGGTCATCGCCAACACCTCCAACATGCCCGTCGCCGCCCGCGAGGCCAGTATCTACACCGGCATCACCGTGGCCGAGTACTTCCGCGACCAGGGCCTGGACGTGGCGCTGATGGCGGACTCCACCAGCCGCTGGGCGGAGGCGCTGCGGGAGGTCTCAGGCCGCCTCGGGGAGCTGCCGGGGGAGGGCGGCTATCCGGCCTATTTGTCCTCGCGGCTGGCGGACTTCTACGAGCGCGCGGCGCGGGTGGAGACGCTCGCCGGCGAGCAGGGCTCCGTCAGCGTCATGGGCGCCGTGAGCCCGCCGTCGGGGGACTTCTCGGAGCCCGTGACCAACCACACCCGCCGCTACGTCGGCTGCCTCTGGGCGCTGGATGTGCGCCGGGCCCAGGCCAGGTTCTACCCGGCCATCCACCCGCTGACCTCCTACAGCAACAGCGCCCAGGGCCTGGCGCGCTGGTGGCACAGCGAGGGCTGCACCCGCTGGGAGACCCTGCGCCGGCGCTTCCTGACCCTGCTGGAAGACGAAGCCCGGCTGGAGCGCATGGCCCGCATCATCGGCCGCGACGCCATGCCGCCGCGCCAGCGCCTGACCCTGCTCTGCGCCCAGCTCATCAACCAGGCCTTCCTGCGCCAGTCGGCGTTCTCCGAGATCGACCGCTATGCCACGCCCCAGCGCCAGGCGGTGATGATGCGCCTCATCGGCAGCTTCATCGACGCCGGCGACAAGCTGCTCGCCGACGGCGTGCCGCCGGAGCGCATCAACGCGGCGCCGATCTTCCGCTCGCTGATGCGCATGGGCGAGGAGATCCCCGAAGGCGACTGGGAGCGCTTCTCGGAGCTGGATCGGGAGCTGACGGCCACCGTGCGGCGGCTGCGTGAAGAAGCGGCGGAAGTCGACGTGTGAAGGATGGAAGGATGAAGATTGAAATTGGACGGCTTGGGTCGGGCACGCACCGGTGGTCGAGTCAGCGGTGGGTGGCGCCGGCCGCGCGAAACCCTAAGATGCGGTGCAATAGAGCAGACGGCGGCCGCGGTCCCTGCGGCGCCGGCCTTCCTGTCGGCGCGGCTTACTCTTGCTCTTCGGCCTCGGTTTCCGCCGCCTCTGCTGCATCCTCTGCGGCGACGTCATCCGCGCTGGCGGCATCTTCCATACCCATGGCGGATTTGGCCTGGTCCTTGGCCATGCCGGCGGCCTTGTCCACCGCGCTGTCGACGGCCTTCTCCTTCATGCCGTCCATGGCGGCGCCGGTGATCGGGTCCGACGCGAGCAGGGCCGTCGGGGCCAGGGCCAGGGTCAGGACCATGATCAGGACCGGGGTCAGGACCGGGGCGCCGCCGAGGCGCAGCAGGCTGGGGGCTTGGGTGTTCGGCATGTCGCTCTCCTGTTGTTGGGGATAGTCGGAAACGGCGTGCATGCACGCCTTGGCGGATGACAACACGCCGGGTGGAGAGAGGCCAGCGCTGTCGGTGAACTTTGTCGTCTGACCACGTACATGTCGTCCGCCAATCGCCACCCCGATGGGCTTCGCTGGTGCCGAGGCTCTGCCCCGGCACCAGGTCTTGGTGGTCTACACCAGCGGCCGCCAGTCGCTGGCCATACGGGAAACGCCGGCAGCCTCTTGAGCCCGGCGCAGCAGGATTTCGGCCGCATCGAGACCCGCACGCCGGAGCTGCTGGACACCGACCTGCAGCCCTTCCTCTGCAACGCCTGACACAGCGGGCGCTAGGGAGGCGCCGCTCAATCGGCGCCTCCCTACTAGGTTGGGAAATGCGCCTACAGATGCCGACAGCCCGCGTAGCGCCGCCGAGGGGCGGGGTTTACACTCAGGGTCCATGTCAGAGGAGCGGCGAGTGGGGAGATCCGCGCCGGCAGGTCCCGCTTGGCCGTCCTCCGAGGAGCTTTTTTCGACACGCATGGCTAGGCTTTTGGCAACGATGCCCTCGGAGGCTCTTTCCGCGGAGGCAACAGATGGCGAGCACGAACAAGCTTTACGAACAGGACTACAGCGCTTGGGCAAGGCGGCAGATCGAGCTGCTGAGCAAGAGACGGTTCGCCGACCTCGATATCGACCACTTGGTGGAGGAGCTCGAAGACATGGGCCGCAGCGAGCGGAACGAGCTTGAAAGCCGTTTGACGATCCTGCTCGCGCATCTGCTCAAGTGGCAGTTTCAATACGCGGCGCTCTCGGAGCGTTGGAAGGAATTCAAAGGCGACAGTTGGCGCTCGACCATCATCGAGCAGCGTGATCGGGTCGCCAAGCGACTTCAGAAGTCCCCCGGTCTTCGCGCCGAGCTGGCTGCGCTGGCCGCGGAAGCCTACGCGGATGCCATCGGACTCGCCAGCAAGGAGACTGGCCTCCACCCCGAGGTTTTCCCCCCGGACTGCCCGTACGCAATGGAGCAGATTCTAGACGACGCGTTCTTTCCAGAATCTAGCGTGTAATCGGGGCTGCGGGGCACAAGCGGCAGCCGTGGAACGCTGCCCGGTCCGCGGGCAGTGCCCCGAAGCAGGCGCGCAGGTGCTCCATGTAGCAGACATGATGATAGCGACTGGTACTCGGGACGAAGCCGTTTGCGCACCTCTTTTGACATCCGTACGCATACTCGGCTACTGCGTTGCGCATTGCCCCAAGAGCCCTTGCTCGTTCCTCCCGCCAATTGCCATCCAGATCGGCTTCGCTGGTGCCGCGGCTGCGCCAGGAAGGCCATGACTTGGGTAGCCCGCGATCCGGGCAGGGCTTGCTCGGTCAACGCGAGCGTCCCCGCCGCCGGCACGCGCGTCACTCGGTTGACAAACCGCGGTTCTCATGTCCTTGCGGCGAGCTGTACGATTTTGGCTGAATAACGGCTTGCTCACGAGTCGACGGTACCGCGTCTTTCGTCGATGATAGCCGCCTGCTCAATCCGGGCCTCGGTCCCGGTGGGCCGAGGAGACCGGTCTCCTGTGTCAGGCCAGTGGCCGCGCTCGCAGACACTCGGCCCTTGGCCCTACCGGCGCCTGACGGAGGACGGGGCAGCGTCAATGTCAAGCGTCTACAAGCAGGAGTCGCCGTCACGCAATCCAGGCCGCTCACGAGCGGCCGTCGCGCACATCGAAGACGCTCAAGGAGCAATCAGATCGCATGGCTACAATGGGCCCCGACGCGTTGCATCCCGACGCGCCTCATCACTTGCCATTCTTCATTACCGCCCCCGGTGCCACGGACACGCTCATGGTTGCGTCGGGGCTCTTCCTGCTCACGGCCCTGATCGGCGTCGGTGTTCTTTATTTCAAGCTGCACGCTTTACCGGAGCAGATGGCGCACAAGGGGCAGAAGGTCCAATTCGAGCTGGTGGCAGTGCTGGCGCTGCTGGCGTTGTTTACCCACAACCACGCCTTCTGGATCGCTGGCTTGCTGCTGGCGTTGCTGCCGTTACCGGACTTCACGACACCGCTTCGCACCATTGCCAGCTCGCTCGAGGCGATTGCGAGCAAGCCTGTCCAGCAGGCGCAGGGCGCCCGGGACGACGCCGCCGGCGCCGAGCTGGATCATCAGCCCCAGCAGTCTGCGCAGCACGCGGTTGCCACGGAGCCGAGCCCCGGGCACGGCGACCAGCTCAGGAGCTGATCCATGTTGGAAGTGCTTCTTTGCTCCCTGGTCACCGTGCTGCCGGACTACTTGTTCCGCCGCTATGTCCAGGGCAAGCGCATCGGCCGGGAGATCACGCTGTTCTCGGTGTGGTACGAGCTGCGTTATGGCATCACGCTCTGTCTGCTGCTCACCCTGAGCTTGATCACGGCCATCTTCTATTTCCACCCGTCGACGACGGCTGCCGCTTCGGTGTTCCGCTCGGTGACCATCCTGCCTGAGATCACCGGCCGCGTAGAGGAGACGTATGTCGGCATCAGCCAACGGGTCCAGAAGGGCGATCCACTGTTTCGCATGGACAGCTCCCGGTTCGAGGCAGATGTTGAAACGGCGCAAAAGCGGGTCGCTGAGATCGACGCCCAAGAGGCCGTCCTCAATGCGCAGCTTGCCGAGGCGGAGGCAAGGATCCAGCAGGTCCGCGGAGGTCTGAAACAGGCGCAGGACGAGTTCCAGGCGCGCGCGGACGTGGAGCAGCGAAGTCCGGGCTCTGTTGCCGCGCGCGACGTACAGCGCTTCGAGACCCAGGTCACCACGCAGCAAGCGGCCGTGGCAGCCGCAATGGCTGCCCGCGATGCGCTGCTCATGCAGCTCGAGACCCAACTCCCCGCGCAGCGGGAAACCGCGGTTGCGGCGCTGAAGGAGGCAGAGGTCGAGCTGGGCAAGACGTTGATGGTCGCCGGCACCGATGGGGTCGTGCAACAGTTCACGCTGCGCCCCGGTGACTTGGTCAACGCCATGCTCCGCCCCGCGGGCGTACTGGTGCCGGATCACAAGGTCGACACCTTGCTGGCCGGATTCAGCCAGCTCGAATCCGAGGTCATCAAAGAAGGCATGGTCGGCGAGGTCGCCTGCATGGCCAAGCCCTGGCAGATCATTCCGGTGCTTGTCACAGGGGTCCAAGACGTCATCGCCAATGGGCAGGTGCGGCCGACGGACCAGCTGTTCGACATCCAGCAGTTCTCAAAGCCAGGCACCATCACCGTCCTGCTGGAACCGCTCTACCAAGGTCAGCTGGCGGGCCTGCCCCAAGGCGCCATCTGCGCTGCGAACCTCTACACCAGCAGCCATGACAGGTTGAGCTCCGATGACTTGGGCCCGTTGCAGCGCGTCGCCCTGCACGCGATCGACACCGTCGGTGTGGTTCACGCGATGCTGTTGCGCATTCAGGCGTTGCTGCTGCCGGTCAAGACGCTGGTGCTAAGCGGTCACTGACACGCGTCGCAGGACCTTGCCGCAAGGGCCAGTGTCCACGCGGATGCGATCGGTTGCGCCCCAGCGCCTCCGCAGGGTCCTCAGGGTTGGACGTTGAGCCCACCGCGGGGAGAGTGCGAGCGGCTGAGCGTCGCGCCGGTGCACGTGGTGTCTGTCCCGATGACGAGGGCATCATCGACGCCAAGACCGGCGCCGGACCGCATCGGCTGGACTACGGCTGGTGGATCGCGCGCTGGCCGCTGACCGTCGCGCAGTGGCGCGCCTACCTCGACGGCGCCGGTCGCGAGGCGGAGGACGCGCGCTCATTGCGCGGCCCAGCCAACACCCCGGTGGTCTACGTCTTCTGGCGCGAGGCCATGCGCTGCGCCGACCGGCTCACCCAGCACTGGCAGCGCCGGGGGCTGTTGCCGGCCGGCTGGCGGGTGACGCTGCGCTCCGAGCCCGAATGGCAGCAGGCGGCCCAGGGCGGCGAGCGCATCCCGGCGCCGGGGGCGACGCTGATGCGCACGCTGACCGAGCTCGCCGCGGAGATCGGGCGCGACCCACCGCTCGCGGCCAACCCCGAGCCGCGGCGGCGCTATCCCTGGGGCGACGAGGCGGATTCAGAGCGCATGAAGCCCGCTTCCGCGGCGCGTGGCCCGAGACGCGCCGCGGGAGCGGCGGTCACCCCGTGTCGGCGCCGGAGCGCCGGCACGATCTACACAGTCAGGGTGATCAGCTCATGCCTCAGCTGATGCGCCGGGCTGATGGGAGCGGCCTCTGGCTGCGATCTGCAGGCGCAGATGGGTTCTGCCCAATTCGTGGCGGGATGCCGCTCCCATCACCGCGGAGTGCCGCTGCCTGCAATGGCTGAGCTCTGGCGCTGATCACCGATGGCAGCCCCGCGTGGGCGCTTTGGGGTCGGCCTGCGCTCTGCTTCCTGCTGAAATTGGGACGGCCGTGCCCCCTGTGTCAGGCTGGTTGTCGCGACTTGGTATCACCAGCGGTATCATGCGGGTATGACCAAGGCCGACAAGCTGCTCGCGCGCATGCGCACGAACCCGCGAGGCTGGCGTATCGAGCAACTGGAGTCGCTGGCGCAACGCTTCGGCATCCAGGTGCGCAAGGCGGGCGGCAGTCACTTCGTGTTCCTCCATCCTGACTGCGAGCTGGCCGTCACGGTGCCGTTCAAGCGTCCCATCAAACCTGTTTACATCCAGCAGTTTCTGGCCCTGCTGGAAGAGCTGGGAGTCGACCCATGACCGAGCTGCCCAAGTACCCGTTCGAGATGCGCCCGCTGTCCGAGGAGGAAGGCGGCGGCTGGCTCATAGCTTTCCCGGATTTGCCGGGCTGCCTGTCTGACGGCGCCACGCCGGAAGAGGCCATCGAGAACGGCAAGGATGCCGTCGCGGCCTGGCTCGACGCCGTTCAAGCCGCAGGGCGCAAGGTGCCACAGCCGGGCGATGCCTTCAGTGGCCGTTTCGTCACCCGCGTGCCGCGCAGCCTGCATGCCCGGCTCGCCGCCCGCGCCCGGCTGGACGGCGTCAGCATGAACACCCTGGTGGCGAGCTATCTCGCCGAGGGGCTGGGGCGCAGCGCCTCACAAAGCTGACCCCGAAGCGCGCAGCCGTTGGGGGCGCATTGCCGCAGCTGCTCCGGCAGCCCGCCCAAGCCCACGTGGAGCGGATCAAGACGGCACATGACGGACAAGCAGACCCATAGCATCCAGGCCCGCAACGGCGGCGCCGCCGTCGGCACGGTGCATGGCGCCGTGACCATCAACAACATTGGCGTGCCGGCGGAGCACGCGGCGCGGCTGGCGCGGCCGGGCCCGCTGCCGGAGGCACAGGCTCCTGCTGAAATAGGTCACGCCGGGTAGCCCTTCGAAATGGTCGTCGGCCGTGACGAGCTCCACCTGATGCTCTCGGGCGGTGGCGTAGATGACGGCGTCGGCGAATGCGAGCTGTGAAGGGCTCGAACCGTCCGGCGAGGTCGACGTCGGTGAGCCACTCGATCCAGGCGCAGGTGTCGACCGGGGTCCTTCAATGCGATCCAGACGTTCTGAGCGATCGCGCCAGCCGGTCGGATCTTTGCCTTTGAGGGCGCCCCGCATCGATTCGAGAGAGCGGATGGGCATCAGCACGATGGTGCCGTCTTAGGAATGACTGCAAACTGCCGTCCGGCGTTCAGCTGCATCTCATCGCGAACCCGCTTTGGGATCGATAGCTGAAACTTGCTGGACAAGGTGACGGAGGTCATGGGCTGGCTCTTACGGATCGCACAATACGGCCACGGCATCGGCTCACTGTCGGCTCGGCCTGACCTACGCCCCCCACAGCGCCGCAAGATCAATGGCGGCGGCATCGAAGGGCGGGATGCGTTGGTGCAGGACGCCGGTGAAGGTGCCGGTGTCCTGCCAGGCGCCGTTGGTGAGGCGGCAGGTCTCGATGCGGCGTGCGACGGGGTCGATGAGCCAGGCGTAGGGCACACCGAAGCGGGCATAGATGGGCAGCTTGATCTCCCGGTCCTTGCTCTGTGTGGACGGCGAGAGGATCTCGCAGATCCAATCGGGCACGATCTCGAAGCGGTGGCCCGCCGGCACCCGCGGCATGCGCTCGCGCCGCCAGCCGGCCAGGTCCGGCACGTCCACTTCCATGTCCCGCAGGAAGTGCAGCTCCGGCTCCGGCAATATCCACCAGCCGCCGGGGCCACCGCGGCCGCGCTGGAAGGGGCCGTACAGCTCGCCGCTTACGACCGCCGCCGCCAAGGCGTGGATGCCCGTCCGGCGCGGCTGGGTGTGGAGCTGGCCGTCGAGGATTTCGCCGATCAGCCCGGCGGGCAGTGCTTCCAGCTGCTCATACAGGCTGCGCCGGGCCGGGCGCGGGTGGACTTGGGCGTGCGTTGGTTAGGTCGGCATAGATGTCCACGAAATCGGCATACTTCAGCCGCTTGTCGGTCCGGGCCGTGCGGGATCAAGATGCAATCATCCCGTACGACAACGCGCCAACGTCCCGAACCTACGACCCGGTGCCGCAAAGCGGCTCATCGCACAAACCCGCGGCCAAGCACCATGTCGATGCCACGCAGAATCGCATCGAGGCGTGCGCGAGCCAGCCTGCCGACGCACTCATCGAGCGAATCGCGATCAAGGGTCATGATCTGGGAGACGTTTGCCACCGAGTCCTTGGTCAGGCCGGTCTCCTCGGTTGCGAGGATGACATTGCCCGGCGCGTCGGCCCACTTGAGATTGCTGGTCAGCGCGACGCAAACCACCGTGCGGATCAGGCTGGCGTTGAAGGCGTCGCATTGAACAACGACGACAGGTCGACGATAACCCGGTTCGGAACCGACAGGATCAGCCAAATCAGTCCACCACACCTGACCCTGCTGAATCATGCCGGCCCCTACCAGTCAATGCTGGCTGCGGTCTTGCGGGCGGCGCGACGCGCGAACGCCTCGTCGGCATCAGGGGCATCGATTGAACTGCAGACGGCGTCGAGTCGAGCGGTGACGGTCTGCTCGTCTATCCGGCGGAAATGCTCCGACAGCACGCGCGCGCAGAGCTGATCGGTCGGCAAACCGCACTGTTTGGCCTCATGGGCTGCCTTGGCATAGAGATCGTCCGGGATGGAGATTGTCAGCTGCATGATGCGTAGATAGCCGGATGGACTGTCGGCAGCAGCGTACCAAAGCCCGAGATCGTCCATCTGGCGCTGGCGCCCCGGGGTCGAGCCGGGGAGGTCGCACCGCGCGCGCAGCGGAGAAATCGGGGCCGAGGGAATGGGGTCACCGAGGGAATGGGGTCACGTCTCACATGTAACAGGACAGGTGAGCAAGCCCCCGCTCACACCCCGCTTGTGTGCAATGTGAGACCTGGCCCCGCGCCCCGTGGCCCCGCGGCCCGTGGCTTGTCAACCGGGGATCGCCGCGAAGGTCCGGGATCGATGCGGCGCGCGCAGGCAGCCGCCGGCGCGGGCGTCGGTGCGCCCGGAGGCACCGCCGGCGTCGCCTCTGCAGACCCGCAGATTGCCGGGGTGATGGGCCGACGGGCGCAACTGAAGCGCCCGTCCATCACCCGGCGGGGTCCGATGCTGAGCCTCGGGTCGCCCCGAGGGATTGCCGTTCGCGGTAGAGCCCGGTATCCACTGCGTCGGCCATCGCATCGCTGTCTAGGTCGCGGCCGAGGAAGGCCGCGATACGGGCGCCGGCGCGCCGCGGCTCGGCAATGACCTCGGCATGGTCGACCTGCAGCGTGCGGATATGGGGCTGCGCGGCCAGCCAGGCGCGGACCTGGCTCAGCTGGCGCGTGAAGGCGCTGCCCAGGTCCGCCGCCGCTGTGGGCGTCTGTCCATTGTCTTTGCGCGCCAGCATGCGGTGCTGCGAAGTCAGCACCTCTTCGAGGTCCCGCTCCATCAGGATCACGCGGTAGCTGTGACCCGCCGGCAGGAACGGCAGCAGCTGGGCGACGATCTTCACGCCCTTGTTGTGGGCGTCGGCGAGCCAGGCAGCGTCGGTGCGCAGTCGGGTGGCCGCCTCCAGCTCATAGTAGCCGCGCGGGTTGCTCGCGTCGGCCTCGCGGCGGCCGTCGGTCAGGATCGGCAGGCCGCCGGCGGCGAGCATCTGCATCATCATCGAGGTGCCGGAGCGGGGCAGGCCGGAGACCACGACGATGCAGTCCTGGTCATCGAAGCTGCCGGCATCGTCAGTGCCTTGTCCATCGTGGACGGCGACCGCCGGGACGGCCGGGCCGTGGCTGGACGCCGGATCGGCGCCCTGCGATTCGGCGCTCGCCGGCGGCGCGGTGCTGCGCCGCCGGCAACGCGCCATTGCCAGCTGTGCCTGCTGCTCCGCGGCCTTCTGCGGATCCGACAACAGGCGCCGGTAGAGCCACAGCAGGAGCCGATGGGCGCGGGTGAAGCCCGGCGCCTGGGTCACCGCGGTGCGCCAGGCCTCCTCGGCGCGGCGCGGCTCGCCCAGGCGCACCAGCGCGAGCCCAAGCACATAGTGGGCCATGGGGTAGTGGAAGCGCAGCCAGATGGTCTCCAGGGCCAGCTCCGCCGCGCGCTCGGTGCGACCCTGATGCAGCAGCGCGATGGCCAGACCAAGGTGCGCCTGGGGGCTCAGGTCGTCGATGTCGAGGGCGGCGTCGAAGGCCTGCTCCGCGGCGCGCCAGTCGCGCAGCGCAAGGTGGGTCTCCCCGATCAGGGTCTGCAGCATGGGCCGGCGCGGTGCGCCCTGCCGGGCTCGCTCCAGGACCTCCAGGGCCTCGCGGTGCAGGCCCTTGGCGCCGAGCGCCCAGCCGCGCAGATAGTCGAGCTCGCCGAGGTTGAGCCGGGCCAGCGTGCGCCAGTCCTCGAGCTGCCCCTTGTCATCGTCGGACAGGCGCTCGGGGTCCAGCGGCGTCTGCGTGTCGTCGTCGGCGATGCCCTGGTCGCGGCGCAGGCGGGCGATCTGCTCGCGGGCGTCGTCGGCGGCGGCGCGCCGGTGCGCGGAGAGGCGCTCGACCAGATCCAGCAGCGCGTCGGCCTCCCCCAGGCTGCGGTGGCACAGGCCGAGCTGGATGCCGTAGCGGTATTGATCCGGGGCGTCCCGATACAGCGCCTCCAGCAGCGGCAGCGCCTTGCGCTGCAGCCCGCCGTCGATGTACGAGCGCGCCAGGTTGTAGCGCAGCTCACGCTCGGTGCGCTGCACCGCCGCCGCCGCGTCGTCGCCGGGCGGCTCGATGTAGCCCAGGGCGACGAGCTGGTCCAGCGCGGCCTTGGCGGCGATGGGGTTGAACTGCTCGGTCTCTCGCAGGCGCGCGTCGTTGCCGCTCACCGCGTCCCAGCTCGGGATGCGCTCCAGCGGACCCGGCTCGGTGAGCGCCTGCACCAGGGGCTTGCCGTCCATGTCCGCGCCGCAGGGCAGCCCCAACAGGCTCAGGATGGTCGGCGTCACGTCCAGCAGGCTGGCGCCGTAGATGAGCTGATCCTGCACGACACCGGGGCCGGCCATGGCCAGCATGCCCAGCTCGCGGTGCTCCGCCGCCGGGCCGGCGGGCTCCTTGGGCAGGCGCACCGGCCGCAGGGCGTCCGGGTGGAAGCCGTGGTCGGAGCAGATCCCCACCGTGGTCTCGGGGCCGGCCAGGTCCAGCAGGGTGCCGAGCATCATGTCGTGGAAGCGGTAGGCCGCCTCGACGACGCCGTGGTAGAGGTTGAAGTCGGCTTCCGGGATGTGCTCGCGCCGCGGCGGGTGGTACTTCATGAAGCCATGGCTGAAGTGGTCGATGGCGTCGTAATAGACGGCGCACAGGTCCCAGTCCTCGTGGGCCATGAGCCAGGTGGCGGCGTTGTGGACGGAGGTGCACTCGGCCAGCACCTTCATCACGGCGGCCAGGCGCCGATCCTTGTCCTGGTCGATCTCCAGGGCCTTGGGCACGAACGGCAGCACCTGCGACGGCTCCAGCTCGCTCGGGTGGAAGCGCAGCCCCGCCAGGGTCTCGGTGAGATGCGGCGGGTGCACGGTGCCCGGCGGCATGGGCCAGGGCTGGTCCAGCGGACCCACCGCGCGCTGGAAGTGGTTCGAGACCATGACGCCGTCGATGGGCTCCGCCGGCCAGCTCGGCCACCAGCCGACGACGAGGGAGCGCAGGCCCTGTTGATTGAGGATGTTCCACAGCGCCTTGGTGCGGCGCGAGCGCTGCGAGACCGGCTGCACGGCGCTGCCGTCCGGGGTCACCTCCTGAAAGCCCAGCACGCCGTGCTTGTAGGGCCGCTTGCCGGTGGCGATGGAGGTCCACAGCATCGGCGACAGCACCGGGCGCAGCGTCATCAGGTTGCCCATGGCGCCGCGCTCGACGAGACGCGCCAGGTTCGGCATCTTGCCCTGGTTCATCAGCGGGTGGATGACCTTCCAGTCGGCGGCGTCCCAGCCGATCAACAGGACCTTGCGCTTGGCGCGGGCGGGGCTTGTGGCAGGCATCAGCGGCTCGATGGGGTCAGTCAGGCGTGCGCAGCGGCCGGCCGTGCCGGCCGCCGATGCAATGCTCCGGGCGTCGACGGCGCGGGCATGGGGTATGGGCATCGGTACCGACGGGGCAGCGCCGGCGGGCTGGGCGCGCGCCGGCGCAGCAGGGGCCGGTGCGGTCACTGGCCCCGTGATATCGAGCGCGGATCGGCCCGAGGTCAAGCGGCGTCGGCGTACCGGGTCTGATGCGCGGGGCAACGCCCGGGCCGTTGGTCATGGCGCGGGCGTCGTCGCTGGGCTCGCGGGAAGGATCAGGCCGCGGCCTGTGCCTCGCGCTCCTTGCGCTTGCGCCGGCGATAGGCGGCAACGGCCGGGAAGCCGCCGGCGAGGGCCAGCAGGCCGGTGGACGGCGCCGGAACGCCGGTGGCACCCATCTCGATCTTGGCGCCGGTGTCGTCGTAGCCCCAGTCGACGACCTCGACATAGCCGCTGGTGGGGCCGGTGATAAAGCCCTCGAGGCGCATCCAGCCGTAGTTGTCGGTGCCGGCGTTGTCGAAGCGGAAGGCGAGGAAGCCGCCGTTGTTCCAGCCCGCCGGGTCGTAGCCCGTGCCGGCTTGGAAGTTGCTGAAGTTCACGTCACCGAAGCCGGCCGTGGTGGTGCCGATCATATCCCAAGTCTCGCCGGCGAGGCCCCGATAGCCGCCAAAGCTATTTGTGTACGAAAAGTTTCGAAAGTTCGCGCCGTAAATGAAGAGGTAGCTGGTGGAAGAATTGAAAGAGATGTCCGTGAGCGTCGTCAGCCCCAGCTCGTCGGTGATGTCGACGGACAGGAACGTCTTGCCGGACGGGGCCTCGGTGCCCGTGCCCCCCACGCCGACGGTGTCGTTGACGCTGCCGGTGACGATGGCGGCGTTGGCGGCGGGGACCGCGGCGGTGGCCGCGAGCGCGGAATAGCGGGCAAGGGTCGTTGTCAGGCGGCTGCCGTCTGTGGGATCTGACTGCTGCATGGCTGCGGTCCTCGGTTGCGTCGGCAATTGAAGCGGGTGGTGTCGGGCAGTCCGAGCGGCTCGTCTTCGACTGGGCAGGATTTGCAATGCGGCCTGGTGGGTCTGCCGATGTGGCTGACACTCGAGCACGTAAGTGCGTCGACTGTAACGCCAACCCAGGTGTGGCCGTGGCTGCCACCCTGCGGAGACCGGATCAGCACTGTATGCCGCTCTCCCGCCCGCACCCGCCTCGGCGTTGGCTCAGACCGCCGCAAGGAAACCAAACATCAGTGGTTGTGGCAAGGGCGGCATAGTGCCTACTACTCCTCCCGGCCTGAGGCAAACCCTGACCTAATTCCTGTGGCGTGGGCGCACAGTCGGACGGTCACCACCCCGGAGCAATGGTGGCGCGATGGTTGAAATCGCGGCGAAAATCCGAGCGAGCTGCCAGCGCCCCCGTTGTACTTCCGGGCTGGCAGCGCGGCTATCCCGGCGGGACCATCGCTTCACAAATGTTTACAGACAGCTCGGCGCGGTGGCCGGTTAGCCTGGGGCGAAGCGCAAGCCTGCCGCCGAGACACGCGCGCGTCGGGGCGCCCGGTCCAGCCTTTGCCTTCAATCTCCGGACACCGCTGATTGTTGATGCCTGAGCCGCCCTTCCGCCGCGCGCGGTTGATGTCCGATGCGGAGCCCTCGCGGGACAAGTGTCTGAGTGGCGGTGCCCTTGTGGGAGCGGCATCCTTGCCGCGACGACTCCCAGCGCCTGTGCCGCGTCCGCAGGGTTGGACGTTGAGCCCACCGCGGGGAGCGTGCGACCGGCTGCGCGTCGCGCTGGTGCACGTGGTGCCTGTCACGGTCGGTGCCTCGGCAATGGGCTACGCTGTAACTCTACGGGACATAAAGATCTCACACGGTGAGGAGGGTAGGCCAGGCCCCGCACCGCGCACCGCGCACCGCGCACCACGCACTACGCACCAGGCACGATTGGACTCCCCATGTACGCAAGACTCACAGGCGAAGACATTGCCAACCGGGTGGACGGGCCGCTGTTGTTCCTGCAGCGCAGCGTGGACGTGGGCCTGAACGAGGCCGTGGAGGTGGAAGACGCGGGCGGTGCCGTGCGCCTTGGGCGCATCGCGGCGCTGGATGAGGACAGCGTCACGGTGGAGATGCTGGACGACACGGCCGGCCTTCGCATCGACGGCACACGGGTGCGCTTCTTCGGCGAGCCGCTGCGCTTCCACGTCGGGCCGGGCCTCTTGGGCCGGATCTTCAACGGCGTCGGCAAGCCCCTGGACGGCGGGCCGCCGCTGGCGGCGCAGCAGGCGTTTCGCGTCGACGGGCTGCCGCTCAAGCCCTCCGCCCGGCAGGCGCCGAGCGAGTTCCTGGAGACGGGCTTCACGGCCATCGACCTGATGAACGCCCTGGTGCGCGGGCAGAAGCTGCCGCTCTTCTCCGGCGGCGGGCTGCCGCATGATCGCATCGCCGTGGACATCGCCTGCAACGCCCGGCTGCCGGGGGCGCAGCGCGAGCGCGGCGCGGCGGATGCCCGCGGCGATGAGGACTTCGCCATCGTCTTCGCCGGCATCGGCATTCCCCACGGCAGCGCCGAGTTCTTCCGCAGCTCGCTTGAGCAGAGCGGGGCGCTGGCGCGCACGGTGCTGTTTCTGAACCTGGCCTCCGATGCCAGCGCCCAGCGTCTGCTGACGCCGCGCTTCGCCCTCACCGCCGCCGAGTACCTGGCCTTCGAGGAAGGCAAGCATGTGCTGGTGATCCTCACCGACCTCACCAATTACTGCGAGGCGCTGCGGGAGGTCTCGGCGAGCCGCGGCGAGGTGCCGAGCCGCAAGGGCTACCCGGGCTACATGTACTCGGACCTAGCGACCCTGTACGAGCGTGCCGGGCGCATCCGCGGCCAGGCGGGCTCCGTGACCCAGGTGCCCATCCTCACCATGCCCAACGACGACATCACCCATCCTATTCCGGACCTCACCGGCTACATCACCGAGGGTCAGCTGGTGCTGGACCGGGAGCTGCACCGCCGCGACCTGTATCCGCCCATCAAGGTGCTGCCGAGTCTGTCCCGATTGATGAAGGACGGCACCGGCAAGGGGCTCACGGATCCGGACCACCCGGCGCTGGCGGCCCAGCTCTATGCCGCCTATGCCCAGGCGCAGCAGACCCGCATCCTGGCGAGCGTCGTGGGCGAGGAGGGGCTGTCGGAGACGGACCGGCTGTATCTCGCCTTCGGTGAGCGCTTCGAGACCGAGGTCATCGCCCAAGACGGGCGCCGCAGCCTCCACCAGAGCATGGAGGCGGGCTGGCAGGCCCTGCGCGGGCTGCCGGAGCAGGAGCTCACAAGGCTGTCGGATGCGCAGATTCGCGCGCACCTGGCGGGTGCCCCCCGGCAGGGCCCGGCCGAGACCGAGAGCGAGCGCGCCGAGGCGACAGCCGCCACCAGCGCGCCCGCCTGAGGCGAAGGCACAGGAGCCGGGCCATGACCGACCGCGAGCTGGTCCCCACCCAGAGCGCCTATCTGGAGCTCAAGGCGGAGCGCGCCGGCATGCAGGAGGGCTACCGCTTCCTGGACGAGAAGCGGCTGATCCTCGCCGGCGAGATCCTGAGCAATCTGCGTGACTACGACGCCACCATGGCGCGCTGGCGCGAGGCCGAGACGGGCGCCCGGGAGGCGCTGCGGGCCGCCGTCGGGCGCCATGGGCTGGACGAGCTCGGGGTGTATCCGCCCGCTGCCGCGGACTGCGGGCTCGCCACCAATAGCCGGTCCGTGCTGGGGGTGCGGATCGAAGCGCCGGTGGCGGCCGGTGTCGGGGATGGCGATGGGGCCTCGGCGCGGGCGGTTGGATCGGGTGGTGGGAGTGGCGAGCTCGCTAGCGACTCCGATCGCGATCCCGATGCCGATGTCGAGAGGGGAGATCGGGCTGGAGCCGTTGCGATTCGCAGCCCGGAGGCGGAAGCGTGCCGGGCGGCCTTCGCGGACCTGATGCCCCTCGCGGCGCGGCTTGCGGTGCTCACCGGCAACCTGGAGCGGCTGCGGGTGGAATACCTGCGCACCTCGCGTCGCGCCCGCGCGCTGGAGGATGTGCTGCTGCCGGAGATCGATGAGCGCTTGGGCGTCATCGACAACGCCCTGGAGGAGCAGGAGCGCGAAGAGGCGGTGCGGGTGCGCCGCGGGGCCGGCTGAGCCGTTCGGCTTGCCGGGGTCTGTTTCACGCAACCGGGCTGCGGGGCGCGGTGGCTGTGGGAGCGGCGTCCCGCCGCGATGAGGGCTGCCTGCGCGCTGGAAGTCGTCGCGGCAAGGATGCCGCTCCCACGGCGCACGGTGGCTGTGGGAGCGGCGTCTCGCCGCGATGAGGGCGGCCTGGGCGCTGGAAGTCGTCGCGGCAAAGATGCCGCTCCCACGGCGCGCGGTGGCTGTGGGAGCCGCGTCCCGCCGCGATGAGGGCGGCCTGGGCGCTGGAAGTCGTCGCGGCAAAGATGCCGCTCCCACGGCGCGCGGTGGCTGTGGGAGCCGCGTCCCGCCGCGATGGGGGCGGCCTGGGCGCTGGAAGTCGTCGCGGCAAGGATGCCGCTCCCACGGCGCGCGGTGGCTGTGGGAGCGGCGTCCCGCCGCGATGAGGGCTGCCTGGGCGCTGGAAGTCGTCGCGGCAAGGCTGCCGCTCCCACGGCGATGCCCGTCGTGGGAGCGGCGTCTCGCCGCGATGCCTGGCGCGCGCAGCGCCAGCGCCAGGACCAGCACCTCATCCGCGGGCCGCCGCCAAGCGGTGGACGGCATGGGCTCGTTCCCCCAGGACTTCTCATCAACTCCGTTTATGACACGTCCTTGGCGATCCCTTCACACAGAACATACGAGGTCGGACTGAGGGACGAAGCCCGACATCGCACTAGTCGGAGGACTCGGCGGACGCCGCGCCGTCCTCGGCCTGCACGCGCTTCATGGCCTGGCTGCGGGCGTAGCGCTGGTAGTTCCAGCCCTGCTCGTAGACCCGGTCGGTGACGAAGCCGATGCTGTTGTGCATGCGGCTGTTCAGCACCACGGCGTCCGTTGCCAAGACGCGGCGGCCGTCTTCGGCGAAGAAGGCCAGGGCCGGCAGCTGGGTGAAGCCGAGCTCGGCGTACCAGTCCTGCGGGTTGGTGCGCGCGCCGGCGGGCGTCAGCACCGGGGTCTCGGCATCGCCGGCATCCAGGCGTACCACGTCGAAGCCCGCCAGCTTGTCCCGGATGCTGTCGTCGCCGAGGACTTCGTTATGGAAGCGCGGGCAGCGCTCGCAGTCGGCGCCCTCGAAGAGCACCAGCAGTGGGCGCTCCGCCGGCATGGCCTCGTTGCGGGCCAGCGCGTGGGGCGGGGGCTCGAACAGCGGGTCGCTCGGCAGCGTCCAGCCGGCGGCGGCATCGGCAGCGGCGTCGGTCTGCGCCAAGTACTCCCGCAGCCCGATGCGCCGGTGATGCCCCTCCACCAGGTAGTCCAGGACCTTGGCGAAGCGCTCCGGGCCGTAGTAGCCGGTGAGCTTCACCAGCGCCTCGCCGTCGGTGTCGTAGAACAGGAAGGTGGGCGCGAACTCTACCCCTGCGTCCAGCGCGAACTGCTTCACCCGGGTCGTTTCGCCGCTAAAGTCCGTCAGCTCCGCGTCGGAGAAGATCTCCAGGCCGATGGCGTCGAAGTGCTCGCGCAGGCGCTCGGCGATGGCCGGGTCGCCCAGACTCTTTTCGATGAACAGGTGGCAATAGGAGCAGCCCTCGGTGCTGAAGAACAGAAACAGCCCCTGCTTGCCGGCCTCCGCGGCCATGGCGGCGTCGTCCGGCAGGTCCAGGAAGCTCGCCTTGAACCAGTCCGGGTACTGGATCTGCATGATGGCGGCGTCGTCGAAGTCCGGGTCCACGGCAGCCGCCGCGACCGGCAACAGCAGCAACCCCGCCAGCAACCCCGCCGCGAGCCGATACCCCGGCGGCGGTCTCAGGTGGGCTAGGGCTGAAGCCGGGCGGAAGGACGTCGCTGGATTCATGGCATGACCTGTGGAGAGCAGACGCTGGGGCCGGAACGGTAGCACCAGCCAGCCCTACCTGGGAAATGGCGGACGTCACGACGCCGGATTGCGCGGTTTCCGGCCCGCATGCCGCGCAGATGAGCCGTCCCGGGGCAAATCCCCCAGCGCCCGGGTGTCATGCCGAGCCTGCCGCCGGCGCGCTGCGGCCTTCGGGGCGGGCAAAGGCGCCGGCGGTGCTGAGACAGCCGAGCGGCACCACCAGCAGCGTCAGCGGCACGGCGATGATGGGCCCGAACAGCAGCGACACGGCCATGCCCTGGAAGACGGGGTCGAACAGGATGGCGACGGCGCCCGCCATCATGGTCAGGTCCGTCACCCACACCGGGCGCAGGCGGGTCTGTCCGGCCTCCACCAGGGCGTCCTTCACATTCGCACCACGCAGCACCGCCTGCTGGGCGAAGTCCACCAGCAGGATGGAGTTGCGCACCTCGATGCCGGCCAGCGCGATGAAGCCGATCATGGACGTGGCCGTAAACTCCGCCCCCAGCAGCCAGTGCCCGGGCAGGATGCCGATGAGGGTGAGCGGGATGGGCGCCATAATCACCGCCGGGTGCACGAAGTTGCGGAACTCCGCGACCAGCAGGACGTAGATGAGCGCCAGCGCGGCGATGAAGGCGAGGCCCAGGTCGCGGAAGGTCTCGTAGGTGACCGTCCATTCGCCGGCCCACTCGAAGCCGCTGCCGGCGGCGGGGTCGGGCGGGGCGGTGAGGGTGCCGCCGGGCAGCTCGGCGGCGTCGAGCATGCCCTCGACTTGCAGCATGCCGTAGATGGGCGCCCCGAGGCGCCCGGTCATGCCGGCGGTGACGTATTCCACCGCCCGCAGGTCCTTGTGCCGGATGACCTCGGGCTGGCGCTCGCGCTGGAAATCGCCGAGCGCCGCCAGCGGGACGCTGCCGTCGCCGGCGGCCACCGGCAGGTTGCCCAGGCGCGCGATCTGCGAGCGCTCCCCCAGCGGCAGCTGCAGCACCAGGTGCACCGGCTCCTGATCCGTGCCCTGCTCGACGGCGCCGAGCCGGTGGCCGCCCATGGCCATGGCGAGGGTTTGCGTGACGCGCGACACCGGCACGCCGTAACGGCTCGCCTGCTCGGTGTCCACACGGAAGTGCCAGCGCTCGTGGGGCGCGCGGAGGCTGTTGTCCACGTCCACCACGCCTTTCGCCTCCTCGAAAAAGCCGGTGAGCTGCTCCGTCAGCGCCCGGCGCGCCGCGCTGTCCGGGCCGTAGACCACCGCCACCAGGGTTTGGCGCACCGGCGGGCCGGGCGGCATCTCCACCACGGCCATGTGGGCGCCGGCGTCTTGTGCCAGCGGGCGCAGATGCTCGCGGATGGCCGCGGCCAGGGCATGGCTGCTGCGCTCGCGCCGGTCCTTGTCCAGCAGGCGGATTTGCAGGTCTGCCTGCCAGGGGGCGTCGCGCAGGTCGTAGTGGCGCACCAGGCCGTTGAAGTCCACGGGTGCCGCGGTGCCGATGTGCGCCTGCACCGAGCGCACCTCCGGCAGCGCGCGCACGGCCTCGGCCATGCCGTGGGCGGCGTTGGCGGTCTCGGCCAGCGCGGTGCCCTCCGGCAGGTCGATGATGACGTCGATCTCGCGCTTGTTGTCATAGGGCAGCATCTTGACGCTCACCGCCTGCAGCGGCAGCAGCGACAGGGCCGCCAGGAAGGCCGCGACAATGCCGGCGAGGAAGCCCCAGGCCACCGCCCGGCGCTCCAGCAGCGGCAGCAGCAGCGGGCGGTAGGCGCGGGCCAGCAGATGCTGGACTCGGCGCTCGCGGCGGGCGGCGCGCTCCAGGGATCGCACCCGCGGGCGCAGCCGATAGGCGAGCCAGGGCGTGAAGACGAAGGCCGCCAGCAGCGAAAACCCCATGGCCACGGAGCCCAGCACCGAGATGGGGCGCATGTAGGGGCCCATCATGCCGGTGACGAAGCCCATGGGCAGCAGCGCCGCCAGCACCGTCAGCGTCGCCAGGATGGTGGGGTTGCCCACCTCGCGCACGGCGTCCACCGCGGTGGCGGCGGAGGTCTCGCCGGCGGCGAGCCAGCGGCGGAAGATGTTCTCGGCCACCACGGTGGCGTCGTCCACCAGGATGCCGATGGAGAAGATGAGCGCGAACAGGCTGACGCGGTTGATGGTGAAGCCGAGCATGCCGGCGGCCCAGACCGTGAGCAGGATGACCACCGGGATCACGGCCAGCACCACCAGCGCCGGGCGCAGCCCCACCGCCAACAGGGTCAGCACCGATACCGCCGCGGTGGCCCCCAGGAGCGAGCTCAGCAGCTCGTTGACCTTGGCATTGGCGCTCTCGCCGTAGTCGCGGGTGATCTCCACCTGCACCGAGGCCGGGATGACCTGGTCTTGCAGCGTCGCCAGGCGCTCGCGCAGCGCCCGGGTCACGGTGACGCCGTTGGCCCCCGGGGCCTTGGCGATGGCCAGCGTCACCGCGGGCGCCGGCGCCTCCGCGGTGCGGTCCTCGCCCGCTGCGGCGCCCGGGTAATGGAGCAGCGCCTGCTCGGGCTCTGCCGGCCCGTCCGTGACCCGGGCGACATCGGCGACATAGACGGGTGTGCCGCCGCGGTGGCCCACCACCAGCCGGCGCACGTCCTCGGCGCTGTCGAGCTTGGCGCCGGCGCTCACCGTCAGGCGCTCGCCGGCGCGCTCCACGGCGCCGCTCGGCTGCTCCGCGTTGGCGCCGCGGACGGTCTCGGCGAGCTGGGTGAGGGTGATGTCGAAGCCCTCCAGCTGCTCGGGCTGCGGCTCGATGGTGATCTGCCGCGGCCGGCCGCCGACGATGTAGCCGGCGGCGGTCTCCGGCACGGCTTGCAGGCGCTGGAGCAGATCGAAGGCCAGGGTGCGCAGGGCGGCGTCGTCGAGGTGCCTTGACCAGAGGGTTGCGGCAAACACGGGCACGTCGTCGATGCCCTTGACTCGGGCGCGCCAATCCGTGACCCCCGGCGGGATCAGCTGGGTGTGGGCGCGGATCTTGTCGCGCACCCGCACCACGGCCTTCGCCATGTCGGCGCCGACGCGAAAGCGCACGGTCACCAGTCCGCCGCCGCGCCGGCTCTGCGCGTAGAGGTGCTTGACGTCCGCCAGCTCGCCGAGGATGCGCGCCAGCGGCTCGATGGCCTGGCTCGCCACCTGCTGGGCATCGCCGCCGGGCCACTGCACCCGCACGTCCACCATGGGCACGGAGATGTCCGGGTCCTCCTGCCGCGGCGTGGTCCAGAGTCCGAGCATGCCGATGGCGAGGGTCGCGATGAGCAGCAGCGGCGTCAGCGGCGAGTCGATGCACCAGCGGGCGATGCGCCCGGCGGGGCCGAGGCCGTTACCCGGCCCGCTGCCGCCGCCCCGCGGAGGCCCCTGCTGGCCCTCTTGCGCGTCGGGCGGTTGTGCGTTGGTCGCGGCCATGGCGTTATTGCTCTTCGCCGTCACGCTGACCGTGGGCGAGATGAATGGCCTGCGCCGCGTTCACGAGGCCGATGTGACTGAATGCCTGCGGGAAATTGCCGAGCAGCTCGCCGGTGTCCGGCGCCACCTGCTCGGCGAGCAATCCGACATCGTTGGCGCAGCCCGCCGCGCGCTCGAACAGCCGCTCGGCCTGCTCGATCTGGCCCGCCATGGCCCGGGCCTGGGCGAGCCAGAAGGTACACACCAGAAACGAGCCCTCGCCGCCGGGGAGGCCGTCGTCGCAGCGGTAGCGGCGGATGAAGCCCCGCTGGTCCGCCAGCGCGTCCTCCACCACGTCCAGGGTTGCCAGCACCCGCGGGTCGGTGGCAGGGAGAAAGCCGACGATGGGTATGAGCAGCGTCGCCGCATCCGGCTCGTCGTTGTCGAAGGCTTGGGCATAGGCGCCGAGTGGCTCGCTGAAGCCCTGCTCTAGGATGGCGGCGCGGATCTCGTCCCGGGCCTTGCGCCAGTGCGCCTTGCGTGGTGCCGGGTCCGTGTCCGGCAGCAGCAGACGGGCCAGCCGCACGGCCCGATCCAGCGCCGCCCAGCACATGAGCTTGGAGTGCAGATAGTGCCGCGGGGCGGTGCGCATCTCCCAGATGCCGTGGTCCGCCACCTGCCAGCGCTCGGCGGCGGCGTCCGCGATCTCCGCCAGGAAGCGCCGCGCCGTCGGGCTCAGCTGCACCAACTGCTCGCGCAGGCGGTGCGCGGCCAAGAGCACATTGCCGTAGCCGTCGAGCTGACTCTGGGACCAGGCGCCGTTGCCGATGCGCACCGGCCGGCTGTCGCGCCAGCCGCGCAGGCGGGGCAGCTCGCGCTCGTGCAGGTCGTGCTCGCCTTCGATGCCGAACACCACCTGCAGGTTGCCGTGCTCGCGCACCTGGAGCATGGCGGTGGCGCCGAGGAAGTCGAAGAAACGGTGCGCCTCCATGGGGCAGGCGGCCACCCAGAGGGCATCCAGCGTCAGGCTCGCGTCCCGCACCCAGCTGTAGCGATAGTCCCAGTTGCGGCTGCCGCCGACACAGGTGGCCAGCGAGGTGGTGGGTGCGGCGACGATGGCCCCCGTGGGCTGGTAGCCGAGCCCCTGGAGCACGCGGCCGCTGTGGCGTACCAGCGACTGCCAGGGTCCGTCGTAGGCTTGATGGACGTCCGACCAGGCCTGCCAGGCGGCGCGTGTCGCGGCGAGGCCGTCGCTGACCTCAGCCGCGCTCAGCGCCGGCGGCGCGCCGTCGGCGGTGGCGCTGTGCTGGAGCCCCAGGCACAGGCGCTCTCCCTCGGTGAGCTGCACGCGGGCGGCCGCGCTGCACTCGCCGAGCCACCACTCCATGTCCACCGCCTCACCGTCGCCGCGCGTCAGACCGCCGGACAAGCGCAGAATGGACGCGCCGCCGCGGGTCAGCAGTCCGCCCTGAACGGGCTCCAGCAGCGGGCGGATCAGGCCGTACTCGGGCCGCGGCTCATACTGGACATCCAGGGTGACATGGCCGGCGGTGCAGACGAGCTCCCGCAGCAGCCGGTGCGGAGCGCCGAGCCCCAGGCTGTTGGCCTGATCCTCGGTGCCCATGGCCAGGGCGTCGCGCAGCGTGACGCTGCCGTCGCGACAGCGGAAATCGGTCTCCAGCACCAGCGACTGGAGTAGATAGCGCCGAGCGATGGCCTGCGTGTCCCGAGGACCGACGCGGAAGTGCCCGGCATCGGCGTCGAGCAGGCCCGCGAGCTGGGCCGGTGAATCGAAGCGCGGCAGGCAAAGCCAATCCACGCTGCCGTCGCGATGCACCAGGGCGGAGCCGTGCCGATCCGAGAGCAGCGCGTAGTCGGCGATGGGGCGCGCGCTCATGGGCGCCCCCACTGCCGGCGATGCCAGCGGCGGCAGGCCTGCGAATGGCCGCGCGCTGATCCCGTGGCCGTGTGGGCCGGTTGGCGCTGCGTCTGTGGGTGCATGCGTCCTCCTGCGAGCAGCGGGCTGATGCTTGCCCGGTACTCGCGGAGCGCAAGGGGTGTGCCAGAGCAACAATGGCGTCTGCGGCGTCGCCGGGGCAGGGCGGCTGGGGCAAATGCCCCGAATCGGCGGGAAATGGCCCGTCCGGGCCGGTGCGCTCGCTAGGGAAAGGGCGGCGAGCCCGCGGGATCCGGGCCCAGCAGCAGCACTTCGGGGTGGCGCTCAGCGACCTGCGCCTCCACGCGCCTGACCTCGGCATCGTCGAGGTCGGCGATGATGATCAGCTCGCCTCGGCGCAGCGCATCCGCCTGAGCGGCCAACGGGTCCTGCGCCCTGGGGCCGCGGCTCAGCTGCCAGCCGGCACCGAGGGCGGCGCCGACGAGGGCGAGCAGGAGCAGCGAAAAAGGCTCTATGGCGCTGAACAGCAGTACGCCCAGAGTCGGCAGGGCCAAGGCACCGATCACTGCCGGCACAGCCACGGCCAACGCCGGCGGCCACCAGCGCTTCGCCGCCACCGGCAGGTCCGCCGGGATGCGCCGGCCGACGACGCGCAGCCGCTCGGCGTCCGTGCCGAGCTCGAGCAGCTCGCGGACGAGGCGTGCGCCGTTGTCCGGATTGCGGGCGCGGATATAGATCGGTGTGGTCATGGAGGCTCCTGTATCGGGGTCGCTGCGTGGCCTCGGACGGGCCGGGACGGGGCTCCTATGTCACAGTTAAGCAGGGTTCATGCCGCCCGGCACCATGGGCGGCAGTCCGTAGTGGCGGGCGAGGCGGGCCGAGCTGGCCTCGAGTCCCCGGCTGCCCACCCAGACTAACGCCGTAGCGACCGCTAGGGTGGCGAGCAGGGCGGGCAGGGACAGGGACATGGGTCGGCTCCGGCCGGTTCGCGATCAGTGCTCCTTGCTGCCGGCGGCGGCCGGCCCAATGGGCTTCGGCGCGAGACGCCGGCAGGCGGATCAGCTGCTGCCGCCGGATTTGTCGCGGCCCATGCCGCCGCCCATGCGGCGCTCGCCCATCTCCTGGCGGTGGCGTGACTGCGCCTGCTCGAATTCGTCCGGCCCGACGCTGCCGTCACCGTCCAGGTCGAGGTCGTCGAAGTCCGGTGCCCGGGAGACCATCCGCATGCGATAGCCCTGCTCCGAGCGCTGCGCTAGGCGCTCGGCGCGGGCCTGGAAAAACTCGTCCTCGGTGATGGTGCCGTTGCCGTTTTGATCCGCCTCTTCGAAGCTCATGGGCTTGGGCATCTGTGGCTTGCCCTGCGCCAGCACCATGGGCGTCGCGGCCAGCGGGCAAGTGCTCAGGGTCGTCAGGATCAGCGCTTTGCGAAGCATGCTGCACCTCCTAGAAGTTGCAAAAAAACATTGCGTGAGAACGCGTTGGGGCTCAGCCATTGTTAAGCAAAGGCAATGCCAGCCCGCGCATGGCTGCAACGGGCGCCTTGCCGCTGCGGCCTTCCCTGTATGCCTGTGGCCGCCGTGTAGCAGATCCCCCGGCGGTGGTGGTGCTGCACCAGCCGAGCGACCCTTAGGGGGCGATGCTCCGTCGCGGATCGGCAGACGCGGCCAGTGCAACGCCGTGGCAGCTCGTCAGCACCGTTGCAGACGGTCTCCGGACGCTGGCGATCAGTACCCCCGGCGCTTGCGCTCTGGCGCAGCCTGCGGCATCGTCGGTCTAGCCTGTAAGGCGTTGATTGGTGTAAGGCGCGAGCTTGATGCCCTCCGATCCCGCTGCCGAGCCAAGGTACCGCCCGCCACCGGCGCTGTATCCGTTCCCCAGCCGTTGGTGCGACGTCGCCGGGCATCGGCTGCACTATCTGGACGAAGGCCCGATAGAGGCCGGACCGACAAAATCGGCTGCGGACGGCCCGGCCTTGCTGTTCCTGCATGGCAATCCGAGCTGGTCCTTTCTTTATCGGGATTTGATTCGCCAGCTGCGCGGGCGCTGGCGCTGTGTCGCACCGGACCTGCCGGGGCTCGGTCTTTCTGCGACGCCGCCTCGGGCGTTGCGGCCGGCCGAGCATGCGGCGGTGGTGGCCGAATTCCTGGACGCCCTGGGCCTGGACGACCTGGTGCTCGTGGGCCATGACTGGGGCGGTCCCATCGGGCTCGCGGCGGCGCTGCGCCGGCCTGCGGCGGTACGCGGTATGGTGCTGGCCAATAGTTTTGCCTGGCCCCTGCAGGGCTCCTGGCGCATGCAGGTCTTCTCGCGTCTGGCGGGTAGTTGGGCGGCGGCGCTGGCGAGTCGGTGCTGCAATGCCTTCCTCGCCGTGGGGCTGCGGCTCGCCATCCGCCGGCGGCCCATCGAGCCCGCGGTGCTGGACGGTTACTTCGGGCCCTTTCGGGCACGCGCGCGGCGTCGGGTCATGCAGCGCCTGGCTCGGGAATTACTGGCGAGCCGGGAATTTCTCGCGGCGCTGGAGCGCGACCTGGGCACGCTGGCGCAGCAGCCGGCGCTGCTGTGCTGGGGCGGGCGCGACCCCTTCATCGGCGCCGCCGAGCGCCGGCATTTCGAGCGCCTGTTCCCGCACCACGACACGCTGGTACTGCCGGCGGCGGGGCACTTCGTGCCGGAGGACGCCCCGCAGGCCATGGCCGGCGCCATCGCTTCCGCCGTTGCGCTATGGTAGTGGCGAGCCGCGGCGAGCACCGCGCCCACCCAGCCCCCGCCGGAGAAGCAACCATGAAAGAGCTGACCTGGGACCAGACACTCAGCGTCGAGGTGCCCGAGATCGATGAGGACCACCGCCGGCTGGTGGATCTATACAACATCCTGAGCCACGCGGTGGCAGAGGGCGAATCCGCCGAGTACATCGCGGCGGTCACCGACGAGCTCATCGCCTGCACCGTCTGGCACTTTCGCCACGAAGAGCGGCTAATGCTCAAGCACGGCTATGACGGTCTCGCCGAGCACAAGGCCGAGCACGAGGAGCTGATGGCGAGCGCCAAGGACCTACAGCAGAAACTGCAGGACCAGGGCAAGACCGTATCGAGCGATGAGGTGCAATTTCTCGAGCGCTGGCTGATGGGGCATATCTACGGCGCGGACATGCCCATGGGCGCCTATCTATCGAAGGCGATGTAGCCCTGTGGGAGCGGCCTCTGGCCGCGACGGCGGACGCCCTGTCAACGCGCTTTGACCATCTCGTCTGCCGTCTCTTCGCCGTGCCGAGGCGCAGCCTCGGCACGGGCACACATGAAAACGCCCCCGCCCGGGGGCGTTCTCGCTGGCGGGGCCGGGGCCGGTGATCCTGGCACATGGAAAGAGGCGTCGGAATGGCTTGCTTTGCGCGGGGGATAGCTCGCGATCGCGGCCCGGCGAAAAGGCTTTCGAAGCATCGCGCTGACGTGATGTTTGCGTTGCTGTAGTCTGACGGGATTCTGTGGTGGCCAGCTGAGCCGAAGGGCCGATCACAACCCGCTTGCGCAGGGGCGACGCCGGTGCAATACGAGATACATATCGATTGGGACGATGAGGCAGAGGTTTGGTACGTGGACGACAGCAACGTCCCAGGCCTGGTCGGCGAGGCCGCTACCTTGGAGGCCATGATGGCTTTGCTGAGGGTACGCGTGCCGGAGATGCTGGAAGAGAACAGTTGCCCGAGCGGCGACGACATCCCGCTTCGGCTGCTGACCAACGCAAGCCTCGGGCAGATGCGTGCAACCGGTTGAATGGGCGCAAACTATACGCCTGAGCTAATTCGCCGCCTGAAGACAGCCGGCTGCCGTTTCGTGCGACGGGGCAAGGGCGATCACGACATTTGGGAAAGCCCGATTTCGGGGCGGCGTTTCCCGGTGGATAGCAAGATCGTGTCACGGCATATGGCGAACACCGTACTAAAGCAGGCGGGTTTGCCACCGTCGTTTTGAGGCTCATACGGGCTCCGCTGCAACCACCGGAGACGATGAAGGGTTTCGGCCCCGGAAGTGGAGCCGCGACGACGGCGCGTGGAGGCGAAGCTTCGGTGCGCGCACGGCACGAACGCAAGAACGCCCCCGGCTGGGGGCGTTCTCGCTGGCGGGCCCTGGGGCCGGTGATCCCGGCCCCGTCGCTGGCTAGGCTTCCTCGGCCACTGCCGCCTTTTCCTTCGGCTTGCCGATCTCGGAGATGGGTACAGCGACCTCGCCTGGTCCATTGAGGCTTGATCCGTTGTATTGGGCGATCTGCTCGTCGGTCATCTGCTGATCGCCGCCGCCGCAGGCCATGGCGGCATGGGCCGGCTCGGCACCGCCGCAGGCCTTGATGGAGGCGCTGACACCGCTGGGCTGGGCTGCGGCCTGTGGGCGCTTGGCCGACGGGGCCTTCTTCCAGGCGTTGTGGTCCGGCTCCTCGATCTTGGAGGCGGACTTGTCGTAGTCGAAGCGGATCAGCTTCTTGAACATCGGCCCCCAGTAGTTCTGCTGGCCGAGCTGGTAGAACTTGCGCTCGAAGGCGCTCTTGAAGAAGGCCTTGATGCAGCCGATGAGATAGCGGCGGCGGAACGGGTCCTTCACCCAGGGGTACTGGAACAGCATGCGCTTCATGTAGAAGCGCCGGTAGTTGGCCATGACGCCGTCGAGCAGCTCGGCGCGGTCGATGGTGTCCGGCTTCATGATGGGCGAGACGAAGTTGTACTTGGAGTAGTCGAAGACCTCCACCTTCTCGCCCAGCTCCGTGAACATATCGGAGAAGGGCCAGGGGGTGAACATGGACCAGTTGGCCATGTCGGCGCCCCAGTCCATGACCATCTGGTAGGTCTCCTCCAGGGTCTCGCGGGTCTCGTTCTCCAGTCCGACGATGAACTGCGCCTCGGTGACGATGCCGTTTTCCTGCAGCAGCTGCACCGCGCGCTTGTTCTGCGCGACGGTGGTCTCCTTGACGAAGCGGTCCAGGTTCAGCTGTGCAGCGGCCTCGGTGCCCAGCGAGATGTGCACCAGCCCCGCCTTGCGGTAGAAGGGCAGCAGCTCCTCATCGCGCATGACGTCCGTCACGCGGGTGTTGATGCCCCACTGGATGTCGAGGTCGCGGTCGATGAGCTCCTGGCAGAACTCGATGAACTTGGCGCGGTTGATGGTGGGCTCCTCGTCGGCGAGGATGAAGAAGCCCACTCCGTGGACCTTCTTCAGCTCTTCGATCTCGTCCACCATCTCTTTCGGGCTGCGCACGCGATAGTCACGCCAGAACTTCCACTGCGAGCAGAAGCTGCAGGTGAAGGGGCAGCCGCGGGCCATGTTCGGCGTTGCCACCGGCACGCCGAGCGGGATGTAGATGTACTTCTTCCAGTCCAGCAGGCCCCAGTCCGCCTTGATGCTGTCGATGTCCCGGATGGACGGCTCGGCGGGGGTCGCCACTACCGCGCCGTCGTCGCCGAGGAAGGCGATGCCGTTGATCTGATCGCGCTCGTTGGGCCAGCGGCCCTCGTCGATGGCGCGCACCAGGTTCAGCGTGACCGCCTCGCCCTCGCCGCGGACGATGGCGTCGATCCAGGGCGCCTCCGCGAGCACCTGCTTGAACATGAAGGTCGCGTGAATGCCGCCGAGGACGGTGACGGCATTCGGGCATTCTTCCTTGGCGATCTCCAGCACCCGCTGCGCGGCATAGATCATCGGCGTCATGGCCGTGGTGGCGACGACGTCGGCCCCGGCCTCGCGGATGGCGATGCGCAGCTGTTCATCATCCAGGTCGTCCACCAGGGCATCGACGAACAAATAGTCCACGTAGCCGCCGGCCTTGAGGTAGCCGGCGACGTACGTGACCCAGGCCGGCGACCAGTTACCGGCGATATCGGCGGCGCCGGCGCTGTAGTTGGGGTGGACGAAAAGGATGCGCATGGATCGGCTCCGTGTCGGTGAGCGTCGGTCGCGGACAGGCACCGGCGACTGCGTTAGGGTGGCGGCACGCCGCTCGGGAGTGGGCGGCAGGCGTGCTGCGGCGGTTCTGGTGCGGGCGAGTGTCGGCGATGGCATCGGTGCGCGTCATTGAGCCCCATCTATCGTTGCGCTGATGCGGGTGTCAGGGCGCCCGGTCCCGGATCGGGGACGGCGGCGCCCGGCCGGCTCGGACCGTTCCGACTCGCCTGCCCCCGGATGGTACTGCGCATGGCGCGCGTCGCCAGCGAAATAACTGTCATTCCGCCTTTCCGTTGACCGGTGTCAAGCTCACTGGACACCTGTCTAGCCATGATCTTCCGCCATGAAGCACTGCGCGCTGATCGGTATCGGTCCGGGCCATCCGGACTTTCTGACCCTCCAAGCCATGGCCGCCATGCGCCGGGTGGACGTCTTTTTCCTGCTGGAGAAGGCCGGCCGTGGCAAGGACGAGCTCCTGGCGCTGCGCCGTCAGATCCTGCAGCGCGTGCGCCCGGCGGGAGACTATCGGGAGCTGAGCGTGCCGAGCCCGCCGCGACCGCGGGCTGTAGACCAGGACGGCGACGCCTACCGGGCCATCGTCGCCGACTGGCATGCGCAGAAGCGGCGCATCTTCGCGGATCTGCTGACCCGCGAGCTCGCTGACGGGGAGACCGCCGGCTTGCTGCTCTGGGGGGACCCGGTGCTCTACGACCAAACCATCAGCATGGTCGAGGCGGTGGCTCGGGACCTGCCTGAGCCCGTTGCAGTGAGCGTGATCCCGGGCATCAGCGCCGTGCAGGTGCTGGCGGCACGCCACCGCATCCCGCTGAATCGCGTCGGCGAGTCGGTGCAGATCATCACCGGGCGCGAGGCGGAGGAGGTGGACCCGGCGCAGATGCACAACGCCGTCGTGATGCTGGATTACAACGCGTCCTTCCAGCGCTTCGTCGGCCAGGACCTGGACATCTACTGGGGCGGCTACCTGGGCGCCGAGGACGAGGTGCTGATCGCCGGGCCCCTGGACGAGGTTCTGGAGGAGCTATTGCGTGTCAAGGTCCAGCTGCGCGAAAAGAAGGGTTGGCTCATGGACACTTATCTGCTGCGACGCCGGCTTGACCATGAGGCCTGAGCGTCTCCCGTGCCTGCGGGTCGGGGCCCTGTCGGGATGCTTCCATTTGTTGCGTCTGCGACATATCGGGCGCGCGTGTCTCGGTGTCGCGCGTCGCGCATGCCTCTGAGGCAGCGCAGCATGCCGAGTGCAAGATCGGCAACGGGGAGTGGCGCGTTGCTTGCTTCCCTGTGCTTGCGATGCCTTGGACGTTTCGGGCTGGCTCAGGTCTCGCCTGAGCACAGCCCGACCTGTCGCGACCGCGACGCCTGCCCGACGCCGGCCCTAAGGACCGCCCATGTTCCCGACCAAGCCCGATTTGCAGGACTATCTACAGCTGTTCCATCAATACGGCGGTGATCTCACGGGGCTCTATCGAGCGCCCGACGATGATCGCTACGCGCTGCTGTTCGAGCAGGTGGCGCGCCTGCTGGTGCGCCCCTCGCCATTCAATTTGCGACTCCCCGAGCCCTTGCGCATGGCGGCTCGACGCTACCGCGACGGCCGTCGGCCCACGGTGGCTAGACTGCGTGAGCCGGCCAACCGCAACTTCATGCTGTCGGAGCTGCATGACCTGGTGATGCTGAAGGGCGGCCTCGCCGCGACCCGTGCGCGCAAGGCCGATGACACCGAGATGGCCTAAGTCAGGCTAAGTCGAGTCGGGCTAAGTCTGGCTGGAGTGCGCCTCCTGCGGCCAGGAAGCCGCCCGGAACACTGGGCAGGCGGCTGAGGGCGCGCTTGCCATGGCTCAGAACGCACCGGTGGCGCCGGCGGTGATGATGGAGAGCATTTCGCCATTGATGGTAATGGCGATGGCCTGGAGCTCCGGCGGCAGCTCGTAGGCATTGATGATCATGTCCAGGTTGAGCATCTCCAGCCAGACTTTGCCCTCTTTGTCCTCAACCAGCGCGATGCTGCAGGGCATATAGGCCGCATAAATGGTGTTGAAGCGCACCATCTTGACGGCGTCTTCCGGCCGGCAGAACTGGAAGATCTCCAGCCGCGGCGAGTCGACGCCGCGAGCCTCCAGCTCTTTGCCGACATTTTGGTGCCCCACCAGCTTCATGTTCAGCTCGACGGCCTTGGAATTCATGGCATCGACGGCGTCGTCCGGTGTCACGCCCTCGGCGAGGCCCATCTTGAGCACCGTCTGGCCGATCTCGTACATGTTGACGTCCGGCGCGCTCGCCGGGTCTTGAGCGACGGCGGTGGCCGTCGGCAAACCGACACCCAGCAGCAGGGCGGCGGCAAAGGAAAGCAGTGTTCTGGTCATGCGTGTTGACTCCTTAGGTGGATCGGGCCGGCGTGGTTCGGGCCGGCGTTCGTACTGACCGGCCGCGGTGGCTCGGCGACCGGGTGGAGCGCAGACGGTGCGGCGGGCCTGGCCGGCGCTCAGTCGTCGTCTTCTTCTTTGTCGTCCAGTGAGGCGATCCAGGCCAGGATGTCCAAGAGCTCTTCGTCCTCGTAGGCCTTGAAGGTCTCGTCCTCCGGGTCGTCGGCGTGGATTCGCTCTTTGCTCTTGAACAGCTCGATCTGGCGGAGCAGGTATTCGTGGTACTGACTGCGCAGCGGCGGCGACTCCTTGCGCGTCTTGCCCTCCGCCTTGCGGCCGTGGCAGGTCTTGCAGTCGTAGCGGTACAGCCGCCGGCCGCTGCGGGCGCTGCCCGCCTCCGGCCCCGGCACGTCGATGTCCAGCTCCATATCTGAAATGTAGGCGGCCAGGTTCACCAGATCTTGGTCTTCGGCGGTCTTGAGGGCGCCCACTACCAGCATGGCATCGTAGCCGCGCACGCCGGTTTGATAGTCTTTCAGGGCGTTCAACAGGTAGTAGTCGGGCAGTCCGGCGATGCGCGGATACTTACCGCCCAGGATGCCCTGACCGTGCTTGCCGTGGCAAAGCGCGCACTGGCGGTACATCACCGCGCCGGCTTCGCGGTCGGGCTGCATGTCCAGCAGGTCGACCTCGTCGTCCTCGTCGTCGTCGGCGAAGACGCCGGGGGCCATGAACAGCACTGCCAACAGCAGGCTCAGCGTGATCAGTCGCAACGTGTAAAAGGTCGACGCAAAGGTGCTCGGCGTACGGGGGCGCTTTGGGGCCATGTGCAGACGCTCCAGGGTCCTAATGGGGTAATCGGCCCGGCGGCTGCCGCCGCCCGGGCCGCACGGCGCGCACGAAACGTGCGCTGCCGACGCGGTTATTGTCGGTTCGGATGCTGTGCGTGACGCCCCGGGGACGGCTGTCGGACCGCGCGACGGACCGACCGCCGCAGCAAGTTGTTGCGCAGCTCGTGTGCCACCCCATGGCGTCCAGCACCCTGCAGCCGGCGGTAACATAGAAGATCGCTCAGGCGCCTGCAACCGCGGAGGCTTTTGGGGGTTTACGGGCATGCCCGTCGTGGCTCGGAAGGAGGGTCAGCGCCGTAAATAGACCATCTCCATGGGCAGGCCGATGACATCGTGCTCCGGCACCGCGGGCAGCCGACCCAGGGCGCCCGCATCTTCGAGGCCCAGGGCCGCGGTAAGGGCCAGTATCGCGGCGTCGAGGATGTCATCCTGCGCCACGGCGCGGCGGGGATGGGCCTGCGCCACGGCGTCCAGATGACGCAGGCAGTCCGGGTCGAGGGCCGAGAGCAGCCGCCGCCGCTCCGCCTGTCCCGCCGGCTTGCGCTTGTTGTACTGCATGGCCCGGCCGCCGGCGAGTCCCCACAGGCAGACTTCCGGGTGGGCTTCGCGCAACCGCTTGCGCAGTGGCGCATCCCCTGCCAGCAGCGCGTCGACCTCCTTGATCTTGCCGGCGATATTCCAGGTTTGCTTGGACAGCGCGCGGCCGGTGTGGCGGCGGTTGACCTCGCAGGCGTGGGCGTAGTCGCGGGCGTCGAGGGCGGCGCGGCAGGGCGGGCGAAAGATACTGCTCGCGCGCGGGCGCCCGAGGAGTGCGCGGGCGGCGCGATCACAGCCGCGCTCGTCGGCGCCGGCGGTGAGCAGGCCGATGGGCATGTCCACCAGCGTCATGGCGCTGGCGGCGATGACCGGCCGCAGCGCCGCCAAGTCGGCGGCCAAACCGCCGTCCCAGCGCCCGCCGGCGTGACGGCACCAGACCCAGCCGCCGCGGCAGCCGTCGATGCCCACCGCAGGTCCGCTCACGCAGCCGTGCGCGGCCTGGGGCCGGGGCTGCTGCCGGTGCGCAGCCCCCGGCTTAGGTCGGCGCCGGTGTCGTCGCCGCTGGCCAGGGCCCAATGGATGGACGGCGGTGCGGCGAGCTCGCCGCAGACCCAGAGCTGCTCGCCGACGCGCATCGGACCCTGCGGTGCGGTGACGCCGGCGTGCTGCACCGGCAGGGCCTGCGGCAGACGGTAGACGGCGAGGCGCTGCCAGACATCCACGTGCTCGCCGTACCAATCCCGCAGCTGGCGGCGCACGGCGGTCTCCAGCGCGTCCGGGTTGTGGCGGGCGCCGAAGACGTTGACGCACACCAGAGCCTGGCCGGCGGGGGCGTAGTGTGCGGACAGGTTGCTCGGGCAGAGCAGGCTGTTGATGGGGCCCTCGCCGGTGGCGTTCAGCACCAGATAGGGGCCCGCGAACGGCGCCTCGGGCGCTGCGAAGTAGAAGCAGGTGGTGCCGCGGGTGGCGGTGGGCTCGCGGCCGAGAAGGCCCGCGGCCGCTGCCCCGTCGGTGGCGAGCACCGTGGCCCGGGCGCGCAGCCGCGTGCCGTCGGCGAGACGCACGCCGTCGGCTTCGAGCCGCTCCACCCGCTGGCCGGTGCGCAGGGTCTCGGGTGCGAGTCGGCTTGCCAGCTGCAGCGGGATCTGCGCCATGCCGCCGGCCGGCAGCGCCGTGTCGCCGAGGGCGAAGGCGCGGAAGACGAACTCGAAGGCACGGCTGGAGACCTCCAGCTCCGGCTCGAAGAAGACGCCGGCGAAGAAGGGCCGGAAAAAGCGCGTCTGGATGCGCTCGGAGAACCCGAGCTCGCCGAGCAGCGCCGGTGCGGACCGCTCCGGACGTGCATAGAGGTCCGCCAGGTCGCCACGCAGTGCGCGGCGGCGCAGAGCCAGGAGCCTCAGCTTGTCGCCCAGGCTCCCCACCGGCGAGACCAGCATCTCCGGCAGCTGAGCGGGGCGGCGCCAGATGTCGCTGACGCGGTGGAAGGCGTCGCCGATGCGCACCAGCGCGCCCGGGTAGAAGGACCGCAGGTCCAGGGCCTCGTAGTCCAGCAGCCGCTGCGCCGCCGGGTACCAGGTCTGGAGCACCTGGAAGCCGCGGTCCAGCAGGAAGCCGTCGCGCTCGTCGGTGGCGATGCGCCCGCCCGCGCGGTCCGCCGCCTCGAGGACCAGGGGGCGCAGGCCCTCGCGCTGCAGGCGCAGGGCGCAGGCGAGACCGGCGAGGCCGCCCCCGATGACGATGACATCCGCATCCACTTGTGTGGCTCCTCCTCGGCGTTGGCTTGGGGCTGCAGCCGGTGTTGCTCAGGTTGTGGCCAGGGATTCGCGCAGCCGCGCCGCCCGGGTGCGGATGGCGGCGAGCCGCTCGCGGTCCAGGCGCTCCAGATTGCGCCACATGAGCGCGGTGCGCGGATGGCCCGAGAAGCGCTCCCGGTGGCGTGCCAGAAAATCCCAAAACAGCGTCGTGAACGGGCAGGCGCTGTCGCCCACCGCCTGCTTCGGGTCGTAGGGGCACCGGCGGCAGCAGTTGCTCATGCGCTGGATGTAGGCGCCGCTGGCGGCGTAGGGCTTGCTGGCGAGCAGGCCGCCGTCGGCGAACTGGCTCATGCCGAGCGTATTGGGTGCCTCCACCCATTCCACGGCGTCCACGAACATGGCCAGGTACCAAGCGTGCACTTGGCGCGGCTCCACCCCCAGCAGCAGCGCGAACAGGCCCGTGACCATGAGCCGCTGGATGTGGTGGCCATAGCCGCGCGCCACCACCTGACCCAAGGCGTCCGCGAGGCAGGCGTAGTCGGTGTCGGCGCTCCAGTAGAAAGCGGGCAGCGGCGCATGGGCGTCCAGGGCGTTGGCGTCGAGATAGCCCGGCATCTGCCGCCAATAGAGACCCCGGACGTACTCCCGCCAACCGAGGATCTGGCGTACGAAGCCCTCCACCGACGCGATGGGCGCCCGCCCCTCGTGGTAGGCGCTCACCGCCGCATCGATGGCCCGGCGCGGCTCCAGCAGCTTTAGGTTCAGCGCCGCCGAGAGCCGCGCATGATAGAGGTAGGGCTCGCCGGTCCAGATGGCGTCCTGGTAGGGGCCGAAGGCGGCGAGCCGATGGTCGATGAAGTCAGTCAGCGCCGCCTCGGCCTGCGCCGGCGTCACCGGCCAATCGAAATGCCCGAGGCCGCCGGGGGCCTGCGGGAAGCGGGCGTCCACCAGGGCCATGACCTCGCGGGTGACGGCATCCGGCGCGAAGCCGACCGGTGCCGGGAGCGTCCCCGGCCCCTGCTTGCCGAAGCGCTTGCGATTGTCCTTGTCGAAGTTCCAGGCGCCGCCCGCGGGCTCGCCGTCGACCATGAGCACGTCATGGCGCTTGCGCATCCAATGGTAGAAATTCTCCAGGCGCAGCTCCTTGCGGCCGTCGGCCCAGGCGTTGAAGTCCGGCAGCGGGCAGAGAAAATGTCCGTCTTCCAGCACCCGGAGCGCCACGCCGGCGTCGGCGCAGGTCTGCTCCAGGGCTTGCTGGACGCGATACTCCCCCGGCTGCACCACGTGCACCTGCGCGGGGGCCAGCGCGGCCAGGTCCGCCGCCAGCGCCGCGTCGATGCTCGGATGGTCATGGGCATCCAACGCCAGGTAGCGCACGCGCAGGCCGTCGGCCCGCAGGCGCTCGCGGAAGTGGCGCATCGCGGACAGAAAGAGCGCGGTGCGCGCCTTGTGGGAGGGGACATGCGTGGCCTCCGACGGCGCCTCGCACAGCCAGATCAGGTCCTGCTCGGGATCGCAGCCGTCGAAGAGGCGGCTGTCGGCGTTCAGCTGGTCGCCGAGGACAAGCAGTAGCCGGCGGGGTGATGGCTCGATGGTGTCCATGCGCCGATGCTCAGGCGTTGGCGGCGCGCGCCGGCGCCGGCGGTGCCGATGACCGGTAGGCGAGCTGGCGCTCGAAAATCGCACGCACGCTGTCGATATGGTCCGCCTGCGCCGCGGTCTTGTCGCTGCGATAGCCCTTGACCCGCGCGAAGCGCAGGGCCAGACCCGCCGGGTACTGGCGGCTCTGCTGGAGCTCGTTGAAGGCGATCTCCACCACCAGCTCCGGGCGCACATGCACCACATGGCCGTCCCGAGCCACCTCCCGCGCGAGCAATTGCTGCGTCTGCCAGGCGAGGACCTTGTCCGTCAGGCCTTTGAAGGTCTTGCCCAGCATCAGGTAGCCGCCGGCGGCGTCGCGGCAGCCGAGGTGCAGGTTGCTAAGCCAGCCCCGGCGGCGCCCACTGCCCCACTCGGCGGCGAGCACCACCAGGTCCAGGGTGTGCGCCTGCTTGATCTTGAGCCAGTGGCTGCCGCGGCCGCCGGCGGCATAGGGGGCCTGCGGGTGCTTGGCCATCAGCCCTTCGTGGCCGGCGGCAAGCGCCGCCTGCAGAAAGCCCTCGGCCGCCGCCGCATCGCCGTCGGCGAGCCGCGGGATCAGCAGCGCCGGCGGCAGGGCGTCGGCGAGTGCGGCATGGCGCTCGCGGGTCGGGGCGTCGATGAGCGTCTCGCCGTCGCGGGCCAGGCAGTCGAAGCAGAAGACCGTCAGCGGCAGCCGGGCCCGCAGCTCGGGGTCGTCGCTGTGGCGGCCGAAGCGGCGCATGGTGGTCTGGAAGGCCCGGGGGCGGCCGTCGGCGGCGAGCGCCAGAGTCTCGCCGTCCAGCACCAGCTCGCGGGCGGGCAGGGCAGTGACAGCGTCGACCACCTCCGGTAGGGCGGCCGTGACCTCGTTGCCCTGGCGGCTGTAGACCCGCACGGTCTCGTCCTGCTTGTGGATCTGCACCCGGGCGCCGTCCAGCTTGTACTCCAGGATGGGGTGGGGCAGCTGGCTCAGGGCGTCGTCCAGATCCGCCGCCGGCTGCGCCAGCATGGGCAGCAGCGGGCGGAAGACTTGCAGGCGCAGCGCGTCCAGTCCGGCGCGGCCATCGCTGCGGGCGATGGTCGCGACCTCCGCGATGTCCCCGCGCAGCATCTGCGCCCTGCGAACGCCGGCGGCCGGGATCTCGAAGGCGGCGGCGACGGCGTCCACCACCAGTGATTCCAAGGCCCCCTGGCGGAGCTCGCCGAGGATCAGGCGCCCGAGGAACTGCTGCTCCTCGCCGGTGGCGCGGGCGAACAGCTCGGCGAGCGCCTGCGCACGTCGCGCCTTGGAGCCGGCGCCGCTGATGTCGGCGACGGCCGTCAGCCGCGCCATGGCGTCGGCGATGGTGTGCGTCGGTGCCGCCGCCGGCGCCGTGGCCAGCGCGGCCCGCACCTGCGCCGGGCCGATGCCGAGGCTGCGCTCGGCGGCCTCGCCGGTGCCCCAGCGCGCGGCGGTGCCGATGTCCGCGGCGTCCGCGCCGCGCAGCAGCGCCGCCAGCCGGGCGACCTTGGCGCTGCGGCTGCGCGTGGCCGTCAGGTCCGCGGAGGTGCGCGCCAGGTCCTGGACGGTCAGCATGCCGGCAGGCGGGTGCGGCGGGTGCGGCGGGGCGCCGGTCTCAGTGGTATTGCTCGGTGGTGTAGTGGCCCGGCTCGTGGCGCTTGTGGCGCTGCATGCCGCGCGCTTCCAGCCAGGCGCGCACGTCCTTGATCATGGCCGAGTTGCCGCAGAGCATCAGGTGGCTGTCGTCGGGCGTGATCTCGGCATCGGCGGCGGCCTGGAGGCTACCCTGCTCCAGCAGATTGGTGATGCGGCCCTGGAGCGCTGTCTCGCTGCTGTCGCGGGTGAGCGCGGTGATGAAGGTGAAGGCGTCTTCGTGGGCCGCCTGGATCTCGGCGATGGTCTCGCCGTAGGCCAGCTCGCCGGCGTTGCGGGCGCCGTGCACCAGGATTACGCGCTCGAAGCGCTCCCAGGGCACGGCGGTCTTGAGCATGGACAGGTACACGCCCAGCGCCGTGCCCGTGGCCAGCATCCACAGATGCCGGCGGGAGACCACATTGTCCAGCGTAAAGACGCCGCTCGCCTTGTCCGAGACCCAGACGCGGTCGCCCACCTCCAGGTAGGAGAGCTTGGGCGTCAGAGGGCCTTCGGGGATCTCGTTGAAATAAATCTCCAACGGGCGCTCGTCCGGGGCGTTGACCAGCGAGTAGGGGCGACCGACGCGCTCCCCGTCCACCTCCAGCGCCACTTTGATGTATTGCCCAGCCGTGAAGTCCGGCAATGGTGCGTCGATCTGCAGGCTGTAGAGCTCCTGCGACCAATGCCGCTTACCGGTGATGTTGCCTTCGAGCCATTCGGCCATGGATGCTGCTCCTAACTTGTTGGAAACGGGCAAGCTTGGTTCGATCGCCCGGCATTTCAAAGGTTGAACAGGGGTTGGACAAGCGTCTTGCTCGACGCTCGCCGTGTGCCCGGGGCCGCCCGCCGGTGGATTGTGTTCCGCGCTCACTGCACCATATCGGCCTTGTCCAGGTTTTGTTTAACCCAAAACGCCGGAGCCTGACCATGATCCGCAACCGCCACCTGTTACTGCTGCCGCTGCTGCTGGGAGGTTTGCTAATGACCGACAACGCCAACGCCGCCTGCGCCCCGACGCTGGAGTTCGACAAGCGCCGCCTCGCCGGGGATGAAACCGTCAATCTCTGTGACGCGTACAAGGGTAAAGTGCTGCTGGTGGTGAACACCGCGAGCAAGTGCGGCTTCACCGGCCAGTACGAAGGCCTGGAAGCCTTGTATGACAAGTACCGCGAGCAGGGCTTGGAAGTGCTGGGCTTCCCGTCCAACGACTTCGGCAACCAAGAGCCGGGCACCGAGGCGCAGATCAAGGATTTCTGCCGCCTGACCTACTCGGTGGAGTTCCCGATGTTCGAGAAGGTGAGCGTCAAGAAGGGCAAGGCCGATCCCTTCTACGAGTATCTGGCGCAGCAGACCGGCGTTTATCCAAAGTGGAACTTCTACAAGTATCTCATCGACCGCGACGGTAAGGTGGTGGACGTCTACTCCAGCATCACCTCGCCCAGCAGCAAGAAGCTGGTGCGCACCATCGAGCGTCTGCTGGCGAAGCCGGCGTCCTCCTGAGACCGTTCCCTCTGAGCAAGCGGCCGCCGAGCGCGCGGCCGCCCTCGCGGCGGCGGCCGGCGCCGTGGCCCCGCCAGGAGCCGGGCGCGCCGCCGCTGTTGCATGCATCTCGGCTAGACTGCGCGTCGGAATCCATCGCCGCCGCACTCTACGCTCATGCTCTATCTGCTCGCGCTGCCGCTGCTGATCATCCTCGGCGTGCTGGTCTTCCTGCTCCTGCAGCCGGGGGAGATCAATGTCCGCCGCTCGCTGCACATCCGCTGCAGCCCCGAAGACGCGTTCGAGCGGGTGCGGGACCTGCGCGGCTGGCGGGACTGGAGCCCCTGGCTGCTGCACGAGCCGGACGCACAGCTTAGCTACAGCGACGCGCCCTCGGAACCCCGCGGCTGGTACGCCTGGAATGATGAGCGCATCGGCGCCGGGCGCATCACCCATGTCGCGCTGCATCCGCCTGAGCGCATCGAGCAGCGCATCGATTTCAAACGGCCGCTGAAATCCACTGGTGCCGTGAGCTGGGAATTCGTGCCGACCGAGCGGGACAGCGCGACGGCCACCGACGTCTACTGGAGCATACGCGGGCGGATGCCTTTCCTGCTGCGCTTTCTCGCACCCATGATGTCTCAGCTCATCGGCAAGGACTTTCAGCTCGGCTTGGTACGCCTGCGGTCCCTGCTGGATCCGGCGGCGCCGAAGCTCGATATCCGCTTTCCGGGCACCACGGAGCTGCCGGCGCAAACGGCGCTGACCCTGGGGCTCAATGGCGGCGCCAAGGACATGGCGCAGGCGATGGAAGAAGGCTTCGCGCGCATTCGCGCAGCGCTCGCCGAGCGCGGCCTCCAGCCCGCCGGCCCTGCCTTTACCGCTTACTATATGGCCGCGCCCAAGGCGGGCCGTTTTCGCTGCGACCTCGCCGTTCCGGTGCCCGCAGGCACCGAGGCCGGCGAGCTTGCCGTCAAGGAGCTTTCCGGCGGCCCCTGCCAGGCTACCGAAGTCGCCGGCAGCTACGATTTTCTGGACCTCGCCTGGCACGCGGTAATGGCACACCTGCGCATGACCAAGCGCCAATGGGACCGCTCGCGTCCGGCGCTGGAGGTCTATGTCTCCGGCCCCGAGTCGGTGGCCGGCGACGACGCGCTGATGACGCACATCTACGTGCCCATCAAGACCGAGTCCTGAGCGCGGCGGCGATCTTGCCTTTCAACGCGGCGCCCGGGCGCGTCCGTCGGGCTTCGCTGGCGCTCAGCGCCGACCTACACCGCGACCCGCCGAAGCGCGGGCACCGTGGGAGCGGCATCCCTGCCGCGATCCCCCCAAGCGAGCGCGCCGTGGGAGCGGCATCCGTGCCGCGATCTCCCCAAGCGAGCGCAAGTCGCGCCAGGGATGGCGCTCCCACAGGTCCGCCGTCTACCCCTTGACCGTCACCACCTGCTTTAGTGTATGCACCACGTCCACCAGCGCTGTCTGGTTGGCCATCACGGTGTCGATGTCCTTGTAGGCGCCCGGGATCTCGTCGATCACGCCCTTGTCCTTGCGGCACTCGACGCCCTCGGTCTGTGCGGCGAGATCCGCCCGGTTGAAGCGCCGCTTGGCCTCCGCCCGGCTCATGCGCCGGCCGGCGCCGTGGGCACAGGAGCAGAAGCTCTCCGGGTCGCCTTTGCCGCGCACGATGTAGGAGCGCGCGCCCATGCTGCCGGGGATGATGCCGAGATCCCCCTTGCGCGCGCGGATGGCACCCTTGCGAGTCAGCAGCACGTCGCGGCCATAGTGGTGCTCGTGGGCGACGTAGTTGTGATGGCACTCGATGGCCTCGTCGGTGACGCTGAAATCCGGCAGCCGGCCCTGTGCCACCTGATGGCGCAGCGCCGCCAGGATCAGCCGCACCATCTGCCGGCGGTTCTCCAGCGCATAGTGCTGGGCCCAATCCACGGCCTCCACATAGTCGTCGAAGAGCGCGCTGCCCTCGGCGAGGTAGGCCAGGTCCCGGTCCGGCAGGCGGATGTCCAAGCGCTCCATCTCCCGGCGGGCCTGCTCGATGAAGAACTGGCCGATGCGGTTGCCGATGCCGCGGGAGCCGGAGTGCAGCATGATCCAGACGCGGTCGGACTCGTCCAGGCAGAGCTCGATGAAGTGGTTGCCGCCGCCCAGGCTGCCGAGCTGGCTCTGCCAGCGGGCGTCGATGACCGGATACTTCGCCTGGATGCGCTTGAGGCCGGCGGCGACGCGCCCGAGCCCCGCCTCGCACCAGCGCCCGTCCGGGTGTCCCGCGAAGCCCACGGGCACGTCGCGCTCGATCTGTGCCCGCAGCCCCGCCAGGTTGTCCGGCAGCTGATCCGCGCGCAGCGACAGCCGCAGCGCATTCATGCCGCAGCCGATGTCCACCCCCACGGCCGCCGGCACGATGGCGCCCACCGTGGGGATCACCGGGCCGATGGTCGCCCCGAGGCCCCAGTGCACGTCGGGCATGGCCGCGACATGGTGGTGTACGAAGGGCAAGGCGGCGACGTTCTGAAGCTGCCGCGCAGCGGCCTCGTCGATATCGTCGGTGAAGACCTTCACCGGCACGGGCGCGTGGCTGTGGTTGTGATGGGTTGACATGGCTTCCGGCTTCAGCGTTGGGTGTTCGGTCTGCCTCAGTGCGCCTCCAGCTTGCCGAGCTCCGAGAGGATGTCCAGCACCAGCTGCTCGCCCTGGCTGTCCATGCCTTGGGTGAGCTTGTCCGGATCGCGCTCGCCCTGGATCATGGGCCGGATGACCCCGGCGAGGCGCGCCATCTGGCCGCCGACGGTGCTCATCTGCTCGGCCATGTTGCCGATCAGCGCCAACGCCTGGGGGTTGCCGGTGGCGGCGGCGTGGATCATGTGTGCCAGGCCCGGGGCGGCCATGGTGGGGTCCTGGCGCTGGGCCGGGTCGGGCAGGGTGGCCGGGTCCTGCATGCCGCGCAGGATGGCGTCGGCGATGATCTGGTCCTCTTCGTCCAGGCCCTGGAAGACCTGCGGGCCGCGCTCGCCGGCGGCGATGCGCTTGAGCGCGCCTACCAGCTCCGCCCAGCCGCTTTGCTCGGCGTTGCCCAGCAGGGCGTCGAATTCCGCGCGGCGCTCGGCATTGCCGCAGGTGGCGGCCACCTGGCGGATGAATTCTGCGTGCACCAGGCGGATCTGCTCGTGGCGGTCTGGGTACTCGGGCATGGGGCCGGTCTGCCTCGCTGGGTCTAGGGTGCGGATGGGAGACAGTCAGGGGCTGGTCGGTGCCCGACTGGCAACATGACTGAGATGACGACAGATTTGGTGCGGCCCGGTCAAGCCTCGCTCGGGGCCGCTAGCAGGTCCAATTGGAAAAGCATGATGTTATGAAGGACTCTTCACAATTTACTGGAGAGTCCGATGGTCCTGAGGCCCAAACCCGAGCCCGAGCTCACTGCGCAGCGGTTCACGGCGGCAACGGTGGTGACGAGGATCCGCCGAGCGCTGGACGAGCCGCCCGACGCGCGCAAGGGCGGCAACAACCAGCGTTACGCGATGGGCGACGCGGGCCTGAGCGCGTTCTCGGTGTTCTTCATGCAGAGTCCGTCGTTCCTCGATTTCCAGGTGCGGATGCAGAAGGCGCGCGGTCGCAACAACGCCAGCGCATTGTTCGGCGTGCACAAGGGGTCCACTTTATAGGTTGGCACCGGTGTTCATGGATCTCGTCGGCAATCTGGTGGCAAGCGGCGAGCTGACCGCCCATCGCGCGCTCGGCGACGATCTGTACTGCCATCAGCCGTTCTGCGAGCAGGTGTTGGCGCAGGGCTGTGCGTTTCTCTTCGTCTGCCTGCCCGGCTCGCATGCGCTGCTCTACGAGTGGATCGCGGATTTCGAGCGCACCGCCGAGGTGCCGACGTTGGTACGCACCCGCTGGACCGGCAAGCAGCGCCTCACCGACACCTATCGGTGGCTCAACGACCTGCCGTTGCGCGATGGCGAGGAGGCCCTGCACGTTGGCTGGTGCGAGCTGACCACCAGCGATGCCGAGGGCAACGTCCTCTACCATAATGCCTGGGCCAGCTCGCAACCGATCAGCGCGGCTAACGTCATCGCCGTCGTCGCTGCCGGGCGCAGCCGTTGGAAGATCGAGAACGAGAATAACAACACGCTCAAGGCCAAGGGTTACAGCTTCGAGCACAACTACGGTCACGGCAAACGGCATCTCGCGAATCTGCTTGCCAGCCTCACCCTGCTCGCATTCCTCGCCCATACGGTGCTGGAGCCCGCTAAACCGCCGCCTACTGGCCGCGCCGCTGCGCCAGGGCGGCAAATTTAGAATTGTTGGCTGCATTGGCGGGAGCTTGACCGTGCTGCGCACCTCCGCTAGGTTCCAAGCGCAGACTCCGCGGGACCTGGCGAGACGCTTCTAGCCAGCGGGTGTGCCGACGCCAGGCGAAGTGCCAAGGGGTTATAAGCCGTACCAAGTCCTCGGCGATCCAAGCAACAATCCAATGATGTGAGCGAAATGCCCTTGAGGTCCATATCCGTCTGTTGCTGGACCCTTGCCCTAGTGGTGTCCGTCGGCGGTGCCTGCGCGCAGGGCGTCGTGGATCGCGCGCTTGCTGTGCAAGCGCTCAAGCACACCGACTACGGGCTGCGCTTACTGCGCGAGCATCAGCAAGAGGATGGTAGCTGGAACGACTCGGTGGCAACGACGGCATTGGCACTGCGCGCCTTTCTGGAATCCTACCAAGGGTATAGCGAGTCGGACGGAGCCTTCGTTACCCGACCCCTGACCTACCTGCTCGATCATGCCGCCGAAGACGGCGCGATCAGTGACCGCAAAACTGGGCGAGCACGGGACACGGCAACCGTGATGCTCGCGCTGCATGCGACCGACAATCCACGCTATACGCCGGTCGTCCAAGCGGCCGCGGGCTACCTGATCCGGAGTCAAGGCTCCGCAGACAACGGCATCCCAGAAACAGATGCCCGCTACGGCGCCGTAGGCGCGCATGAGGACGCACCGCCAAGCCTGGAGACACAGTACTGGGCGCTAGAGGCGCTCACGGCTGCCGGCGTTGACCTACCGCAGGGGTTCCGAAACCGGGCCGCCGCGTTCATCAGCCAACTGCAAAACTCGCGCCCCGGCAAGGACGAGTCCGGTGCTGATTACGCTGGCGGCTTCGTGTCCGCGCCCGAACAACCGCAGTCGGGCGCATCGCGAGCCACTGCCACCATGACCCACGCCGCCGTCGCAGCTCTGCGCGATGTGGGCATTCCGGACACTGACCCGCGCGTGGAAGCAGCACGGCGTTGGATTGCCGATCATTATAGCGGCGGCCTCCCAGTCACTGCTGCGGCAAGTCCGGACCCGTTCTTGTTCTTTGACGCCTTCGTGCGCAGTATGGTCGCAAGCGGCCAGCCTGTGATTGAGACCCCGAAAGGAGGCACACACAACTGGCGCAACGACGCCATCAGTACGCTGCTCGAGCTGCACCGACCCGATGGGTCCTGGGGCGTCAGGGCGAACGCGGTCTTGAGTGCCGAGACGGACCCTGTTCTGAGCACCGCGCGCAGTGTCAATGCGCTCAACCGCATCATCCATTCCTGGCGCTGAAGCGAAGGTGTTCGCCATGTGGACACTAGTGTCGGCGCCGCGTACAGCCTTAGCGGCCGGGCTTGTGCCTGTGCGCTAAAGGTCGTCGATTTTTCCTTTTTTGCGTATTAACTTCTACCGCCTCGGCAATACCCAAAATATTGGCATGGATTTTGCTTGACGCGGGCTGGCTCGCCGTCAACCTGAGTGCTTGCGTCGCGAGTGCTGCGGCATCGGCGGTGTATGCCAGACCTCGCCAAACACTGCCAGCCATGGAGAAACAGCATATGCGCCGTCCCCTTTCCGCTACTCTGGCCGTCGTTCTGTTGGCCCTTGGATATAGCATCAATGCCAAGGCGGATGAGCCGGTGCGGGTGATTTCGGATCGCACACCCTCGCATTTGGAGCCCCTGTTCGCGCTTTACACCGAGACCACCGGCGTGGAAATCCAGCCGGTGTTCGTGGACGAGGGATTGGTTGCACGGCTGAAGTCGCGCCCGACGGAAGCGGACCTGGTCATCACGAAGACAGCAGATCTACTGGAAGCGGCGAAGGCGGATGCCCTATTGCAGCCGTTCGAATCCGACGTGATCGTTACGGGCGTCGCGCCGGAGCTCCGCGACGTCGACAACACCTATGTAACCCTGTCGTATCGGCCGCGCTCTATTTTCGTGTCCAAGGAACGGGTGCAGCCCGGCGCCATTGCAACCTACGATGATCTCACTGATCCGCGATGGCGGGGACGAATCTGCATTCGCTCCGGCTATCACGACTACAATCTGAGCCTGTTTTCCCAGATGGCCGCGGACCGCGGCCTGGATGCCGCGCGCGCCTTCATCAAGGGATTGCACGAGAACCTTGCACGAACCCCCACAGGCAACGACCGGGCCCAGGTGCGTGCCGTCTACGAAGGGGAATGCGATCTCAGTATCGGCAACTCGTACTACATGCCCATTATGCTGAGCCGCGACGACCAACGGCCCTGGGGCGAGGCGACACGAGTGGTCTTCCCGGATCAGGCCGGGGATGGCGCCTACGTCATGCGGGGCGGTGCCGCACTGACCACCGCCACAGATAATTTGGAGGCCGCGACCGGGCTTCTGGAATACCTGGTCAGCGAGGAGGCCCAGGCGTTTATCGTCAACACGACATTCGAGTACTCGATTCTCGATAGTGTCGACATGCCGGCCGCGAACCGCGCCTTGGGCGCTGAGCAGCCGGAGGTGCAGGACGGCCGGTTCAAGGCGGAATTCATCCCGCTCGATGCCATCGCCGCACAGCGGCAGGCGGTGGTGCAGATCCTCGATGAGGTCGACTTCGACGGCAAGTAATCCATGCGGGCTACCATCCCCGGCGGTGTCGGCACCATCTCTGCCGTGGCGGCAGTCTTGGTGCTCTGCCTCTGTCTGGCGCCCTTCGGTTTCGTGCTCGTGCGCGCCCTTGGCAGCGGCGACTTCGCCGCGCTTGGCCACCTCGCAGGCACTGTCCTGCCCGTCTACGTCGCAAATAGTGCGCTGGTCGCGGGTCTGGCGACACTAGTCGCCATCGCGGTGGGCGTCGGCGGCGCCTTTCTTGTGAGCTTCTACGAGTTCTGGGGACGACGCAAGCTAACCGCTGCGCTGGTACTACCATTGGTGCTGCCGCCGTATCTGGTGGCTGTGGTCTACCGCGAGCTCTCTCACCTTGTCGCCTTGGCGCCGCGTGTCGATTCCCCGCTGGCGGCAGCGCTCGTTTTCGCGCTCACGCTATATCCGTTCGTGTACTTGCTCACGCGTGCTGCGTTTTTGCGGCTCGCTGGCAGTCAGTTGGAGGCCGGACAGTCGCTCGGCATCGCACGCGCTGAAGTGCTGCGCCGCGCGCTGCTGCCGCTGGCGGCACCAGGGATATTGTTGGGCGGCCTACTTGTGGCACTGGAGGCGATCAGCGATTTCGGCAGCGTCGATGCTCTGGGTGTGCGAACCCTGACCACGGCGATTTATCGCATCTGGTTTTCCATGTTTGATGCCAACCTGGCAGCGCAGGTGGCGGTAATCGCGTTGCTTTTGCCCCTCATGCTGGTAGGGGGTTATGCGCTGCTCACCCGCGGGCGTGGTTTCGCAAACCCCACCAATCGGCCACGGCCACCCGGGCGTATACCGCTCTCGCCGAGGCTCGGCGCTCTTGCTGCGAGCGCCTGCGCGCTGCCCGTTGTGCTGGGCTTCGGACTGCCCCTGCTGACGCTTCTGGCTTGGGCTGGCGGTGCGTTCGCGGTCTTGCGGCTGGAATCGCTGTATGCCGACGTAGCGAGCACACTCCTCGTGGCCACGGCGACGGCGGCCCTGACCTTGCTCCTCGGCACCTGGCTCGCGATCCAGGCACGGGCCGCCCGTGACCACTCATGGTCATCCGCGCCGCTCTGGGTCTTGAGCCTGAATTATGCTATGCCTTCCATCGTCCTCGCCATCGCGCTGCTGTTCCTCACCGGTTGGAGCTATACCACCGAGCTCGGCTCCGCGTTAGCCGATAGCCTGGTGTTGATCCTGCTGGCGACAACGCTGCGCTTCGCTGTCATCGCGCATTTCAGCGCTGAAAGCGGCTTGCGAAGCCTATCCCTTCGTCTGGACGAAGCCGTGCGCTGCACGGGCCGCGGCGGCTTTCATGGCCTGGTCCGGGTGCTGCTGCCCCAATTGCGCGGGCCATTGACAGTGGCAGGCCTGTTGGTATTCGTCATGTCCGCGCGGGACCTCACGCTGTCCCTGGTGCTTCAACCTTTCGGCTATGGCTCGCTGCCGCTGTCCATTCACCACTATGCCGAGCTCGACTTGTACGGCGCGGCGTCCGTCTACGCTCTGTGCCTGGCTCTGGTGTTGCTCTATCCGGTGCTCGCGCTGGAACGCCGGCTGGCGCAGGGTTAGGCGCCGATGCTCGCAGCCATTGGCATCACTCGGCGGGTCGGTAAGCGCACGCTGCTGGCCGACATCTCCTTCGAGCTTCCCGCGGGTGCCACGGCGACTGTGCTGGGCCCGAGCGGCAGTGGCAAGACTACTTTGCTTCGCACTCTGATGGGTCTAGAGCCGCCGGATGTCGGCGAGGTACATCTCGACGGTCGTTGCTTGGCGCGCCCAGGTTTACATGTGCCGCCGGAGCATCGCGGCATGGCCTTCGTTTTTCAGGAGTTCACGCTGTTCCCGCACCTGGATGTGCAGGCCAACCTTCACTTCGGTGTTCGCGGCCGGCGCCGCCGCGCCGAAGCGCGCGACCTGTTGGAGCTACTGGACATCGCACAGCTGGAACGTCGGCGCATCGACAGTCTCTCCGGCGGCGAGCAGCAGCGTGTCGCCCTGGCGCGGGCACTTGCGGTTCGCCCGCGGCTGCTACTGCTGGACGAGCCCTTCAGCAACATCGACAGTATGCTGCGCGACCAACTCTATGAACGTCTGCGGACTTGGTTGGCAGCGCAGGGCATCAGCACGATCATCGCCACGCACGACCATAAGGAGGCCTTCTACTTCAGTGATGCGATTCTCGTCCTGCGCGACGGTGTGCTCATCGATCACAATCCGCCACGGCACATCTATGAGACGCCGGCGGACGCCTGGACGGCGGAGTTCTTCGGCGCCGCGAACTTCCTCGCCGGGAGCACGCTCGGGCCGCTGGCACCCGGCCGCAGCCTGGAGCCTCACGGCCGCTACCTGGTGCGCCCTGAGGCCTTCGAGTTGCACACCGATGGTGACGAACCCAACGCCCAAGTGCGCTCGGTCATCTATTACGGTGCCCACCAGGACTTAGACTTGGCCTTGACCGGCAACAGCGCCCCGCTGCGCGTCCGCTGTGCCGGCACGCTGCGGCTGCAAGCGGGCCAGTCGGTGCGCATCCGACTGCGCGACGACGTGGCTCCGCATCCGCTCCCGTTCGCGGCGCCGGAATGAGCACCTGTTACGTGATTCCGGCCGAGGCCGCCGTCCAAGAGAGCGAGCTTCGTCGTCATGAAGATTCTGCGCATCCGCCGTGGGTATACCACCAACTCATCGGCCTACACGGAGTGGCTCCCGCCCCCGGGCGGAGGCAGCGCACAAGGCAGTGGCGCAACGGGGACGGCGCCGGGCGGTAGCGGCCCCGCTGCCTCTTCGGCACCGGCCGTATCGGGCACTCAAGCGCCTTCCGCGATGGCGGGCGCACAGACACAGCCACCGAGCCAGCTCGGCGGCAATAGCCTGCTGGTCGGCGGCCTTCTTGCGGCGGTGGTGGCCGCTTTCGTCGGCGAGCGCCTGCTGCGCCGGCTGCGGCCCGGCCGGCATCGGGTCGGAGACGCGGATGAGTGACCTCGCCGCGCTGCCGCTGGTACTGCGCGCAGAGCGCTTCGGCGGCGTGCTCTTCGACCCCGCCGACGCCACCTTTATTGAGCTGGATGAAGCGGGCTTCGGCGTGCTACAGAACTACGCCGAAAGGGGCCGTCCTCCGGCAGACCCGGTTGCGGCCGCGCTGCTGGACGCGGTAGCCGCTGAGGTGACCCGACTCGAGGACCGTGCGATTCGCATCGTGGATGTCGGTGTGCCCGCGCCGGATGCCCCGGTGCCGACGCTGACGGCACCGTCGTTGGTAGATTTCCAGATTACCGAGCAATGCCATCTAGGCTGCCCGCATTGCTATGCAGCCTCCACGCCGGAAGGGACGCATGCACGTCTAGAGGACATCGAGCTGGCGCTGGCGCAAATCGCAGATGTCGGCGCATTTCAGGTGGCTCTCGGCGGCGGCGAGCCGCTCCTGCATCCGGCGCTGGAGCGCGTTCTGGTGCGCTGCCATGCACTAGGCATCGTCCCGAATCTGACCACCAGTGGCCTACATCTGAGCGAGGGCAATCTGGACCTGCTCGCGCGCTACTGCGGGGCCGTGGGCATCAGTCTGGAGGGCGTCGGCGAAGACTTCGACCGTTGCCGTGTGTCCGGCTTCAGGCGCTTTGAGCGGACCCTCGACAAGCTCCTGGCCAGGGGCATCCGGGTGGTGCTGCAAGTAACCCTGGACGCCCAAAGCTTCGAGCATCTTAGCGCCATTGCCGCCTTCTGTCGCAGTGTGCGCGGTCTTTACGGCGTCATCTTCCTGGCCTTCAAACCCGTGGGGCGGGGACGGGGCTTCGGCACGCCACTCGCTGCTCTGCCTCACGCCGAGGTGCATGCCAAACTGCAACGGGCCTTTTTCAGCCTCGCCGAAGTGACACGGGTAGGCTTCGACTGCTGTCTAACACCCGGTGTCACCGGTAGTAGCGACGCCTTTGACGTGCATGCGGCAGCCTATCTCGAGGGCTGTTCGGCGCTGCGCTCGAGCATTGGTTTGCAGCCGAATTTGAACGTACTGCCTTGTACCTTCACGCCCGAGCACGTTGTCGGCAATCTGCGCGATACGCACCTAAGTAAAATCTGGGCCGGGCTCACGACCAAACGTTTCCGCAGGCATATTGCAGACCGCGCTGGTGACAACCCGCGCTGCTTGGACTGCCGTAAATACAGCTACTGCCTCGGCGGCTGCCCCATTATGGATCTGGTCAACTGCGGGCGAGACTACTTGGGCGCGGCGGTAGCTGGCCGCGTTTGATGCGGCGGGAGGGCTCGCTGGCGGACAGCGCCGGCACTGACAAGCCTTCACTTATGTCGCCGCCTGTCAGGGTTTGGGGAATGCGGGACTCTCTAGAAGATCGCGAGCATGGAGCCGGTGAGCGGATTCGAACCGCTGACCTACGCATTACGAATGCGTTGCTCTACCAGCTGAGCTACACCGGCGACGGGAACCTGTTCGGAGCTGAGCCCAAACTAGCCGAACATGATATGCAAATACCGTTTGGGCAGCAAGCGCGCAAGTCAGCCGCCAGCCCTGAAGCATGATCGGCCACCGGCGCAGCCGGTGGCGTCGGCGCGGTGATGTCGGATGTCGCCGAGCCGTTGAGCGGCGTCACGGGGCGGTTGATGCGTGGCCGCTGATGCGGTTTTCACTGT
>NZ_NRRV01000012.1 GCF_016583825.1 Thiohalocapsa halophila | reverse complement strand
AAAAGCTCGAAGCCGGCCCCAAGGGCGGGCGCATCGTCTTCGGCGAGCAGCCGAACATCGACCACATGCGGCTTATCAAGCTCGTGCAATCGCGCCCGAAGGACTACAAGCTGGATCAGGCCGCCGGGGCGCTGCGGTTTACCATGGACATGGCAGAGCCTGCCAAGCAAATCGCGCAGGAGTAGACGGTCGTCGGCAAGCCGGCGGGGTGAGCGAACCCTGCCGATCGACCCGGCTCTTGCCCCGGAGTGCCGGAAGGGCGAGCATAATCATCCAGGCACAAGACCACCGCGACCGCCGCCATGAACCTGACGCTGAACATCCCGGACCCGCTGCTGAGGCGACTCGAAGCCGTCTGCGACGACGTGCCCCGTGCCGTACTCGAGGGCTTCGCCGCCGAGGCCTATCGGACCGGCACCTTGTCCCGCGCCGAGGTCGGCCTGCTTCTGGCGCACGAGTCCACCTGGGAAACCGAAGACTTTCTCTCAACCCAGGCCGCATGGCCGGCCCCAACCTTCGACGAACTCGCAGAGGACCTGTCCGCGCATCGAGTCCGCCCCGCTGCTCGCCGTTCCCGGGCTGCAACGCCTTGATCGCGGCGAGTCCGCTGCAATCCGTCTCGGCCTGCACCGCAAAGCCGACCTGCTGCTGATCGACGAGCGCGTCGGGCGGGGCGTCGCGGCGCGCGCTGGACTCCGGATCAGCGGAACCCTGGGCGTGCTCGCCGACGCCGCCGAGCGCGGCTGGCTCGACTTCGACCTGCAAGTCCAGCGCCTGCTGGCCGAGACCAACTTTCGCGCCTCACCGGAAGTCATCGCGGCAGTTGGGCGCCTTCTGCGGAGGCACGCTCCCCGATAAGTCGCTAGGGTGGAACGAGAGCAGCGATGCCACCTGCTCTGCTATTCGCCCACCTGGTATTACCCTACAGAGATGAACGCAATGAACGAGTCAAAGGGCATGTGTCCGTTTGCAGTGCCCTTGGACCCGAACGGGAGGCAGACGGCTACTCCGAACAGCCCTCCATTCGCCGAGCCATAGTCTCTATCTCGGTTTGAGCGGGACGTTGGCTCACGAGCATGAGTCCGAGCCCGTATTTCCACCCCTCTCGGGCGATCCGTCGGACGGCCATCTGCGCGGTGGCGTATTCGGCCTCGCCCCGGTCCGGGACGTACGATGGTGCCGAGCGCACGGGTGGAGTACGCCCACGGCCAGATGCGAGCAGAAGGACCTGGAGCGCCTCATGCGGGACTTCTACCACCGGCGCTTCAACGTGCTTGTGTGCACCACCATGGTCGAGTCCGGCATCGAGGTGCCGACTGCCGGAGCCTACTGAGGACCTCTTCGCCGTCACCGCGCTCAAGCTCAAGGTGCAGCCGCTCGGAGTCAAAAAGCTCGAGGCCGACCCCGAGGGCCGGCGCACCGTCTCCTAGGCTTTCAGCCGGGCGCAGCCACCGGGTGATGTCCGATGGTCTGCGCCGTCTGTGTCTAGACGGCTCCCACGGTTGGCGACGATGAGACGGCTCCGCCAGTTATGTGTACTGACAGGCCGCTGATGCCTAGCGCTGTCAGTATTCTTTACAGTCCTGTTGCAAAGGCCTCGCTGATAAGGCCATCCCGCCCGCTGGCGGCGCCAGGCGGCAAACTCCGAACAATATGCAAAACAAAGGTTTGTATGCACACCCATGGGCATGGACAGTTACGCCAGCCAGGCGTTGGCCCAAACCTTGCCTATTAGAAGATCCGGTCGGGCTCTAGCCTGCCAGCCATGGGCGCATTCGCAAAGGCCGCGAGTCTGCACCGGGCTTGCTGGCCGCAGCGCATTGCGCAGAACGTGTATATCGCCAAGATAGTTGCGTATCGTCAAGTTCAATTGACGCCGCTTGTGTCAATCTTTCTTGTCGGCCTGGGCTAGCGTGGCGGTTTGCGCCACCGAACGCGACAGCAGTCCGCACGCCGACGCACCGCTGAGCGGTCCAAACGGGCAGGAGATCGCACTTGAACAAGCACAAGACCGTATCCTTCGATAACGAGCCGCTGATCCTCGTGGACGGCGAAGACAACGTCACTGGCTACGAGACCAAGGTCAATGCCCATCTCGGAGACGGCCTGCTGCACCGCGCCTTCTCGATCTTCCTGTTCACGGAGAACGACGAGGTGCTGCTCCAGCAGCGCAGCGGCACCAAGCCGCTCTGGCCCCTGTATTGGTCAAACAGCTGCTGCAGCCATCCGCGCCGTGGCGAGAGCTACGAGCAAGCCGTGCACCGCCGGCTGCGCGAGGAGCTTGCCGTCGACGTGGACCTCAAGTTCCTGTATCGCTTTCAATATCAAGCCATCTTCGGCGACACGGGCGCCGAGCACGAGCTGTGCTCAGTCTTCGTCGGCAAGGTGCCGGCACCGGTGCGTATCGACGTGAATCCGGGTGAGATCGCGGCCTGGCGGTGGATGCCGAGTGTCGAAGTGGATCGGCTGATTCAAGAAGAGCCGGAACGCGTGACCCCCTGGTTCATCATGGAGTGGCGGCGACTGCGCACCGAGTTTTGGCCAGAGATCCATGACCTTCGCGCCCGGGGCTTGATTACCGCCGCTTGAGCGACGCTGCCGGCGCATCACCTCGACCCGAGCATCCCGGAGCCAACGCCTCCGGACAATCGCGCAGCATCCGGCCGGGCAGCACGCAAGCGACGTCAGGGCATCGCGGTGCAGTGCCGCGAAGGCTTCCGGCGCGCTGATCGCCCGAGCGGACGCGGGCGCCAGCGGCCATCCGCCTGCTTAGAATTTGTACCATGTCCGAACGCACAGACGCCTTTCATGCTCCGCGGCTCCCCGCAGTACTGACCCTGCCGCTCGGCCTGATCCCGGCTCGGCTGAACAGTGCCGTGCTCGCACAGATCCTAAACCGAGTCCTCAAGCCAGAGCTTGCGGAGGGGGAGCTCGACTTCCTGGATCATAAGGTCCTGCGCATCAGCGTCGAGGACGCCCGCCTCGATTACCGGCTCACGCTGCGCCAAGGCCGCTTGGAAGCGGCACGACACGGCGCCGCCGCTGATGTCAGCATCGAGGGCAACACCTATGAGCTCCTGCTGCTGGCCACACGCAGGGAGGACCCGGATACGCTGTTCTTCAACCGGCGCCTGCGCCTCGGCGGAGATACCGAGCTCGGGCTCTATGCCAAGAACCTGCTGGACAGCATCGAGCTGGAGGGCCGCGTCGGCCCGCTGCTGGATGTGATGAATCGGGCCACGCAGTTGTTGAGCCGCTTCGGCGTGCAGCAGCGTTGACCCTAAAAAGAGCAGTTGAACCCTTCGGCCGGCGAATTTCGCAGGCCGATGCGGTGCACAGAACGTGATGTCGCAGCCGCCGCCGGCTCAGGGCGGCGCCGGCAGTGGGTCGGGCGGCTGCAGCTGGCGGCCGTGGAGGTACTTGCGCATCGCCCGCGAGAGGATGCGGTACCAGCGCTGGGTCGGCGTCAACTGCTCCGCAGTCAGCCGCAGGCCGTGGAGGAAGGCGGCAAGGTTGCGACAGGCGCGCTCAACCCAGCCGGCCTCGGCATGGTGGTGGCTGATGACCAAGCGGCGCTGGCGGGCATGGTCGATGCGGCGCGCCGGGGCGTTGAGCAACAGCGGGCGCGAGGTGATCGACTCGCTGTGCTTGTCGGGCTCGGCGAGGCGCGCGAAGATGCTCCACCAGTCGTAGACCAGCGCGGTCATACTGGCCATGATCCGGCAGCGCTTGAGGTCGGTGGTGGTGAACCCGCCCCAACCCCACTGATTCTTGAGCTCGTCGAAGTTGTTCTCGCAGTCGGCGCGGTCGCGGTAGAGGCCGGCGATGGTGAGGATCTCGGCGTCGAGCGAGGTCACGAGCACCGCGTACTCGTAGAGGCGCACGTCGTCCTCGACCTCGGTGAAGCTCAGGCGCAGCTGGCCGGACTCGCCACGGTCCTCGATGGCGAGGTCTTTCTTCAGACGCCGACGCAGCACGACGACACGACGCGCGCGGCTCCAGCCCGCGAGGCGCAACTGGGCTTCCGCGCCCTGCCAGCCCTGACCGGCATTGGTCCACTCGGCATCGCGCAACAGCCGCTCCACCAGCGCCTTGGTGCGTTTGGTCATGCGCTGCTTGAACAGGTACGCCAGCCCCGCCTGCTCGCAGCGTTGCATGTTCCCCTCGGTGCCCCAGTCGCGATCCCCGCGCAGCAGCCGCGGCCAGCGCGCCCGGCCGATGCGATCGAGCAGATCCCACAGCCCCGGTGCGCTGAATTTCGAGTGGTGCTGGTTGCCGGGCTGCACCTCCACGTCGAGCACGAGGCGCAGGTGGGCAATCATGTAGGTATGGTAGGTATGCGAGGGCCGTCCGGGCTTATGCGGGTTGTAGCCGAGCACGGCCCCCTCTTGATGCCCATAGATGGGCTTGACGGTGACATCGGCGTCGAGAATCCACGGCTCGGCGAGCAGCGGCTCGGTGACCGCCAGCAGGTGCCGGCGCAACCACGCGAGCGCCGCGTCCTCGTCCATCCGGGCGAAGGTCGCACGCACCGAATCCTCGCTGACCATCTTCTCCATCCCGAGCAGCTCGGCGTTGACTTGATCGCCGCGCAGCGCACTGATGTGCGCATAGCGCCAGTGGCCACAGAGGATCGCCAGCACCGCTGTGCCCAGCACATCGCGCTTGTTCGGCGCGTTGTTGCTGCGCCAGCTGACCGGGCATGTCTCTACCCACTGGTCGAACCGGCCGCTGACCTTCAGGAACTCGGCGAAGAACGGGAGCTGGCCGAGCGGCGTAACCGCCGCCGACGGGTCCCACTCGACATGCACGCGACCACCGAATGTGTCTACAGCAACCGGCCCCTCGGCTGGCACCAGCGCTCGGCAGTCTGATTCGGGCGGCGTCGGCGCCGCACCCGATGGGTGAAGAGAAAGGTCGTTCATGGGCACCTCCTTGCGCAGGGATTTCAGCAAGTTAGGCTGTGCTCAGCAACCCTGAACTGCTGTATCTAGGTTGACGCGTCGGCGGCCGCCCGGAGACCGCCGGGCGACCGAGATGCGGAGCGGGCGAAGCGATCTCCCCGAGCCGCGAGCCGGACTCAGTCCGCTGGGGCAGCGGCCGGCTCGCTGGTCGCTGCATCTGCGCCCGGATCTTGCCGCGTGCGCAGGAGCTCGTCCGCCGGAAAGCCCTTGTCCGCGAACTCCGCGAGCCAGGCCTCGACCTGCTGCTCGCTCGGGCTGCGATCGCGGCTCAGTACCCAGCCGCGCTTACGCGTGGGCTGCCCGACCAGCGCGTACTCGTAGTCGGCGCCGACGCCGATGATCCAATAGTCGTCCCAAAGCACATGCACTCCATAGAGGGTGCGGAAGCTGATCTCTAGGCGCGCATTGGTGCTGCGGTCCACGACCCGCGCAACTCCCTTGGCGGTGCCGATCGTGCCGTCTTGATGGGTGCAGCGGTTGGTGACATAGACCATACCGTCATCGCCGAGCACATAGTCGGCGTGCACGTCCTTCATACAGCGGCGCTGGGTGAAATAGGGCAGCCGGGCGATCTCGTACCAGCGGCCCATGTAGGCGCGCAGGTCTACGTAGCCGGCGGTTGCGGGCGCCATCAAGTGCACCTTGGGCTTACGCAGCCGGGTGCTGACGATAACCTGGGCCTCCCCCTCGTCCGCCGTCGGCTTGTCCTTGGGGGCGGCATAGATCTCCTCGGCCCAAGCATCGAGCTCCCCGGCGCCGCGGCGCCGACGCCCGCGCGGCTTCGGCCGGGCGGTCTTGGGGGGCGAAGGCTGTCCCGGCCCCTGACTGGATCCGTCGTTCTTCATTGCAGTGTTTCAGTCTGACAGCAGGACCAGCGGGCTCGGCCGCGATGAGCAAGGCAGCCGGGCACCCGGTGGCGCGGAATGCACTGCGGCGGCACAGCTGTGCATTCGCCGACAAAAGCCCCCTATTGTACGGTGTCGGCGCAGGCGCAAGCCATGCCTGTGACCGGGTCTTGGCCGAGTCGCGCGCGACCTCTTAGGGCTATGTTCCGTTATACTGATAGGCTTGATCAGCGGCGGCAGCAGCCCGCCGGACGCGCTGCTCAAGCGGCAGCCGTCGTCCCAAACAACCGCGCCCCAGATTCCATGCGCCCCGAAACCGACGACCTCCGCATCCGCGAAATCAAGCAGGTCATTGCACCAAAGGACCTGCACGCCGAGTTCCCCATCACCGACACCGCCGCGGAAACGGTGTTCCACGCGCGCAGCGAAATCCAGCGCATCCTGCACGGCGACGACGACCGGCTGCTGGTGGTGGCGGGGCCCTGCTCCGTGCACGATGCCGACGCGGCGATGGACTATGCCCGGCGCCTGGCAGAGGTCCGCCGGGCGCTGGCGGACCGGCTCATGATCGTGATGCGGGTCTACTTCGAGAAGCCGCGCTCCACCGTCGGCTGGAAGGGGCTCATCAATGACCCCAACCTCGACGGCAGCTTCGAGATCAACAAGGGGCTCGGCCTCGCGCGCAAGCTGCTCCTGGACCTGAACGAGCTTGGCGTCCCCGCGGGCACGGAGTTTCTGGACCTGATCAGCCCGCAGTACATCGCGGACCTAGTGAGCTGGGGCGCCATCGGCGCACGCACCACTGAAAGCCAGGGCCACCGCGAGCTCGCCTCCGGCCTGTCCTGCCCCGTGGGCTTCAAGAACGCCACCGACGGCAGCGTCAAGGTGGCCATCGACGCCATCCACGCCGCCGCGCGCCCGCATGTGTTCATGTCGCTGACCAAGGACGGCCAGTCCGCGATCTTCAACACCCGCGGCAATCTGGACACGCACATCATTCTGCGCGGCGGCAGCCGCCCGAACTACGACACCGAAAGCGTCAACATCGCCGCGGAAGCCATCGAAGAGGCCGGGCTGCGGCCGAAGATCATGATCGACTTCAGCCACGCCAACAGCCGCAAGCAGCACGACAAGCAGCTGCGCGTCTGCGAGGACGTATCCGGACAGATTGCGCGCGGCGACCGGCGCATCATCGGCGCCATGATCGAAAGTCACCTGGTGGCCGGCCGCCAAGACCTGAAGCAGGAGGTGGCCTTGCGCTACGGCCAGAGCATCACCGACGCCTGCATCGGCTGGGACGACACCGTCCCCATGCTGGAAGAGCTCGCCGAGGCCGCCGCCCGCAGACGCGAGCCGAAGCGCCCGCGCTGACCCGACATCCCTCGGCCGCATGGCGCGACATCGCGGCGCAGTTACCGGCTGAGATGCCGAGGCCTCAGCCCTCAGCCCTCAGCCCTCAGCCCTCAGCCCTCAGCCCTCAGCCCTTCGAAGGCTAGCAAGCTGTGCCTGAATGGGGTCCATAATCGGCTGGAGCTTACGCCGCATCAGGCTGCCCAGAGTCGTGGGATCGCGCAGCACCGGACGAATCACCCCATAGCCAACGCCCGAGAGAATGCGCATGGCCGCAACATCGCCCCGCGCCTGCGGGCAAGACGCCAGCAGCGCTTGCACGGCAACTGGGGCGCCATCGCCTGCGGCAAAGGCCCGGGCCTCGGCCTCGAGCTCCGGCAGCGGCAGCTTTGGATCGCCCTCCGGGCGCAGATCTGCAAAATAGTCCCTTAGGCAGTCGAAGGCGGCGGTGACCACGTCCTGGTTCGGCGGTTTCTCGAGCACCGCGGCCACCGTCTTGAGATAGGTCTGGCCGGCCCCCGACAGTGCCCGCAGCAACAGCCTGGCAGCCGGGTTGCCGGCACCGCTCAGCGGTGCCAGCTGATCCGCGAGCACATCGGCATCGGAACGCGGCGCCAGCGGCTGCGGCAGATCGTCCGGCCGCGCCTGCAAAAAGCCCACCAGATAGGCCTGCTTACGCCCGGACTTGGACCAGAGATCGTCCACTTTCGCAGGCTCCAGCAAGCCGGGCTGGAGGATGAGGCGCACCGAGTCCGTCTGCTGATCCGTTTCGGTCTCGAAGGGTAGATAGTCCAGAACGTAATCCGCCAACACCGGACCCATGCCGCTCGCGACGATGTTGGGGTTCTGGAGCATGCGCCGGGCGTTGTCGGCATCCTCCATAGCCCACCACGCGCGGCGCGCGAGCTCTTCGGTCAGACCGGGCGAGCCGACGGCGGCCACCACCGCCTCGGGCTCGCCGAGCATCAGCAGCTGCTCCAGGCTCTCGTCGCGCATCTGGCCCATCCGGGTCCAACGCTTGAGATATACGGGGTAGCCACCGGGCGAGCCGAGGATGTGGCCCGAGATCAGCTCCTTGACGGCGCGCAGATACTGCTCCGGACGGCCGGTCGGATTCAGGTCGACCTTGGCCTCGCCCTTGTCTGACAGCCCGTAGACGATGAGCTTGGATTCGTCGATGCGGATCGCCTTGGGCTTGTTGGCGAGCAGCACGTTGAGGCGGAAGTTGTCTTCGCTCGCAAGCTCCATGATGAAGTTTCGAGGGTCGAGGGTCGACGATGCCGCTGTAAGCGACGCAGCTCGGCTACAGCGGTATCACGAAGTCAATGCGCGAGCAGCAGTGCAGATACTTGCCGAAGGCCCTTGGGACCAGCCCTGATCGCTGGCTGCTCGTAACCCGTTACTCGCTCCTCGCAGCTCGCGCCTCAGCCATCCGATGGCGGCTTGTAGTGCGGGTCCTTCGGATTGAGAAAAATGAAGTGCATCTTGCCGGGCTCCACCTCCGCATAGTCCATGGTGGCCTGATCCAGCAGTGGCACGTCTTCCGGTGACAGCACCAGGTCGACACCCTCACTCTGGAAACGGATGTCGTCCTCCTGGATGGAGTCTTCGAAGCCCATGCGGTATTCGATGGCACCGTCGGGCTTCTGCTCGGCAGCGAGGCGCAGTGACATGCCTTCGGCATTGCCCTGCTTCGCGGCTTTCAGGACTTGTTCGGCCGCAGCCGGCGTCAACTTGAACATGCCTCTCTTCCCAATGCTGTCTGCGGAGCCGGCGAGCGCCACGCCGGCGTAGTCACTTGGCGATCATAACGCGGCGGTCGCTGCGCCGTCGCCCCCACCTGCCGCGCCACCCTGCCCTGCGGCGCTCACTTGAGCGCCCGCACGTGCGCAAGGAAACGGCCCGTCCAGTCGACACCGCCGACATCGCGCAGATGCGCATAGTTGGCGAGCAGATTGCCCAAAACGATCCCGTCGTGGCGGCCGTCGACACCCTGCCCCCGCAGCACCCGATAGCCGTAGATCCAGTCCGGATCCGGGGTGATGACAGCGGAGTGATGGAATTCATGGGCGTGGATCTCCGCGGGCTCCCGCCCGTCGCGGCGCGGCCAAGGAAACGCCTGGGTCTCTGCCAAACGGACATAGCCTCGCCCTTGCGGGCGATCATGCATCGCCACGTCGGCGCGCAGGACCCCGCACATGCGGCAGCAGCGCCCCTGCCAATGCAGCCGCTCGGTCAGATACATGAGTCCGCCGCACTCCGCATAGACGGCGTTGCCGGCCCGGATAAAATCGGCGACCGCAGTCCGCATGGCCGTGTTGGCTTCCAGCTCCTGCATGCGCATCTCCGGAAAGCCGCCGCCGATGAACAGGGCATCCACGTCCGGGAGCTGCGTATCGGCCACCGGACTGAACGGAACCAGCTCGGCGCCGGCGGCGCTCAAGGCCGCGAGATCGTCCGGGTAGTAGAAGCCGAAGGCGTCGTCCCGGGCGATGCCGATGCGCACGGGCTCGGTGCTCGCTGGCAGGGTTCGCGGCGACGGCGGCGGCTCGGGGGGTGTCGCCGCCGTTTCGGCGATGCGCTCCACCGCGGCCAGATCCACGTGCGCGGCAACCTTCTCGGTGATGCGCTCGACGGTGGCCTCCGCGGCCTGCGCCTCGTTGCTGGGCATCAGGCCCAGATGCCGCTCCTCGATGGTGATGTCCGCCAGCCGGGGCACGGCGCCGATGACGGGCAGATCCGTGTAGTACTCAACCACCCGGCGAAGATTGGCCTCATGCCGTGCGCCGCCGACCTTGTTCAGGATGACCCCGCTGATGCGCAGCGCCGGATCGAAAGCGAGATAGCCGAGCAGCAAAGGCGCGATGCCCCGGCCCAGGCCCTGCACGTCCACCACCAGCAGCACGGGCGCCTCGATCAGCTTCGCCAGCTCCGCGTTGCTGTAGGCACCTTGCAGATCGACACTGTCGAACAGCCCGACATTGCCCTCGATGAAGCCGAGATCGGCATCTGCGAGCGCCCTGGTGAACGCTGCCTGGATCTCCTCGGCCGGGGTCGTGTGATAGTCGAGATTCAGACAAGACCGCCCGGCGGCGCGGGACAGCCACAGCGGATCGATGTAGTCCGGCCCCTTCTTGAAGGGCTGCACCTTACGTCCCCGCCGGCACAGCGCACGCGAGAGGCCGATGCTGAGGGTCGTCTTGCCGGAGGACTTGCGGGTGGCAGCGAGATAGATATGCGCCATGTCGCAGGAGGAGAGACGGTCGCGGCGGCCGCTTGAGCGCGGCACGGCGGAAGAAAGGCGGGCGCGTCGGCAGCCAGCGCGCCGCCGACGCCGCCGACGTCAGGCCGGCTCGGCCAAGCCGTCCATTTCCCTGTCGGACAAGGATTCCGGCAGGAACTGCAGCACCCTGATCCCCACAGAGACGATGAGCATGGCAACCGCGACACCGCCGATGCCGAGCAACAGCTCCGGCAAGCTCGGCGTATAGGGCGCGACCGCGCCACCGATGTCACCCGGAGCACCGAAGGCGAGCACGGTCTTGCCCGGGAACATCTCCAGCGGAAAGGCCTGGCTGCCGATGATGACCACATACATTGCGGCCAAGCCGCCGGCGATGACCAGCGCACAAGCCGTCGCGATCCAGTTTCGGTCTTTGCTGAGGCGCGGATGGTAGATGATGCCGAGCGGAAGCAGACCGCCCACGAGCACCCAGCCGCCCCAAAACATCAGGGTGTAGAGACCGCCGTCCAGAAGCAGGAAGGACTCGAAATCGGCATGCTTGGCGCCGTAAAGATTGGTCAGATGGTAGATGAGCGTGAAATAGAGCACAGCCCCCACGAAGAGTCCCAGGAGGTCCTTGAGGCGCTTGAGGATCTTCGGACCGATGGGACGGCCGTCCCACTCGAAGCTGGTCATCAGCACAAGCATGTAGATGGCCAGCCCGTACGCAAAGGACATGACCACGAACATCGGCGCCAGCACGGCAGTGTCATAGGCGGAGCGCCCCACCAGGAAGCCGAAGATGGAGCCCGTACCCGTGGTGAGCGCCAAGCGCCAGAGGAAGGCGAAAATACCGACCGGGCGCTGCAAATAATTGCCCTTGCGCTCGGCCATGGTCCACAGATAGCCGATGGTGATCGCCAGGAAGCCGGTGTACAGGAAGATGTTCCAGGCGAAGATCGAGCTAAAATTGTAGGTGGTCATGGCCACCAGGAGTCGATCCGGGCGTCCGAGGTCGAGCACCAGCACCAGCAAGCCCCCCACCAATAGCCCGGCGGCGAGCAGCCCGGACAGCCGACCCAAGGGCTTGTAGGAGGGTTTATTGAAGACCGTGCCGATGGAGGCGACGTTGAGCGCCCCGGAGGCGGCGACAATCAGGAATACCGCAAAAACATGCGGCAGACCCCAAACCACGGAGTTGGTCATGCCCGTGACCCAGTGCCCCTCGTGCTCCATATACAGCGCAGCGGCGCCGCCGATGGCAATGACAGCGGCCAGGATCGCGAGCAAACCCCAATAACGCTCGGGTTGGATCAGCCATTCGCGGTAGACGATTCTTTTGCTCATCGCTCGGTCTCGATGATTGGGCCGCGGCGGCTAGTGCGCCGCCGCGGGCGGGTCGCGCAGGCGCAGGCGCGGCCCGAGATGGGATCAAATGCCGGCGTAGCGCACACCGGTGTTGAGCTCCAGATCTTCGCGGATCTGGCGGCTCGTCTGCTTGGCCATGGCCTGTCGCACCGGACTGGTGGGGTCCTTCAAATCGCCGAAGACGATGGCATGGTGATTCTCGGCAGCGCAGGCATCGGCGCAGGCGGTGGAGATGTCGCCGGTGTCGAGCCGGTGTGCGCAGAGATTGCAGCTCTCGACGCAGCCCATGCCGCGGGGCGCCCGGGTGAGCTTCTGATCCACCTGCTCGTGGATGAAGGAGCGGGCCTTGTACGGACAGGCCATCATGCAGTACCGACAGCCGATGCAGGTATGGCGGTCCACCATGACGATACCGTCGGCACGCTTGAACGAGGCGCCCGTGGGGCAGACGTCCACGCACGGCGGGTGCTCGCAGTGCTGGCACATCAGGGGCAGATTGGTCACGTGCCCGGTTGCCTGGTCGCGCAGCTTGACCTTGCGAATCCACACGGCCCGCTGGTTTTGCCATTTGGCCTCGTCATCACCATGGGGCTCGGATTGCAGGTTGAGGCCGTTCTCTTGATCACAGGCATCGACACAGGCCGTGCAGCCGTCGGCACATTTGCTGGTGTCGACGAACATACCCCAACGGTGCCGATCGGTGACGGGGTCGGTGCGCGCGGCGGCGTCTGCGTCGCCGGCGGCCGACGATGCCAGTGCGCCCATCGCGAGTGCTCCAGCACCACCTGCGCTCCCGGCCACTGCGCCGGCAGCGGCACCGATAAAACGGCGCCGCTCTCGGTTCACTTCTCGATCGCGTTCTTGGCTCATTGTGCTCTGCTCTCCTGCGCGGCTGCCTTCGCGCCCGACGCCGCCGCTGCTGCGGCCGCAGCATCCGCCTGCTCTTCCACCCCTGGCAGCAGGCTTTCGTGCTCCGTGGCCCTGACCTGATTCCAGGCCTCGCCTTGGGGGACGGTGGCGTGGCAGTCGAAGCAATTCAGCTTCACCGCCGCATAGTCGTGGCATGCAGCGCAAAATTGCCCATCGCCATCGATGCCGACGGGCTTGTGCTGGGCGTCGTACCCGACATGACACTCCACACAGCCAGCCAGGCTGTGCTTGGTGGAGCGAATGCCGCCATAGACAGTCGTATCACGCTGGTGGCGAATGACCTCCATGTGATTGCGGCGCATGTACTCGGTGGGCTCGACGCAGTTCTCGAGGCCAGCGGCCTTGGAGCTGTCGACAACGAAATCGCCGACGCCGGTGGCCTGCACGATCGCGCTCCCCGCGACCAACGCCAAGCTCACCAGGGCCAGGCTCGTGACCCGGCACATGCCCGACGTGAATTGCTTGTATCTCATCGCACTACTCCGGCCCCGGCGACGCCCAAGCGCCGCAGGGGCCTGCCGTTGCATCCAGCCTATTCACCGAGGCCCATCTTGATGTAGCCCGTCGGACAGACGTCCGCGCAGATATGGCAGCCGATGCACTTGGCATAATCGGTGTCCACATAGCGGCCGGTGGTCCGCTGATCCTTGTTGACGCGGAACACCGCGTCCTGCGGACAGAAGATGACGCAGTTGTCGCACTCGAAGCACATGCCGCAGCTCATGCAGCGCTTGGCCTCGTTGACGGCGTCCTCTTCGCTGTAGCCGATGACGCGCTCCTTGAAGTGGCCGAGCACCTCTTCGGCGCTGGGGACCTCTTCCTTGCGCAGCACCCGCGGCGTATAGGGGAAATGTGCGAGGAACAGCTCGTCGTGCGGGATCACCTCGGCGCTGGCGCGGTCCTCGTAGTTGTGGATCGCATAACCGGCATCGGAGGTGCCGCGCAGATCGCCGGACTCGTCGACCTTGAACTCGCTGGGGGCGAGGTGGGCCTCGGTCATCTTCTCCAGCAGGTTGAAGTGGTGCACGTCCACCTTCGGGCGCTTCTTGTGCTCCGCCTGCTTCAGGTACTCCTCGATGGACTCCACGGCGATCCACGCCTGGCCGATGGCGGTGGTCAGCAGGTGTGGGCGGATGATGTCGCCGGCGACGAAGTGCCCCGGGCGGTCCGGCACCTGATAGAACTTGTCGGAATTCATCAGGCCGCGGCCGTTGTCGAAGTCCTCCAAGCCGGTCAGCTCGCCGCCCTGGCCGATGGCGGAGACCACCAGATCGGCATCGAGGACGCGCTCGGTGCCCTCCACCGGCGTCGGGCGCCCGTCCTTCATCTCGCAGTCGGCGACCTTGAGGCCGATGGCTCGACCCGCGTCGCTCTTGATGACCTCCACCGGCATGACGCCGTCGAGGATGGTCACGCCCTCGTGCAGGGCGTCGTGCACCTCGTGCTCGGCGGCGGTCATCTTCTCGCGCTGGAACAGCGACGTCAGCGTCACCTCGGCGCCTTCCGCGGCCGCGGTCATGGCGGTATCGTGGGCGACATAGCCGTCGTGGATCACCGTCTCCGGCAGGTCGCGGTTGCCGGACTTGGTGATGTGGCCGAGGCGGCGCGCAACCGAGACCACGTCGATGGAGGTATCACCGCCGCCGACGCAGACAACCTTGTCGGCGGTGACCTTCATGCGGCCCTCGTTGAAGGCCTTCAGGAAGGCGACGCCGGAGACACAGTTCGGGGTGCCCTCCCAGCCCGGCACCGGCAGGCCGCGACCGGACTGACAGCCGATGGCCCAAAGCACGGCGTCGTAATTCTGCTCCAGCTCTTCGACCGTGATATCCACGCCGACGCGGCTGTTCAGCTTCACCTCGATCTTGCCCATGTCGAGGATGCGGTTGATCTCGGAGTCCAGCGCGTCCCGCGGCACGCGGTAGCCCGGGATGCCGTAGCGGAACATGCCGCCGAGGTCGCCGTTGGCCTCGAAGATAGTAGCCGCATGGCCCTTGCGCCGCAGCTGGTAGGCCGCTGCGAGGCCGGCCGGGCCGCCGCCGATGACGGCGATATTCCGGCCCGTGTCGTGCTCGGCCGGATAGAACTTGTAGCCCTGGGCGGTGGCATTGTCGCCGATGAACTGCTCGACGGCGTTGATGCCGACGTAATCCTCGACCTCGTTGCGGTTACAGCCGTCCTGGCAAGGCGCCGGGCAGACGCGCCCCATCATGGACGGGAAGGGATTGGCGTCCGTGGAGCGACGGAAGGCGTACTCCTGCCAGGTCATACCCTCGGGCGGCTGCTCCAGCCCGCGCACGATCTGCAGCCAGCCGCGAATGTCCTCGCCGGAGGGACAGCTGCCCTGGCACGGCGGCGTCTTGTGCACATAGGTCGGGCACTTGTGGGACGTATCCTGAACGAAGATCTGCTCGGTCAGGTCATCCCAGACGTTGTCGCCGTCCTCGAACCGGCGCCAGGAAAGCTTGTTCATTTCATCGCTGGAAGTTGCCATGGGTAACGCTCCTTACGCTGCAAGCTGTCGCGCTCGCTTCTCGATGAGGTCTGGTCGACACGGCGTCGGCCGGGACCATGTTCTAGACGAGTCGTCCGACGTCTGACGACGCGGCGTGCACAACCCGTAGTGGCTGCCGTCACGCGGCTTCGTCGGCGGCCTCCACGTCGTCTTCGTCGGTGGTCTGGCCCGTGAGGACCAACGCATTGGACACGAGCTGGTGCACGCTCACGATCTGGTCCATGTCCATGCCGTAGTACGGCAGCACCTTGGTGAACTGGCTCTTGCAGATGGCGCAGATCGCGGCCATGTGCGTCACGCCCTTCTCTTGGATGACGTTGTTCAACGCCTCCACACGCGGCTGGGCGCCTTTGACGCGCACTTCCATCAGATCGTCGGTCAGCAGACCCCCGCCGCCGCCGCAGCAGAAGGTGCGGTCGCGGATGGTGTCCTCGTCCATGTCGTAGAAGTTGTTGCAAGACGCGCGGATGATCGCGCGGGGAATGTCGAACTGACCGCCGGGGCGATCGCCCATGCGCGAAGCGCGTGAGACGTTGCACGAGTCGTGGTACGTCAGCACCATGTCGTCGTTGCGACTCTTGTCGAGATTCAGCTTGCCGCGCTGGATGAGGTCATAGGTAAGCTCGCAGATGTGCTGCGGGATCGGGTAGCGCTGATCCAGAAAGTCCCAAGGCCCCGCCAGGGTATTCAGGAAGCTGTAGGCGACCCGCCAGGCATGGCCGCACTCGCCGAAGACGATACGCTTGACACCCAGCTTGATGGCGGCCTCGCGAATGCGCAGGGCCACCCGGCGCATATTCTCGTAGGAGCCGATGAACATGCCGAAGTTGGCCGCCTCGGAGGCATAGCTGCTCAGCGTCCAGGACAGCCCGGCCTCGTGGAAGACCTTGCCATAGCCGATGAGGCCGTCCACGTGCGGCTCGGCGAAGAAGTCCGCCGACGGCGTGATGAGCAGGACCTCGGCACCCTCCTTGTCCAGCGGATACTTCACCTCGACGCCGGTCTCGTCATAGACGTCCTCTTCGAGGCCTTCCAGCGTATCCTCCAGCGCAGGCCCGGGCAGCCCCAGGTTGTTGCCGATCTTGTAGACCTTGCCGATGATCTCGTTGCAATACTTCTGGCCGACGCCGATGTGATCCATGATCTCGCGCGCGGCCATGGAGATCTCGGCGGTGTCGATGCCGTAGGGACAGAACACCGAGCAGCGCCGGCACTGGGAGCACTGGTGGAAGTAGCTGTACCAGTCCGCGAGCACTTCCTCGGTGAAGTCCTCGGCGCCGACCAGCTTCGGAAAGTACTTGCCCGCGAGCGTGAAGTACCGGCGATACACCTTGCGCATCAGGTCCTGGCGACCGACGGGCATGTTCTTGGGGTCGTGCGTGCCCAGGTAGTAATGGCACTTGTCGGTGCAGGAGCCGCACTTGACGCAAGAGTCCAAGTACACCCGCAGCGAGCGGTAGCGCCCGAGCAGCTCGCCCATCTTGTCGATGGCCTGGTCCTGCCAGTCATCCACCAGCGCACCCGGAAAGCCCAAGGGCGACTGGAACTCCTCCTTGGATTTGTACGGCGAGGCGTGGGCCATGATGCCCGGCTCGATCTCCGGGATCTCCGGATACTGTTTCAGGACGGGAACTTCGAAGTCGGCCTTGGCCATGGTTTCTGTCTCTCCGAAAGCTGGTCTTGTGCCCGTGCCTCTCGCCTGGGGGCGGGCCGCGCCTGGTCAGGCGCTCGCGGCCGCAGGTTGCTGCGTGCGAGCTGGCAGCGACGGCGGGCGGCGGTGCCGTGGCGCGTGTCTATTGCTGTTGCTCCAACCGACGTGCCCAGCCGGCGACGTGTCGGCGCTCCCGGGGGTTGTCCACTTGGTTGCGCGAGGGGCTGAAGAAGAGCCCCGGCATATGCAGGAGCTTGCTGTAAGGGAAGATGATCATGAGCCCGGCCACCAACAGCAGGTGCAGCAGTAGCAGGGGATCCGCCGGCAGCGTCATCACCTGCCCGACGTAGAGGCCCTGGAAGAACTCCTTCACCCGAATCACGTCGGTATGCGCGAGGAACTGCATTGCGAGCCCGGACAGGCCGATGGTGATCAGCAGCGCCAAGATCAGGTGGTCCGACAGCGAGGTGATGTAGCGCACGCGGTCGACCAAGAAGCGTCTCGCCCACAGCCCGGCGAGGCCGACGACCATCGCAATACCGCCGTAGATGCCAAAGGGCTGGATGAACTGAATCGGCGCCCACACCGGATCGATGAAGTAGCGCAGGTGGCGCAGCGTCACGAGAAAGAGCCCGAAGTGGAATATCCAGCCGAAGATCCAAATCCACTTGTTACCGCGAAACAGGCTCTCGAAGAAGACCACTTCGCGCGTGAGTCGGAAGACGACGCCGGAGCGGGTCGTCGGCGCTGGCGTGGTGGGGATCTTCAGCGGCGCCGGCGCGCGGGCGTACTGAACGACCTTGGCCGCCAGCCCGGCCACCAACACGAACGCCGCGAAGTAGAACAAATAGGCGTAGATCGTGGAGAGGAAGGACATGACGACGGTGCCTCGATGGTGACTTCGTTATTCGTGGCCAAGCGCGCGCCGCCGCTGCACAGGCGCGCGGTTGCCTCGGCTGACTCTCGGGAGCCGTCGGTCCGACTCGCGCCGGACCGTCGGCGCCGGGCGATGGGGCTGCCGCCGACGGCCAACGCCGACGTCGGCAGCAAGCTAGACCGGCGTGTGCGACAGGCGCGCGTCAGACGCAGCCGGTCGGCTTGGGCAGGCCGGCGTAGCGGCAAGCCTGCTTCGCCGGACCATAGGGGAACAGCCCGTAGAGGTACTTGCTGTTGCCCTTGTCCTTGCCGAACTTCTTGCCGACGGCCTTGGTGAGCACACGAACCGCCGGCGCGATCTGGTACTCCTCGTAGTACTCGCGCAGGTAGTTGATGATGTCCCAGTGCTCATCGGTGAGGTCCAGGTCGTCTTCCTTGGCCATCACCTCGGCGACGCCGGGCTCCCAGTCGTTGATGTTGGCGAGGTAGCCCTCTTCGTCGGTGTCGAAGGACTTGCCGTTGACTTCGATAGGCATATCGATGCTCCTGTATGGGTTGGTGGAATTACAGCCAGGCCTGGACCTTGTCGTTCTCCGCGGCCAAGTCCACGAAGCCCGCGTAGTCCACGACATTGATGCCGTCGATAACACGCTCTTCGGACAGCCCGCGCGCCAGCAGATCCGGGCCCAGCACGAACAGCTTGACGGAATCGAGCGCTTCTTTCACGCGCTGCTCGACGGCCGTGCCCTTGGTGGCCGCGTAGACGCCATCCTCGAGGAGCAGCACGTTGGCGCCGCCGCTGACGTGGGTCAAGCAGGCGTCCAGGGACGACTTCTCGAACGGTGATTTGTTGACGGTATGCAGAGTGCTCATCGTTGTCCTCGCTCGGTCTTAGTCGTCAGAAGCTGAAGACGACATCGGCCCCGTCCATGACGGCGGTCATCTCTTCGCGCGAGACGAGCTTGATGGAGTCCTTCTCCGCCCAGTCGTCGTCCTCGTCCTCCCACACCAGGTGCTGGAGGTCGTCCAGGCTCAGGCCGCGCTCCGCCAGGGACTCTTTCTCGACGTAGATCTTCTTGACCTCGTAGTCGCCAAGGGCGGCGTAGGTTGCAGAGAAATTCTTCATGCCGACACCGGCGGTATCTTGGCCCTTGGTCAGCTGATACACACCGTCGTCCATGAAGGCGAGGCTCACGTCCTGATCGAACGCGGCACCGATGAGCACGACCTCCAGGGACTCCCAGGCGTAGATCGTCCCGTAGGGCGCCTTACGGTTGAGATAGAGAAATTGCTTGATGGTTTCCGACATGTGATCCCCCACTTGGGCTCGATCGCGGGCTCAGTCGCCGAAGACGACCAGGCGATCCGATTGAATGGCCGCCTCGACCAGCTGGCCGAGACCGGAGATGCGAAAACGCGGGTCGATGTTGGTCGCGTCCTTGCCGTTGCGCTGCATCTCGCCCTCGTCGACCATGCCGCGGCGCTGCGCGGCCGCGACACAGACCACCATGTCGAGATCGTGCTGCTCGGCCAGCTCGGCCCAGCGTGCGACGACGTTGCGGTCGTCCTGCGGCGGGGTGGTCAGGCGCGAGGCGTTGTTGACACCATCGTGGTAGAAGAAAACGCGGAAGACCTCATGCCCCTTCTCCAGTGCCGCCTTCGTGAAGAAGTAGGCGGAGTCGGAAGCCTGGTGCTGATACGGTCCTTCGTTGATTTGAATTGCGAATTTCATGGAGACCTCGGGCTGGGGATCTCAAGCTGGGGATCTCGGGCTGGCCAACGTCGGGTCGCTGCGCCCGGCCGGCGCCGACCAAGTCGGCAGCCAGCCGGAGACCGGCGGCCGGGCCCTTCAGCCAACGGCCGCCGCTGTTGGCAGCACACTCAGAAGCGGATGTAGGACGAACTGTTGAAGCTCGCCCGCGCGCCGCGCCAGGTATCGATGTGGTACTTGGTGAACGGCAGCTCCACTTCCTCGAAGAAGCGCGGCCAGCCGATGCGCTCGATCCACTCGTTGATGCGCTCCCAGTCCCGCGCGCCTTCCTTGTAGGCCTTCAGGATGCGCTTGACGATGGCGGTCGCCTCGGGCCAGCGCGGCGGGTTGTTGGGGATGCCGGCGGCGACCAGCTTCTGGAAGGTCGGCTTGCCGCGGGCATTGGAGTGGTTGCCGCCGACCCAAATGGCGAGCTTGGTGTGCTCGGCATCGTTGATCTGCATCGGCGGGCAGGGCGGATAGCAGGCGCCGCAGCAGATGCACTTGCGCTCATCCACCTCCAGCGAGGGCTTGCCGTTGACCATGGCCGGGCGGATGGCGGCCACCGGGCAGCGGGCGACGACGGACGGACGCTCGCAGACGTTGGCGACCAGATCGTGATTGATCTTCGGCGGCTTGGTGTGCTGAACGTTGATGGCGATGTCACCCTGGCCGCCGCAGTTGATCTGGCAGCAGCTGGTGGTGATGTGCACGCGGTTCGGCATGTTGGCGTTGCGGAACTCGTCGATGAGCTCGTCCATCATCGCCTTGACCACACCCGAGGCGTCGGTGCCGGGGATGTCGCAGTGCAGCCAGCCCTGGGTGTGCGAGATCATGGTCACCGAGTTCTGGGTGCCGCCGACGATGAAGCCGGCGTCTTCCAGGGCGTCGATCAGCGGCTGAACGCGCGACTCCTCGGTCACCATGTACTCGATGTTCGAGCGCAGGGTGAAGTGGACATAGCCGTCGGCGTACTGATCACCGATGTCGCAGAGCTTGCGCAGCGTGAAGACGTCGAGGATGCGCTGGGTGCCGGCCTTGACGGTCCAGACCTCGTCGCCGCTGTAAGCGACGTGGCGCAGCACGCCGGGGCGCGGATGGTCGTGCCACTTCCACTGGCCGAAATTCTTGCGCATCACGGGATGCATGTACTGCCACGGATCGGGGCAGCCGGATTCGATGGGCTCGCGCATGTCTTTGGCCATCGATGGTCCTCCAGTAAATCAGAAAACAGTTAGGTGCTGATCGATTCAGGCGAGGATCAGCGGCGCGCGGCGTGGCTCATTGCGAGCGCAGCGCCGCGCGCCGATTTTCCCGCACGAGCACGCGTTAGCCGGCGGCCTTCTCGGCCTGCTTCTCGAACCACTCCTCGGCCGCCTCGTCCCAGCCATCCAGACGGACGTAGGAGGACTCACGCGGGTGGGCGAGCATGTTCGGGTCGGCGTCGACGCCGACCCCGTCGAGGAAGTTGGCAAGCCCGATGCGCTCGATCATCTCACCGCAGCGCTCGTGCTCGAGGCCGTTCTCGGCCCAGAAGTCGATGATGTTCTCGGCGAGTTCGACCATCTCCTCGTAGTCTTCCTCGGTCTCGAGCTTCTTGAAGGGCACGATGACGGTGCCCATCAGGTCGCCGATCTTCAGCGTGCGCTTGCCACCGATGAGGATGGTCACACCCTTGTCGTCGCCCGGATGGAGCGCCTTCGGCATGACATTCAGGCAGTGCATGCAGCGCACACAGTCGCGGTTGTTGACGTTCAGGGTGTCGTCGTCGTTCAGCGACAGCGCCTGGGTCGGGCAGCGAGTGATGACGTTGTCGATGATGTACTGGCGGCCCTTGGCCTTGACGTAGGCCTTTACCTCTTCCTGGTCCACCTTCATGTCATCGCGCCAGGTGCCGAGCACCGCGAAGTCCGAGCGCTCGATGGCGTTCTGGCAGTCGTTGGCGCAGCCGGAGACCTTGAACTTGAACTTGTAGGGCAGGGCCGGGCGGTGCACGTCGTCGGTGAAGTTGTTCACCAGCATGCGGTGCGCCTTCAGCTCATTGGTGCACGACATCTCACAGCGCGCGGCGCCGACACAGGACATGGCGGTGCGCACGCAGGGGCCGGCACCGCCCAGATCCCAACCGTAGTCGTTGATCTCGTCGAAGAAGTGCTGGGTCGCCTTGGTGTCGGCGCCGATGAACATGATGTTGCCGGTCTGGCCGTGGAAAGTCACCAGTCCGGAGCCGTGCTTCTCCCAGCTGTCGGCGAGCTGGCGCAGCATGCCGGTGGTGTAGTGGTTACCCGCCGGCGGCTGCACACGCAGGGTGTGGAATTCCTTGGACTTGGGGAAGGCCTGAGAGACCTCCGAGAAGCGCGGGATGATGCCGCCACCGTAGCCGTAGACGGAAACCGTGCCGCCCTTCCAGTAGCCCTTGCGGGTCTCGTAGGAGTGCTCCAGCTGACCGAGCAGGTCGTTCGTGATCTCGTTGATGCGGCCGTCGCCGTGCTCGTCACGAAGGCGCTTGATGCCGGAGATGAAGCTCGGCCAGGGGCCGTCCTCCAGCTGATCGAGCATCGGGGTCTGGTGCTTGTCGATCGCCATGTCGCTGAATCTCCCGTTAAGGTCAGTTCGAACTGATCAGGTCAAACCAATCAGAGCTATTGGGCTCGGCGGCTGACAGCGCGCGCCGCCGAGCCGGTACTGGGATGAGCCGATACTGGGGTCTTGGTGCGCCCTCGCCGCCGCGGCCGGTACCCGAGGCGTCAGCCGGCGGGAGGGCTGCATCTCAAGACGCACTATAACCAGGCAGCGCGGTTGCAAACACTCCACGTTCGGGGTGGGGGTGGCTGCTGCGGCTATCCCTTTGGGGATAGTTGACCGACGCACTTTTTTTGCTGGCGACTCAAGGCCGTAGAAGCGCTCGCCCCAAGCTTGCCCAAAGACTGAGGAGTCTAGCCAGCCCCCCCGAGAATGTCAATGGACCCTAATATTAATACCCACTGATACAGCACCCGTCGCCACGCGGAGCCATCGGCGCACGCGTTGCATTCGCACCCGGGCGTCAGCACATAAGCCGCCATAGACGGCAAGGCGACAAGCGCTCTGCCCGGAAGTTCCAGGTCTCGCGGAAGGCCGGGAAGCGCGTTGGCGAAATCCCGGAGCCCGAGGGCGCAGCCGGGGCGGGCCGGCCGCGCCTGTCCGTGAAGGCTCGGTGAGCGCGCAGGCCCCGGCGCACGCAGCCGGGTCAAGCGGCTTGGTCGAGCCGCTCCCATCGGCGTTCTCCCGACGCCGCCGACAGCACATAGCTCAATTCAGCACATGGCAGCGCAGGCATGTTGAAACTCAGCGAGATTCTCGTCTCACGCAAGGACATCGAAAGCTTTTCGTCGCTCCAAGAAGCGGTACAGGAAGCCGCGCGCTCCGGCGAGCGCTTCTTCCGTATGGACGTCAAACCGCCTTACCCCGACACGCCCGAGGACTGGGAAGAGCGCCTTGAGGCTGCCTTCAGCGGCTTGATCCGCTGACATTCGGCGCTCGCGCAGCGGCACCTGCCGCTGCGCGGACAACCCAAGCGCATCCAGCCCGCACGCGAATCCCAGCAGGCATATTCCATGAAGGCTTACGACATCACCTCCCGCTTGACCGACACCGCCGCCGACTCCGTCGCCCGGCAAGGCGCCGAAGAGGCGGCTTTGGAGTCACACCTGCTCGCGCTGCAGGAAGACTACGAAACCTTGAAGCGCGTCGGGGCCGACGAGCGACGACTGGCCGATGCCAAGCTGAAGATGGCGCGCGCCTTGGTGGGACTGGAGCGCGGCGAGCAGGCTTGGCCGCTCGGGCGCGAGGCCTTCGACACCTTCATCTCCGAGGAGCAGTTCGAATCCGCCGCCGATTGCTGCGAGGTCCTATTCCGAGCGGAGCAGCCGCAGTCCATCGCGGCCCTCGGCCAGGGCATCTGGCTCGCGGTCACCTATCCCATCGACGTGGAGCTGGCCGTGGAGCTGCTGAACCACGTCGTGGACGAGACGCCGGACGACGCCGACGGCGCCGCCGTCGCCGCCACCACGGCGCTCTTTCTTGCCGATGTGCGCGCGCAGGGGACACAGCGCGAGAATCTGGTTTTCTTCGCCTCGCAGATCCTCTCCAATGTCGCCCGCCGCCACAGCGAGGTCGAAAGCCAGGAGGCCTTCGATCTCTGGCGCGATCGCCTGGAGCTGCGCGAGCCGGAGAAGTTCCTGGTGCGGCTGCGCAACGTCGTCGATGTTCTCGTACAAGACGGCTGGTGGTTCGACCGCGACGCATTGCAGGCCCGACTGCCCGAGTGAGGCGCAGGCTCCCTACCCTCCACAGTCGTCACTTCCCGTCGTCAAGACGCAGCTCATCCACTCGATCTCCGCACTCATGTTCTGGCAGGACGAAGAAGAGACCTCGGCAATCACCATCCCCGACGATATCGTGGATGTACTGTTCACCCTCCAGTGCCGTTCCCTCCCTGTGGATCACGCCCACGCCCTGAGTCAGGCGCTGCTCGCCGCTGTGCCCTGGCTCGCCGAGGCGGATGCAGGCATCCACACCATTCATGTGGCCGGCTCGCAGAATGGCTGGGAGCGCCCGAGCCACGGTGGCGGCCAGCACTTGCTGCTGTCGCGACGGACCAAGCTCAGCATCCGCGTGCCCGAGGCGCGGGTGGCTGCGCTGAAGGCCGCGCTGGAGGGCATATCCCTGGACATCGGCGGCGCCGAGCTCGGCATCGGTGCCGGCAAGCCGAAGCGGCTCGGCAAGCCAACGACGCTCTTCGCGCGCTATGTCGCAGGTCCAGAAGACCTGGACGAAGAGGCCTTCCTGCGCTGGACCGCGGAGCGGCTGCGCGAGCAGCTCGATATCCGGGTGCGCAAGGCGCTTTGCGGCAAGCAGACACCGCTGACGACACCAAACGGCGCCCTGCCCACGCGCAGCCTGATGCTGGCCGACCTCAAGCCCGAAGAATCACTGCGGTTGCAACAGCAAGGACTCGGCCCGCATCGGCTCATGGGCTGCGGACTCTTTATCCCGCACAAAGGCATCGACGCCGTGCACAAGGCCGAGTAGCAGGCGCCCCACCAGGCATTGGACCGGTGTCAGCGGCCAAGTGGATGACTTGTCTGCCAAACCTCACTAATATTAGCGGGTCGTGATGCGGGCGCCGATAGGGTCACCCGCAGCGCTCAGCAAAGCCGCCCATGCGTGGCGCCGAGCGCGTCACAACAACCTGAGAAAAACGTGCTGGCCTGCGGCGGTCCCGGCCCGGGCCGGCGATGACGAGAGGAGCCTCAATCCATGTCGATCGAAGTCAACGGCAAAACCATCGAAACCACCGAATCCGGTTACCTCACGGATCACACCGCCTGGGACGAGGACGTGGCCAAAGCGCTGGCGGAGGGCGAAGGCATCGAGCTCACCGACAAGCACTGGGACGTCGTCAAATACCTGCGCGACGAGTACATCAACAACAATCAGAACCAGCCCATGGAGCGCCAACTGCTGAAGGACTTGGGCAAGGTCTGGGGCAGCAAGCCCTCCAGCAAGGACCTCTACAAGCTCTTTCCGCTGGCGCCCACCAAGCAGGGTACCAAGATCGCGGGCCTGCCCGAGGTGCAACGCAAAGGCGGCTACTGAGCCGGGGCGCCGACCCGAGCACGCAATAGAGATGGAGCCGGCCCCGCGCCGGCTTTTTCGTGTCGCGTTGACAGCAAGCGAGCGCCAGCGACGCCTGCTTACCGTCGTGATTGCCCCGTGAAGCTTCGCCGCCTGCGCTACATTCGCCGCGTCCTGCTCTCGCGCCGCGCGTGGCGGGTCCGCCTGGCCTTTCTGCTGGGGGCGGTGCTGGTGGGCCTGGTCTCCTCGGCCTTCGGCGTGCTAAGCGAGCAAGCCAATCGCTTGTTCTTTCGTATCGCCGACGCCGAGCCCCTGGCGCCGCTGCTGCTCACGCCCCTGGGGCTGGTGCTGGTAGCCTGGCTCGCGCGGCGGTTCTTTCCCGGCAGTGAAGGCAGCGGCATCAACCAAGTCATCGCCGCGCTGGAGCTGCGCACCAAAAGCAAGCTCCTGACCCTCAAGCTCGCCGCGGGCAAGATCCTCCTGACCCTGCTGGGGCAGAGCTGCGGGGCGTCCATCGGCCGCGAGGGGCCGACGGTGCACGTCGCCGCCGCCATCATGTACTCCATGCGCCGGATCGCCCGCTTTCCGGCAGACTACATGGCCCGTGGCATGCTGCTGGCGGGCGGTGCGGCCGGCATCTCCGCCGCCTTCAACACGCCTCTGGCCGGGGTGGTCTTTGCGTTCGAGGAGATGCTGCGCGGCTTCACGCCACGCCTCGCCGGCATCGTGATCCTGTCGGTGGTGCTCTCGGCGCTGGTGTCCATGCTGCTCATGGATCAGCGCTACTACTTCGGCACCGCCGCCGCAGGGCGCGCCGAGGCGCTGGGCGACTGGCTCGCAGTGGTGCTCTGCGGCGTGGTGGCCGGCCTGGCGGGCGGGCTCTTCGCCTTCCTGCTACTGCGCTTCTCCCGGGCCATGGCACCGCTGATGGCGAGCCACGGGCTGGCCGTCGCCTTCGTCTGCGGCTCCGTGCTGGTACTGATGGGCGTGCTGACGGACTATCAGGTCATGGGCTCGGGCTACGACGTCGCCAAGGCGCTCGTCATCGACGGCGAAGCGCCGGCTCCGCTGTATCCGCTCTACAAATTCATCGCCTCGCTCGCGTCCTACCTGAGCGGCATCCCCGGCGGCATCTTTGCCCCGGCTCTGGCCACGGGCGGCGGCATCGGCGCCGATCTGCATCGGCTGACCGCCCTGGCCCCCCTGGACTTGATGGTGCTGCTCGGCATGGTGGCCTACTTCGCCGGCGCGGTGAAATCGCCCCTCACCAGCTTCGTCATCGTCATGGAGATGACGGACGACCAGAACACCCTGCTGGCGCTGATGAGCGCGGCGATGATCGGCTACGGCGTATCCTTTTTGGTGAGCCCGCAGCCGCTCTACCATTCGCTGGCGCAGCTGCTGATCGAGCGCGAGGAGCAGCAGGCGCGGCGGGACGGATAGTGCGGAGTGCGGAGTGCGAAGTGCGAAGTGCGGGGTGCGGGGTGCGGTGCGAGACCGGTCGCTAGGAGCGGCTCCGGCTCGCCGGCGGTCATGGAGGCGGCGAAGTGGCGCCACTGCGCCAGGTCCAGGTTTCGACGGCGGCGGTATGCTGATGACTTTTGGCGACGGACGCTCTCATGCCGACCCACGCAGCTCGAGCTTCGGCCGCAGCGGGGACGCCTCGCCGCCGCTGCTGGACATGCGCAGGAATAGCCCGGTTCGGGAATCAGTGACTATGCCTAAGCTGACAGCAAGCGCCGCGGCGCAGCCGGTCATCCGCAGCGCCCTCACGCGCCGCGTCGGCCGCCGGCCAGTGCGGCGCGCCGCAAGGCTCGGCCGCTGGCAGGCACCGGTCGTGATGCCAGCCATCATCCTCGCCCTGCTGCTCACCGGCTGCGCGGCCCAGATGCCGGCGCAGCTGCGCACAACCGTGGCCGAGCTCACGGTGGCGGCTGCGCAGGAGGCACCCGCGCAGCACACGGGGGCGCGAGTGCGCTGGGGCGGCAGCATCCTTGCGGTGCGCAATGCCGCCGATAGGACGGATATCGAGGTGCTGGCCCAGCCGCTGGACGCCGCCGGCAGACCCCAGCCGGACGCGCCGACTGCGGCCGATGCCTACGGGCGCTTCATCGCGCGCTTTGCCGGCTTCCTCGACCCGGCGCAATACCCCCAAGGCCGCCTGCTGACGGTCACGGGCACGCTCACCGGCGTCGAGACGCGGAATGTCGGCGACTACCCCTACCGCTATCCCGTGGTGGCGGCCACGGCCAAGCACCTCTGGCCCGAGCCGACCGCGCCGACCGACTGGCCCTGGTATCCGGACCCGTGGCTGGGCCCGCCCTGGCCCGGCTTCGGGCCCTATCCCTGGTACCGCGACCCCTGGTACTCCCCCTGGTACCGGCCCTGGTAGGGGTGAGCCCCTGTTTGTCCTTAGTTACTCTCCCAATCATTCAGGTCCCGGCAATGCGGTCGTAGTAGCGCGCGCGGTACAGCAGGCGCGGCGTTGCGCCGTCGGTGAAGCCGGTGCGGGTGTGCAGCACGTTGTTGCTGATCACTCCCCAGCCCGATTCCAGCCGTCCGTGAAACTGCCAAGGGCCGCCGCGCGCCAAGGCATCCTTGAGCCAGGCGACGGCCTCCGTGGTGAGTGGGTCGTCGCGCCAGACGACGTTGCGGGCGCGGTTGGTGAAGCGCATGTGCAGCCGGCCGTCGCCGCGCACCGAGAACACCGGCCCCGGCCGGTCCGGGCGCACCTGTTCGCCGTCGACGAAGCTCGCCGGGATGGTCATGCAGCGCGGGTGCATCAGGGCCCGGATGTAGTCCGGGGACGCATCGCGCACCAGGATGTAGGCCATCTCGTGGTCCAGCAGGGCGTTGGCCCCGCCCTCGGCCGCCGGGTGTACGCAGTGCAGCAGCAGCGCGTCGATGCGCTGCTCGGGGGCGTTGTAGTAGCCGTCGGTGTGCCAGCTGATGGGCCGGTTGGAGTAGGGGATGTAGTCGCGGTGGCGGGCGTCGGTCTGCACCGTCAGCGACGTGATGGCGTCGTCGTCGGCGCCGCGGTTGTGGTCGAGCCGACTCAGGCCCGTCGGCGCCCGTCGCCGAGCATCCCCATGGCCACGAGCGAGGCCAGCCCGACGGCCATGATCGCCGCCACCATGACCAGCGAGCCGTCGAAGGTGCCGGTGCGCTCGGCGAGCTCGCCGGCGACCACGGGGGCGACGATCTGCGCGATGCCGTAGCCCAGCGTCAGCCGCGCCATGATCTGCGCCGGATGCGCCGGGTAGCGCAGGCCGACCATGGTCAGCACCAGGGAGACGATGCTGATGAAGGTGACGCCGAACAGCAAGGAGCTGGCGATGGCCGCGGCCAGCGACCCGCTCAGCACCGGCAGCAGGATGCCGATGATCTGCAGCACGTAGGCGATGCCGAGCGTCGGCAGGTAGCCCAGGCGCCGCGCGACCCGGTCCCACAAGATCGGCGCCGGCGCCGCGGCCAGCCCCACCAGCAGCCACATGAGCCCGCCCTGCCCCGCCAGCGCCGGCTGCTGCTCGGTGATCAGCACCGTGAAGGTGGCGTTGATGGCATAGCCGAAGCCCGCGCACAGGTAGGCCCCCTGCAACAGCCAGAGCCAGAGCGGTCCGGGCTCGTTGCCCGTGTCGACCTGATGCGGCGCGAGCGGTGGCCCGGTGTCCGGCCGCGGCAGCCAGCGCCAGGCCGGCACCAGCAGCAGGGCGCCGGCGCCGGTCAGCAGCCACCACTGCCCCCGCCAGTCCAGCACGGGCGCGGCCAGCTCCACCAGCAGCGCACCCAGGACGATGCCGAGCCCGAGCCCGCTGAAGTGCAGCCCCAGCTCGGCGCGGTGGCCGTGGCGCAGGAGCCAGCTCAGGATCAGCCCGGAGCCGAGCATCAGCCCGGCGGCGGTGCTCAGCCCCGCCAGATAGCGGCTCATACCCCAGAGCAGCGGCGACTCGGCCAGCGCCATCATCGCCGTCGTGACCACAGCCAGCACCAGGCCGATGCGATACAGGCGGTCCTTCAGCATCAGGTCCCTGAGCCGGCTCACCAGCAGCACACCGGACAGGTAGCCCAGGTAGTTCCAGCCCGCGAGCCAGCCCGCCAGGGCATCGCCCATGCCGGTCTGCACCTGCATGTACGCGAGCATGGGCGTGTAGGCAAAGCGGGCGACGCCCATGGTCAGCACCAGCGCGAAGATGCCGGAGGCGAGGACGAGCAGTGGGCGTGTCGGCATTGGAGTCGGTGGGGCCTTGGCGTGGACTAGATACACTGTCCTTGTGTCGTCACCGTACCGGACCGCCGAGACCGGCGAGCCGATCCGGATGACGCGCAGAGCTTGCCGCACGCGCCGCGGGAGCGGCCCGCAGATGCGTGACAGCGCCGGAGCGGTGTTACGAGGAGGAATGGGCCGCGGGTTTTCGCGCTCGTGCCGCGGCTCTACCGCCCGCGTCGCGTCCTGGCGGCGGAGCCGCCGACGGGTGCCGAGGCAGACTCGCCACCAGTACGAGCATCGCCGGCGTTCGGCCTACACGTCCGCCGAATCGAAGTGGCTCAAGACATCCATGCGTTGATGCAGCACGCCGATGATGTCGATGCCGCCTTCGCGGATGAGATAGAAGATCACGTGCGAACCTTGCGGGAAGCTGTGGTATCCCGCCTTGATGTCCGGGCGAGGTTTGCCCAGCCCAGGATGCTTGGCCAGCCAGCGAAACCGCTTGTCGATCTCGCGGAGGTACGCATCGCGCTGCTTGCGGCCCCAGGTCTTGAGGGTGTAGCGGGCGATATTGCACAGGTCCTTGCGTGCCCTTGGGCTGACCCGCAGCGGCGCGCTCACGCCTCCCGGTCTGATTCCGCCAACAGGGCTTCGATGGAATAGTCTTCGACAACCTCACCGCCCAGGGCCTGGGCTTCGCCTTCGGCAAGGTGTGCGCGCAGCGCCGCAAGCTTGCTGTTGTGCTCCTCCATGTGCCGCAGTGCGTCGCGGATGACCTCGCTTGCGGAGCCGTAGCGACCGCTCGCGACCTCGCGCTTGATGAAGGTCTCCCAGTGCTCGCCCAGGCTCAGACTCGTGCTTGCCATCGTCGGGTCTCGATATTCATTTTGAGCAAATGTGAGCACCAAGCCTGCCCTGGCCATACGCGTCGGTCAAGTCCTCAGACGCAAGAACCGGCCCGGCAAATAGAAGATCGGCATCGCCGAGGGGGCGGCGAGCAACTGGGCCTTCCTGGAACAGCACAGCGCACGCCAGGTGATTGATCTCTTCCATACCAGCGAGTACATCGCCACGCTCGCGCAGGCGCGCTTCCCGCGGCGCAAGGCCGAGAACGAGCACGCGGCCTGGCAACACGCACACCGCAACCGACTCAAGCACGACCCCAGCGTGCTCGATGTACTGGTCGCCGCGGCCTCCGGCCCTCGGCGCCCATGGGCCGCCGCAGTGACAGCACGACGGGGATGCGCTGCGGACACCGCGACCATGCCCAAGTATACTCGCGCATATACGGTGCGCAGCGACACTGCTGACGTGCCGCCTTTGTCATGCATGAGGAATGCCATGAGCCAACTGACCCTTTACCTCGACGCCGATACCGCCGCACGACTCAAGGACGCTGCGGCCAGCGCCGGCATAAGCCAGAGCCAATGGGTGGCGCGGTTAATCAGGGAGCGAACCGATCAGGAGTGGCCTGAGGCGGTCAAGGCGCTTGCCGGAGCATGGCCGGACATGCCCACGGCACGGGAGATCCGGGCAGCCTGCGGCGAGGACGAAGAACGTGAGGCACTCTGATGTTCGTGCTGGACACGGACACGCTGATTTTCTTTTTCAAAGGACTTCATGGCGTACCGAGCAAGTTGCTGGCCACGCCGCCCGGCGAGATCGGCATTCCGACCATCGTCCTGTACGAGTTGGAGGTCGGCATTGCAAAGTCGCGAGTCCCGCGGCAGCGCCGAGCTCAACTTGATGATCTATTGCGCGTGACACAGCAACTGGCATTCGGCCGCGCCGAGGCGTCCGCAAGCGCGCAAATCCGCGCGACGCTGGAACGTAACGGGCCCCCGATCGGCCCCATGGATACCCTAATCGCCGGCACGGCGCTCGCCGCCGGCGCCACCTTGATCACTCGGAACACGCGAGAGTTTTCACGCGTCCCGGGGCTCAAGGTCGTCAACTGGTGCGACGATGCGCTGAACGGCGGATAGCGGCTCGACGGGTGATTGCCCGTGAAACTGCCAAACGCCAACCAGGCCGTCGTCGACCTCGAGAAGCTCCGCGGCTACTGCCTTAATCCCGCCCATCCGCGCGGGCGGCACAAGGCGCGCGTCTTCGCGGCGGCGCTCGGCATCACGGCCGGCGAGACGGCGCCTCGGCTCACCAGTTGCTTCGTGCTTTGAGCATCAACCTCACCGGAGTTGCCATGCACAACATCACGCCTCACGACGTCGTCGCCCTCACCAAGGACCTGCCGGAGCATGGCCTGCTGGCCGGCCAGGTGGGGACCGTGGTGGAGACGCTCGGGCCGGAGACCTTCGAGGTCGAGTTCAGCGACGATGAAGGCCGGGCCTACGCCTTCGCAGCGGTGACGGCGGATCGGCTCTTGCTGCTGCGCTATGCGCCCGCGGCAACGGCGGCAGAATGATCCAACATTTGCCCCTCGCGACGCCGCTCCCGAGATGTCACGCCTGTGTAGGCTCGGAGCGCTTTGGGCAGCAAGACCCGCCGGCACGCCCGCCCGAGCAGATGACGCATGGCGCGGAGCGCCCGCAGACGGGTGACACCGTGGAACGGTGTCACCAGATGCCGAAGATGCCGAGTCGGCGACCGTCCGCACCTCGAACCCGATGCCCGTTGCCAACCGGCACCCGCTCTTCCCCGTGTGTATGCTGACCCGCAACCTGCTGAACGCGAGCCAGTACCGATGACGCAGGAGACCGAACAGGTGCTGGCCGATGTCCTGCGGCTCGACGCAAACGCGCGGGCCTTGACTGCGGAGACGCCGCTGGCAAGCCTTGATGGTGAGAGCGACGCCGAGGTCTCCGACGCCTGGCGGACGGAGATCCTCCGTCGCGCCGCAGAGCTCGACAGCGGCGCGGGCACCTGCTTGCACCTGTCCAACACCTCAGCCCGCCAGCGTCTCCATGCGGATGCGCACCGTCTCGCCCTGCACCGCGTCCAGGGCCTCGATGCGCGCCAGCGCCCGGTTCATGCCCGACTCCCGCACGCGGTGGGTGAGCATGATGAGCGGCACATGGGTCTCGCCGGGGGCCGGCTCCTTCTGCTGGATGGCTTCGATGCTGATGCCCTCCTCGCCCAGGATACCGGCGATGCCGGCCATGACCCCCGGACGGTCGAGCGCCGTGAGCCTGAGATAGTAGGCGGTCTCTACGTCGTCCATGGCGAGCACCGGCGTGTCGGCGAGCTCCGTGGGCTGAAAGGCGAGATGCGGCACGCGGTTGGTGGGGTCGGTGGTGAGCAGCCGCACCACGTCCACCACGTCCGCCACCACGGCGGAGGCCGTCGGCAGGGCACCGGCACCGGCGCCGTAGTAGAGGGTCGGCCCGACGGCATCGCCCTTCACCAGCACTGCGTTCATGACCCCGTCCACATTGGCGATGAGCCGCCGGTGCGGAATCAGCGTCGGGTGCACCCGCAGCTCGATGCCGTTGGCGGCGCGCCTGGCTATGCCTAGATGCTTGATGCGGTAACCGAGCTCACCGGCGTAGGCCACGTCCTGGGCCTCGATGCCACTGATGCCCTCGGTGAAGGTCTTGTCGAACTGAAGCGGGATACCGAAGGCGAGGGACCCGAGTATGGTCAGCTTGTGGGCGGCGTCGATGCCTTCGACATCGAAGGTCGGGTCGGCCTCGGCATAGCCGAGCGCCTGTGCCTCGGCGAGCACATCGGCAAAGTCCCGACCCTTGTCGCGCATCTCCGTCAGGATGAAGTTGCCGGTGCCGTTAATGATGCCGGCGATCCAGTCGATGTGATTGGCGGCGAGGCCCTCGCGCAGGGCCTTGATGATGGGGATGCCGCCGGCCACCGCGGCCTCGAAGGCGACGGTGACGCCGCGCGCCTGTGCCGCGGCGAAGATCTCGTTGCCGTGCAGCGCGATAAGCGCCTTGTTGGCGGTGACCACGTGCTTGCCGTTGGCAATGGCCTGGAGCACCAGCTCCCGCGCCGGCGAGTAGCCGCCGATGAGCTCCACGACGATGTCCACATCCGGGTCGTCCACCACCGCGAAGGCGTCGTCGCCGATGCGCCCGATCTCGCCGAGGCCGGCGATGGTGTCAGCGTCATAGCTGCGAGCCGCGGCATGGGCGATGCGGATGCCGCGCCCGGCGCGGCGGGCGATCTCGGCGGCGTTGCGAGTCAGCACCGTGACGGTGCCCCCGCCGACGGTGCCGAGCCCCAGGAGTCCGATGTTCACGGGTTCCATGCTGTGTCCTCAGTGTCGTTCGTGTGGCCAGGCGGCGCTCGGGCAGCGGCTGCTGCGTGGTGATCAGGCGGGCTGCGATGCCGCGCGCTGGCTGCCCTCCGCCGCGGGCGCCTCGCCGCTCTCGCCGGTGCGGGCATCCTCGCGGAACATCTGCTTGATGCCGCGCACCGCCTGGCGGGTGCGGTGCTCGTTCTCGATCAAGCTGAAGCGCACGTGATCATCGCCGTAATCGCCGAAACCGATACCCGGCGACACGGCCACCTTGGCATCGCGCAGCAGCTTCTTGGAGAATTCCAGCGAGCCCATCGGCTGGTACTGCTCCGGGATACGGGCCCAAACGAACATCGTGGCCTTGGGCTTGCGCACCGACCAGCCGGCGTCGTTCAGGCCATCGCACAGACAATCCCGCCGGCGCTGATACATGGCGCGGATGTCCGCGACACACTGCTGGGAGCTCTCCAGCGCATGGATGGCGGCCACCTGGATGGGCGTGAAGGTGCCGTAGTCCAGGTAGCTCTTGATGCGCGCCAGCGCGGCGACCAGGTCTGGGTTGCCGCACATGAAGCCGATGCGCCAGCCGGGCATGTTGTAGCTCTTGGACATGGAGAAGAACTCCACCGCCAGATCCTTGGCGCCCGGCACCTGCAAAATGGACGGCGCCGTGTAGCCGTCGAAGACGATGTCGGCATAGGCCAGGTCGTGCACCACCCAGATGCCGTGCTCGCGGGCGACCTCCACCACGCGCTCGAAGAAATCCAGCTCCACACAGGTGGTGGTGGGATTGCCGGGGAAGTTCAGCACCAGCATCTTCGGCCGCGGCCAGGAGCTCTGGATGGCGTCGTGCAGCTCGGCGAAGAAATCCACCTCCGGCGTGAGACGCACGTGGCGCACGTCGGCGCCGGCGATGATGAAGCCGTAGGGATGGATCGGATAGGCCGGATTCGGCACCAGCACCGTGTCGCCGGCGCTCATGGTCGCCAGCGCTAGGTGCGCGAGCCCCTCCTTGGAGCCGATGGTGACGATGGCCTCGGTGGCCGGGTCCAGCTCCACGCCGTAGCGCTCGGCATACCAGTGCGTGATGGCGCGACGCAGCCGCGGGATGCCGCGGGAGACCGAATAGCGATGGGTGTCGCGGCGACTCGCGGCCTCGGTGAGCTTGTCGACGATGTGCTGCGGCGTGGGCTGGTCCGGGTTGCCCATGCCGAAGTCGATGATATCTTCGCCCCGTGCCCGGGCCGCGGCCTTCAACTCGTTGACGATATTGAAGACGTAGGGCGGCAGCCGCTCGATGCGGCGGAAATTGGGCTTGGGTGCGACCACGTTGAAACCTCGGCCTTAGTCCGCGGAGCTAAAAGGGCCAGAGTTTACCCGCAGCATCCCCAGATTCAAACGCCGCGGCGCTTCGCACCCGCTGCATGCCCGCAGCGGGCGCTCGCCCCGCCGGAGCCACCGCCGGCGCATGGGCGGATGCGCGCGTCCCCAACAAGCACGACCGCAACGCAATCGTGAGCACAACGGACACTCCAATCCCAGCAGACATTCCTGCGGACGGCCATGGCTTCCGCTATCAGCCCTTCTACTGCGAGGAGAATGCCTGGTGGCTCTGCGCAGAGCCCAACCTCGGGGCCGGCCCGCGTATGGTGCTGTTCGTGCTAAGCCACAGTGGGGCCTGCCCGCTGGCGGGACAAAAGGCTGCGCCGCCCGGGGTGCTGTGCTGGTGGGACTACCACGTGGTGGTGCTTGACGGCCGGCATCGCGTCTGGGATCTGGACACCCGACTCGGGCTCCCGGTAACGACCGCGGACTGGCTCAAGGGCAGTTTCCCGCAGATCGAGCACCTGCCTGCGGATCTGGCGCCCCATTTTCGCGTGGTGCCGGCCGCGGATTATCGCGCCGACTTTGCGAGTGATCGCAGCCACATGCGTACTGCCGACGGCGCCTGGCAACAGCCGCCGCCGCCCTGGCCGTCCATCGGTCGGGGCATGACCCTGCCGCGCTACCGCAGCCTGGCGCCCGAGGGTCCGGGCGAGGTGCTGGGCTGGCGCGACCTGCTCAAGCGCGTCGGCGGCTAGAGCAACGCTGTAGGGGCTCGCAGAGCGTTCTTATCCCTGATCGGCGTTGGCTCTACAGTCCGCAATCGCTTGCGCGATCGGCACTTGTGCGATTCCAACTCAGGCGGCCAGCGCCGTGGCCACGCGGTCGAGGCGCTCGCGCACCTCCGCCGCCAGCGCCGGCACCTGCGGATTGTCCACCAGCTCCAGCACCGCCGCCGGGTCCATGAACAGCACGGACGTGCGCCCGTCCGCTTCGGCGCGCACCACCACGTTACAGGGCAGCAGCAGGCCGATGTCCGGCTCTGCGGTCAACGCCTGATGCGCATACTGCGGGTTGCAAGCGCCGAGGATGCGATAAGGCCGGTGCTCGACGCCGAGCTTGGCATTGAGCGTCCCGGCGACGTCGATGTCGCTGAGCACGCCGAAGCCTTCGTCCTTGAGCGCGTCGGTGACCCGGGTGATGGTCTCATCAAAGCCGGTGTCAACGGTCGTGGAAAAGCCGTACATCTGTCTCTCCTGTAGTCGGGTGCAATTGCTGACGGTGGTGGCCCCGGGGTCTGTCTGCCGCCGTCGGCCACCGCTCTGAGGAAATCGTTGCGCCATTACCGAAGTCAACTGCCCGTGCGTACACCGCCGGGATGACAGCCCGGCGGCCGTGATGCACACTGGAGCAATGCGAGCGCCAGCGCGGATACTTGCCATGACCAGCCTTTTCGCCGCCACCGCCGGTGCAGATGCCGGCGGCCTCATCGACGACTTCGCCGACGCCGATGGGCGCTCGCGTCTCGGCACGTCCTGGCGGCTGGTGACCGACCAGGTCATGGGCGGCGTCTCCAGGGCAAGTATGCAGCCTCGCGAGCTGGACGGCCGCCGGGCGCTCTGTCTGCAAGGCGACGTGAGCCTCGCCAACAACGGCGGGTTTGTGCAGATGAGCCTGGATCTGTCCCCGACCGGACAGCTGGATGCGAGCCCTTTCACCGGCATCCGCCTCGTGGCGCGCGGCAATGGCGAAGCCTACAACGTCCACCTCAAGACCGCCGCCACCACCATGCCTTGGCAGTCTTACCGTGCGGACTTCGTCGCTGCCGATACCTGGACAGAGATCCGCCTGCCGTTCACGTCTTTTACCCCCCACCGGCTGGTGCCGGCCCTCGACACAACCCGTCTGAAGCGTCTCGGCATTGTCGCCATCGGCCGCGTCATGCACGCCGAGCTCTGTGTTGCCGAGATCGGCTTCTATCCCTGAGCCGCAGCGAGCCAACCCGCCCGGCCCGCCCGGCCCAAGGCGGACCTCGGCGAGTCGACACCGCCCGGCCTGCGTCGACCAGCGCGGGCGCGGATGCGCTTGGACCCCGCGCGCAGACGCCCAAAGTGAGACCCGCCTCACACTGCGGGGCTCAGCATAGTTTTGCTTAGATTGGAATCAGGGAATACCTGATTTTTTGTTAAAGCGTTGCGCTTAGCATGAGGGCAGCGTTTGCATGGCCACAGACCAGGGTTGACCCTTTAGGGTATTCCCGGAAAACCCCGCAGTGATTGCCCAGCAGTCGGGTGCCGACATCAGCAACCCTGCAACCACCGCGGACTGCGCACAGCGGCAATGGACTCCGCCCCGGCAGCCGAAGGGCCAGGCCGAGCGAACGCGGACCAGCGGCGACCACGCCCGCTTCCTCAAACCTTCGCTGAACCGGAGCCTCCCATGTCCACAGTCGCCACCATCATTGATCGCACACCAGCAACCCCCGCCTACCGTCAGCTCCAAGTCCACCTGGACCAGCACCATCACATCGCTTGGTGCTATATGCAGCCTGCCGAGCGGCCCTGCTTCACCATCGCGGTGCTCGATGAGCTCAATCACTGGGTAGACCACCTGAGCGACAACGCCGAGCGGCTCGGCATGCGCTACCACGTGACCGCCTCGACCATTCCCGGGACCTTTAACCTCGGCGGCGACCTGGATCTGTTCGGTAGTCTGGTCCAAGCGCAAGATCGGGCGGGATTGCTCGCCTACGGGCGCAAGTGCATCGACGCGCTCTATGGGAACATCCAGCACTTCGGCAGTCCGGTGACGACAATCTCTTTGGTCCAGGGTAGCGCCTTAGGGGGCGGCTTCGAGACGGCATTATCCAGCGATGTGCTGATTGCCGAGCGGGGCGCACAAATGGGCTTCCCGGAAATTCTCTTCAACCTATTCCCCGGCATGGGAGCCTACAGCCTGCTCTCACGCAAGCTGGGCGCCAAGCAAGCGGAGCGCATGATTCTCAGTGGCAATCTCTACAGCGCCGAGGACCTGCACGAGATGGGCCTCGTGGACGTGCTGGCCCAGCCCGGCGAGGGTGACCTTGCGGTCTATGAGTATGTCAAGCGCGAGAATCGCGCCCGTAATGGCTTCCGTGCTTTGCGCCGGGTTCGCGATACCCTCGATCCGATTTCTTATCAAGAGCTGCTGGACACCGTGGAGATCTGGGTGGATACAGCCTTGAGCCTCGACCAGCGGGACCTGCGTATGATGCAGCGCTTGGTCTCGCGCCAACACCAGCGCGGCGCAGCGGCGGCCTGAGGAGTCGGCCCTGCGGCCTGACCCGGCCACCAAGGCGGCGATCAGCGGGTCAGGCGGTGGGATCAGTTTGCGGCCTGGGCTGCGGCGGCTGCGCCGCGGCCTTGGCGTCGCCCGGGTGGGTCTCATGCAGGCCCAGCTCATGGAGTGTCCCCGCCAAGGCCTGCCTGACCTCGCGCTCCAGCCCGCGGGCCCGGGGCGAATCCAGCTCAAAGGGCCGGAGACTGCGCAGGCGCCGCACGGCACCCACGAGGCGCAGGGCCCCGATCTCGCCGGCGCTGCCCTCGAGCGCGTGCACCGACCGGCGCAGGGCCGGGTAATCGCCGATCTGCAAGGACTCAGCGATACCGGCCATCGCGGTGTGCGCGTCCCCCTGGAAGCCCGAGAGCAGCTCCTCGAAGAAGTTGCTCCCCTTGCCGAGCCGCCGCAGCTCGGCCACCTTGTCGGCATCCAGCAGGGGCTCGACCGCCGCCGCGCGCGAGCTGCTGCTGACAGGCTGGGCAGCTGCTGGCGCGGGCGAGCGACTGCCGAGCGACTGCGCACCCGCCGGCGCGCCGCCACCGACTGGCGCGGGTCGCTGCCTGCGGGCGACGCGGGCAATGGTATCGAGCAGCCCACGCCCCTCGACGGGCTTGGTGAGATAGGCATCGACCCCGGCGGCCTGTGCTTCGGCAAAGGCGTCTTCCGTCGCGTCGGCAGAGAGAATGATGGTGGGGATGGGCGCCTGCGGGCGCATGAAGCGCTGTGCCCGAAACACCTCTAGGCCGCCGCGACCGGGCATGTTCTTGTCCAGTACCAGCAGGTCCGGCGCATCGCCATCCGACTCAAGCGCGTCCAATGCGGCCTCGCCGTCGGTCACCAGCGTCAACCGATGCCCGGCGCGCTCCAGCATGGCCCGCAGCACCTGTCTGTTGGTGTCATTGTCCTCGGCCACGAGCAGCCGCAGCCCGCCGGCCGGGAGCTGGCGGCGATGGTGGTCTGCGAGCGAGATAATGTTCTCCGCCTCCGGCGGAGATCCTGATACAGAGGCAGTCGTGGACGCTTCCACGTGCTCTTCCCGCGCAGCGGTCTGCATCTCCTGGGAGCGCGCGAGCGGCAGCTCGAGCCAAAAGACAGAGCCCTGCCCCAAGCTGCTGCGAAAATCGATGCGTCCCCCCATCAGCTGCACCAGCTCGCGGGCGATGGCGGTGCCGAGGCCGGTACCGCCGTAGAGGCGGGAGGTATCGGTATTGGCCTGGCGGAAGCTCTCGAAAATATGGGGCTGATCCGCCACGGCGATACCGATGCCGGTGTCTTCGACTTCGAAGCGAACCGGCACCCGCTGCGGCGACGCCCCCTCATCGTCACCTCGCAGCACGCGCACCGTGACGCTGCCGGTCTCGGTGAACTTGATGGCGTTGCCGAGCAGATTGATGAGCACCTGGCGGATATGCAGTGTATCGCCGCACAGCTGCTGCGGCAGCTCGGGGTCGAGCTGCACATCCAATGCGATCCCTTTACGCTTGGCCTCTGCGCCGAACATGGCAACCGTCTCCATCACGAGACGCTCGATATCGAAATCCCCGGAGACGATGTTGATGCGACCTGCCTCGATCTTGGAGAAATCCAGGATCGATTCGATGATCCCGAGCAAGGTGCGCCCCGAGGCGTGGATGGTGCGCACGAACTCTCGCTCCTGCCCCCGCAAGTCGGCATCCAGCAACAGCTCGCTAAGGCCGATGACGCCGTTGAGCGGCGTACGCAGCTCGTGGCTCATCTTCGCGAGGAAACGGCTTTTCGCTGAGCTCGCGAGCTCGGCCTGACGCATCGCGCGACGCAGCTTACCGAGGAGCGCCCCGACATAGGCGGGAATAATCAACAGCACCAGCAGATAGCTGAGTGCGAAGAAGGGATGGGCGTGCCAGTAGGGCGAGTTGAGCGCCGCCAGCGTGAAGCCCGCGAGGCTCAGCAACGTGGCCAGAGCAAGATAGCGGGCGTCGTAGCGAAAGCCATTGCCAACGATGACCCACAGATAGATGCCGAGCAGCGGTGCTCCGGCCTCCCCCGCAATAGCCATGGTCACCGAGGTGGCGGCAATGTCGAGCAGAATCCCGAAGCTGCGCCGCAGAGGTATCGGCCCCAAGCCGACGAATGCAGCCGCCAGCAACAAGAGCGCCGATCCGAGGAACAGGCCCGCGATCCAGCGCACCATGAGCACGATGTAGTCGGGCAGCCCCTCGCTGCCGGCGGTGACCATGTACAAGACCGCGATGCCACCCAGCACCACCCGGATGATGGCCTGTTCCTGCTCGGCAGTACTGGCGCGCAAGCGCGCGAGCAAAGGGCTCAGCAGCCGCTGGCGGCCATCTGTGGTGACCCCGTCGGTCGCTTGTCGATCACGGTTCCGCGCCATCGCCATCGCCGTATCCCGAGTTGGTCCACAGCAGCGCGCGGCACGGCGTGGTCAGCGCCCCCGTACCGCCGTCAGTCGCCGGCAGGGGGCGCTGCCGATGCCCCGCGCACGCTCACGCGGCGAATGGTCTCCAAGAGCAGTCCGACATCGTCGCTCTTGCACAGGTAGGCGGCTGCACCGGCGGCGAGCATGGCTTGCGAGCGATCCGAGGGCTCATGCATGGACAACCCGATCACCTGTACGCTCGGCCAGCGCGCCTTGATGCGTCTCGTGGCCTCCAGCCCGTCCATGCGCGGCATCGAGACATCCATCAGCACCATATCGGGCTGCGAGCGCTCCACCTCGGCGATCGCCTCCAAGCCATCGCTGGCCTCGCCGCTGACGGTGATGCCGGGCTCTCCCGCCAACATGGCGGACAATGCTCGGCGCATCATAGCGTGATCGTCCGCCAGCAGAATACGCAGGGGGGCCGGCGAAGCGACGGACACCGCGGGCGCCGGAAGCACCTCCGAGAACGCTGCACCCACATCGGAATCGCATGCCGCGGCATCTCCGCCCGCATCGGCATCGCCACCGAGCGGGGCTGTCATTTCCACCCGGGTACCCCTGCCGACTTCGCTCGCGACCCGCAGCTGGCCGCCGAGCATGTGCAGCCGCTCGCCCATGGAGAACAGGCCGAAACCCTCCTCGGGGCTGGTGTCATCGCGCCGAGCTGTCCCATCGAAGCCGACGCCGTCGTCCTCCACCAACAGGCGCAGACGCGCATCGCCACTGCGGAGCAGGCTGAGGCGCGCCCGGTCCGTCTCGGCATGCTTGACGACATTGAACAGGGCCTCCCGCACCGCGTCGAACAGCACACTGCGCACGTCGTCGCTGGCGGGCGCCGCGGCAGCATCGAGGCTCAAGGCCACGTCGAGGCCATAGCGGCCCCGCATGCGCCGCGCCAGCCATTCTAGGGCTTCCACGAGGCCCGCCTCGTGCAGGATGGGGGGACTGAGATCCCCCACGAGACTACGCGCCACACCGGTCGCTTGCTGCAGCAGATCGGATGCCCCGGCCAGGGTATCGTGCAACTGCTCCATGCCTTCGCCGGCGGGCAGACGTCGGCCGACGCGCTGCAAGCTAAGCTCTGTTGCCACCAGCAGTTGCTGGAGATCATCGTGGATGACCTGCGCCAGACGCTTGCGCTCGCGCTGCTCGGCGAGGCTCAGCTGCTTGGACAGCCGTGCCAGTTGCTCGCTGCGGCGGCGCAGCTCCTGGTGCGAGAGGCGCAGCATCAGCAAGTTGCGGCAGCGCACTCGGCATTCTTGCTCGTCGATGGGCCGACTGAGAAAATCCGTGGCCCCGGCGTCCAGCGCTTTGTAGCGAACCCGCCGGTCCTCGACAATCGTGACCACGATGATGGGCAGGTCTTCACAGCCGGGCAGCGAGCGCACCCGGCGGATAAAATCCAGCCCGTCCAACCCCGGCATCAGGTAGTCGGTGACGATCAGATCCGGTATCTGGGCCCCGATCTGCTCCAGCGCCACAGCGGCATCGGCAAAGGCCTGCACATCGAGCTGTGCGTCGATGCCGCGTATCACGGCCTCCAGAATCCGCCGCCCGGAGCTCTGGTCATCCACCACCACCACCAAGGGTCGCCCGGACGCGCTGGGCCATACGGGCGACATGTCGAGCGCGGTGGCGACACCGTGTGTGTTGGCGATGGCAGGCTGCGCGCTCACCACTGAGGCATGCGCTCCGTCGGCCTCCAGTGCGACTGCGGCAAGCCCCGTGACAGGAGCGACCCGGGGGAGCCGCGACAATCCCGCCATGGCTCGGGCACCTGCCGCGAGTGGTCTGCGGTCGCCTGCCACAGGGCTAGCATCTGACGGTGGTCCTCTCGATCCAGGTCATAGACCAGATGATAGACCTGGTCACCGACTTGGTCATAGGCTTGGCCAAAAACTTGGTCATAGAAAAAGGGGGGTCGAGCATCGCCAACGTCTCGACCCCTGCGCATCCCGATTTTTCGACCGGGAATACCCCGTGTCAAGCGATTGATAGCGCCCGAGCGGCCTTACAACATCCCGAGCTGGAGCTTGGCCTCGTCGGACATGGTATCCGGGCTCCACGGGGGGTCCCACACCAGCTCGACTTCGACCTCGCCCACGCCGTCGACGGTTTTCACCGCGTCTTTGACCATCACCGGCATCATGCCGGCGACGGGGCAGGCCGGCGCCGTCAGGGTCATGTCGATGGCGATGTCGTTGCCCTCGCCGATGTCGATCTTGTAGATAAGCCCGAGATCGTAGATGTTGACCGGGATCTCCGGGTCATGGACATTTCGCAGCGCCGCGATGATGGGCTCTCGCAGCGCCTCGCCGCCGACACCGGCCCCCGGAGCGCCGGTAGCGCCCGCGGGCGAAGCCGCTGTGGCGGCATCGCCGGCCTCGGTCTCGTCGCGGTCGACGCCTTCTTGATGGCCGGCACCAAAGCCGGCGAAACGCGCAAGTCTATTCATCACTTCACCACCGTTACGACCTGTCAGGACCGAGCCCGAGGGCTCGGACCCGGAACGGGTTTCGGATCGCCTCCCGCGGACAGCCGAGCTGCCCCTATAGCGGCGCGGCCTCCAAGCGGTTGCCGACGGCATCGGCCACATACTCCGCAAGGGCGTCGTTGCCCAGGGCATCGATGATCTCGCCGGCGAATCCGATGCAGAGCATCCGCCGCGCCAGCGCCTGCGGGATGCCGCGGGAGCGCAGGTAGAAGAGCTTCTCCGGCTCGATCTGACCCACGGTCGTGCCGTGGCTGCACTTGACGTCGTCCGCGTAGATCTCGAGCTGCGGCTTGGTGTCCACTTCCGCGCTCTGCGACAGCAAGAGGTTGCGGTTGGACATTTCGGCATCCGTGTGCTGGGCGTCCTTGGCGACATACACCAGCCCGTCGAACACGGCCTTGCCCTTGCCGTGCACCACGCCCTTGAAGTTCTCGCGGCTCGCGCAGTGCGGCAGGCCGTGGTGGACATCCAGGTGGTAGTCCAGCAGCTGTTGGTCGCCGGCCAGGTACAGGCCCTGGAGATTGCAGTCAGCGTACTCGCCGCTGAAGCGGGTCACCACATCGGTGCGTGCCCAGCGTGCGCCGATGCCGACATTGACGCCGTCGTAGCGGCTATTGGCGGCTTGGCTCAGATACACCCCCGAGACGTGAAAGGCGCTGGGGCTCTCCAGCTGCACGCGTCTGTGCTTGAGTGCCGCATCCCGGCCGAGGCGGATCTCCAGCAGGGCGTTGTTGCAGTACAAGGCATCGCCCAGGCTCGCGAAGCGCTCGATGAGCGTCACCTGCGCGCCGTCGTCGAGGCTGATCAAGTGCCGCGGCTGGGCCACGCGCGGCTCGTCCATGCCCACGGATAGATGCAGCAGCTCGACGGGCTTCTCCGCCAGCGTCCCGCGCTTGGCGTGCAGTACCATGCCGTCGTCCAGGCCGGCGGTGTTCAGCGATGCAAAGACATGCGCACCCTCGCCGGCGACGGCGTTGATGCTGTCGGCCAGGGCCGTCGGCGCCTCGGCGAGGCTGGCGCGCAGGCCGTTGATCGTGAGCCCGGACGGCAGGTCCGCCAGGTCGGACAGCTGCGGAGCGAAGCGGCCGTTGACCATGACCACGCGGTGGCTGTCCAGGCCCCGCACCAAGAGGTCGTCGATGTCCTCCGGCAGCAGTGCGCTCAGTGGCTCGTCCACCGGCGTGAAGCCCTGCTCCAGCAGGGCGCGCAGGCCGGTGTAGCGCCAGCCCTCGGACTTGCTGGTGGGCGCGCCCTGGGTGTGTACCCGCTCGGTGGCGTCGGCACGGGCGAGTGCAAGCCACTGCGGCTCATCGGCGCGCGCCACGCTCGGCAGCCAGCTGTCGAACGGCCCGGGCTCCGGTGTCTGCGGCGCCGCCGGGGTATCGGACTTGAGTGCCTGCGCGCTCATGCCGCGGCCTCGTCGACGATCCAGCCGTAGCCCTTCTCTTCCAGCTCCAGCGCCAGCTCTTTACCGCCGGAGCGGATGATGCGGCCCTTGGCCAGCACATGGACATAGTCGGGCTCGATGTAGTCCAGCAGGCGCTGATAGTGGGTCACTACGATCATGGAGCGCTCAGGGCCGCGCAGGGCATTCACACCGTTGGCGACCACCCGCAGCGCGTCGATGTCGAGCCCGGAGTCGGTCTCGTCCAGGATTGCGAGCTTGGGCTCCAGCAGGGCCATCTGGAAGATCTCGTTGCGCTTCTTCTCGCCGCCGGAGAAGCCGACGTTCACCGGGCGCTTCAGCAGCGAGTCGTCCAGATGCAGCACCTTCAGCCGCTCCTTCATCAGGCGCATGAAGGAGACCGCGTCCAGCTCTTCCTCGCCGTGGTACTTGCGCTTGGCGTTCAGCGCGGCCTTCAGGAAATAGGTGTTGTTCACCCCCGGCAGCTCCACCGGATACTGGAAGGCCAGGAACAGGCCCAGGCAGGCGCGCTCTTCGGGGTCCAGGTCCAAGAGGTCTTTGCCCTCGAAGCTGACGCTGCCGCCGGTGACCTCGTAGCCTTCCCGCCCGGACAGCACATGGGCGAGCGTGCTCTTGCCGGAGCCGTTCGGGCCCATGATGGCGTGCACCTCGCCGGCGCCCACATCCAGATCGAGCCCCTTGAGGATCTCTTTCTCGTCGACTTCGGCCTTCAGGCCTTTCACAGACAGCATGTTCGACTCCCAATCGGCTGACGGCATCCGTGCATGTGTCATCGGATGCGGCTTACTTGTCGGTTGACGCCGCGGCAGCACCCAGCGGTGGCGCGGCAGTATTTGCGCGTGGCGACTGGCCCCCGCGACGGGGTCGGCGGCGCTGCCGCCGAGCCGCAGCCGGCAGCGGTAATGGGCTCGTCGGGCGCCCCCGGACCTCGGCCGGTGCGGCGCCCGGTCGGCCCGCTCAGCCCACGGCGCCTTCGAGGCTGATGCTCAGCAGCTTCTGAGCCTCCACGGCGAACTCCATGGGCAGCTCGTTGAAGACCTCCTTGCAGAAGCCGTTGACGATCATGGACACGGCATCCTCTTCTGTCAGGCCGCGGGAGCGGCAGTAGAAGAGCTGATCGTCGCTGATCTTCGACGTGGTGGCCTCGTGCTCCATCTGCGCGCTCGGGTTCTTCACCTCGATGTACGGGAAGGTGTTGGCGGCGCACTTGTCACCGATCAGCAGCGAGTCGCACTGGGTGTGGTTGCGCGCCCCTTCGGCCTTGCCGGCGATGCGCACCAGCCCGCGGTAGGACTGGATGCCCTGCTGGGCCGAGATGCCCTTACTGACGATGGTGGAGCGGGTGTTCTTGCCCAGATGGATCATCTTGGTGCCGGTGTCCGCCTGCTGCTTGCCCTTGGTGACGGCCACCGAGTAGAACTCGCCCACGGAGTTGTCGCCGCGCAGGATGCAGCTCGGGTACTTCCAGGTGATGGCGGAGCCGGTCTCTACCTGGGTCCAGCTGATCTTGGAGTTGTCGCCGCGGCAGTCACCGCGCTTGGTGACGAAGTTGTAGATGCCGCCGCGGCCCTCTTCGTCGCCCGGATACCAGTTCTGCACCGTGGAATATTTGATCTCCGCGTTTTCCAGCGCGATCAGCTCCACCACGGCGGCGTGCAACTGGTTCTCGTCGCGCTGCGGCGCGGTGCAGCCCTCCAGGTAGCTGACGTAGCTGCCCTCGTCGGCGACGATGAGCGTGCGCTCGAACTGGCCGGTCTTGGCCTCGTTGATGCGGAAGTAGGTGCTGAGCTCCATCGGGCAGCGGGTGTTCTTGGGCACGTAGACGAAGGTGCCGTCGGTGAACACCGCGGAATTGAGCCCGGTGTAGTAGTTGTCCGTCGGGGGCACGACGGTACCGAGGTACTTCTGCACCAGCTCTGGGTATTCCTGTACGGCTTCAGAGATGGCGCAGAAGATGACGCCCGCCTCCGAGAGCTTCTCGCGGAAGGTGGTGGCCACCGAGACGCTGTCGAAGACCGCGTCCACCGCGACGCCGGCCAGCGCCTTTTGCTCTTCGATGGGGATGCCGAGCTTCTCGTAGGTCTCCAGCAGCGCCGGATCCACCTCATCCAGGCTCTCGAGCTCCTGCTTCTTCGGGGCCGAGAAGTAGGAGATGGACTGGTAGTCGATGGGCGGGTAGTGCACGGCGGCCCACTTGGGCGTCGGCATGTCGAGCCACTTGCGATAGGCCGCCAGGCGCCAGTCGAGCATCCATCGGGGCTCGCCCTTGCGCTGGGAGATAGTCGCGATGACGGACTCGTCCAGGCCCGGCGGCAGGGTGTCCGACTCGATGTCGGTGACGAACCCGTGCTCGTACTCGGACTTGACGAGATGGCCGTACTCCGCCTCGGCCTCTGCGGCCTTCGAGGAAGTCTGCGCTGCCGTGTTGGCCTCGCCGGTGAGGACATCGTCGGGTGTTGCACTCATGGCTCGCTCCGATTTCTGAGTAGAATACTTGGTTATTGTATTGTGCGTTTGCGCTTATTCAAGGCGCTCGTCGCAAGGAATTTGGCGCCCGAGGGCACGGGCTGGGGGAAGCTGGCGGCAGCCGCCATCGGCGCGAGCAAGGTCAATGCGAGGCGGGCGGGTTTCAAGGCCCCGGCAAGCATGGGCCGGCGCCGTGCCGCGCCAGCCCCCGGCGCGCGCCCAGGACAACGCCCGCTGCAATCGCGCCTATGGGCACGCCGACGCGCACGCGGCAAGGCCGCTCGGCCGCACCCGCCAGCGGTAGTCCCTCGGGAGTTGTTGCAAGCGACAATCATTGGCATGCTTTGACATTGGTGACGGCTTGGACTATTGCGGGCTTGCAGCCAATCGCTGGGGCACGCGCCCTGGGGCCGCGCAGGAGGCTCGCTCCCGGCGCCGCCTAGCACACACGCCAGCCGCCGCCGAGCACACACACCAGCCGGCGCCGAGCCCGCACGCCCACCCCTGGCGGCAGCCACGCGCCGCGCCCTTGCGCGCGTCATTATCGCAGCCGCCGGCGCTGGCGCCAGCATAACGCCCCTGGGATTGTGCCCGGCCTCACGCGTCGGAGCCCGCCTCTGCTGTTCCAACACCGCTGGCCCCGCCGCGGCTGGGAGGATATCGGAGTGTCCGGCGACGGGGCCGGCTTGGTCGGGACAACCAACGCCGGCCCGCGGGGGCCGTGCTCAGACCTCGCCGGTCGGACTCGGCGTCGGCGGCGTGCCCGGCTCGATGCGGCAAAGCGGCAGTTGTGCGCGGATGGTGGCAAGCAGCGCGTCCGCGCCCGCCGTTTTGTCGACGTAGGCAGCGGCTCCAGCGCTCAGCATGGCGGCGGCACGGTCGGCCTCTTGATACATCGACAGCCCGATGACGCACAGGTCGGGGTGTTGCGCCTTGAGGCGCCGGGTCGCCTCCAGTCCGTCCATTTGCGGCATGGAGTAATCCATCAGTACCAGACGGGGCCTCAGCTCATCCACCCGCTCCAGCGCCTGGATACCGTCGCAGGCCTCGCCCACGACCCTCAGGCTCGGCTCGTCGGTCAACAACGCCCGCAGGCCCTGACGGACCATGGCGTGATCGTCCACCAGCAGCACCTCGACCTGTGACTCGGTGCGGGCCTCGGCGAGCCCCTGCGCCCGGGCCGCCGCTGACTCGCCTGCACCCAGTGCTGCGCCCGCGCGCTCTGGGCCATCGGGCGGCGCTCGCAGCACCACCCGCGTGCCCGCGCCCGGGCTGCTTTCGATCTCGCAGCGCCCGCCGAGACAGCGCAGGCGCTCGCGCATGGAGAGGATGCCGAAGCCCGTGCCGTCGCTGTCCGCCGCCGTCAGCCGCGCCGTGTCGAAGCCGCTGCCGGCGTCGCGAACCTCGATGCAGAAGCGCCCGTCGCCGTCGCGATGCACGCAGACCTGTGCCCCCCGGCAGCCGGCGTGCTTGACGACATTGAACAGGGCCTCGCGCACGCATTCGAAGAGCACGCTGCGCACGTCTTCCGGCTGGGTCGGGATATCCGCATCCAGGGCCAGGGACACGCGAAGGCCATGATTGTCTTGCATGGTCCGCGCAAGCCACTCCAGGGCCGCGTCCAGCCCCACCTCGTGCAAGATGGGCGGCCCCAGGTCCGCCACCAGGGTGCGGGCGGACTCCAGCGCCTGGCGCAATAGGTCCTTCAGCGCTGCCAGGGCAGCATCCACCTCGCGGTCATTGCCGGCGGATACACCATCCAGCGCCACCTTTTGCAGCCGGCGCGCAAGGCGCTCCACGCCCATGGTCGCGCCCACCAGGAGCTGCTGGAGGTGATCGTGCAGGACCTTGGCCAAGCGCTCTCGCTCGCGCTGCTCGGCCAGGGTCAGTGCCGAGGTGAGCCGACCCAGCTGCTCGGCGTGGTGCGCCAGGGCACGGTTGGACTCGTGCAGCGCGTCTTCGGCGGCCTTGCGGTCGGTGATGTCCAGGGTCGTGCCCACCACACCGGCGAGCTGTCCGTCGGCACCGTAGAAGGGTCGCGCGAAGGTCTCCAGCCAGCGCCAGGCGCCGTCGGCGCGCCGGCCCCGGCATTGGCCGTGGAAGGACTCGCCCAGGCCGAGCTTGGCATAGAAGGTCTCGCAGTAAGCGTCAAGGTCGTCCGGGTGCAGGATGTCGAGCCACTGTCGGCCGAGGCAGGCATCTTCCGGCAAGCCCACGTATTCACGGTAGGTCTTGTTGACCATGGTGCAGTTCAGATCCGGGTCGTTCACCCAGATCAGCACCGGCAGCTCGTCCGCCATGATGCGAAAGCGACGCTCGCTCTCGCGCAGCGCCGCCTCGGCCTCGCGGCGCGCCTCGCTGCGCTTGCGCTCGGTGATGTCTTCAAAGACCACCAGCGCCCCGAGGTCCCCTACCGACAACGGCGCGGCGCTGACGTTGAGCCAACGCCGCTCGTCCCCCGGCCCCACCAGCACCATTTCCTGATCGCGGGTCGCGACACGCTCCCGGCAGGCCCTCACCGACGCATACTCGGCCGCCGGCAGCGGCGTGCCGTCCGGGCGCTGGATGGACCACTCCGGGCCGTCGATGTGCCGACCGGTCTGCTCCGCCACGCCGACGCCCAACATCTGCTCGGAAACCGGATTGGTCTCGACGATGGCGCCATCGCGATCGCAGACGGTGATGCCGAGGGGGAAATGCCGGAACAATGCCTGGTACTTATCCAGCGCCAAGTCCCGCGCCGCCTGCTCCGCCACCCGCCGTGCCTCCACGTCGATGAGCACCCCGAGCTCCCGTGCCGACTCCAGCTCCTCGTCCAGCCAGCGGCGCGCTTGTAGGCGCACGGTCTCGCACCATGCCGCGAAGGACTTGCGCGGGTTGATGCGGCCATCCGCGCCCGTGAGCACGGCTTCGTGCGGGCTGCCACCCCAAGTCGCCTCCCGCAGCAGCTCACCGCGGAAAAAGATCAGCTTGAGGCCCGTATCGACGGCCAAGGGCTGCATCAACAGGCCGGCGGCGGTGGCGGCGAGGTCTTCGGTGTCCGGCAGCTCCCGGCTCAGGCAGTCCGTGGCGAACACCTGCATGCCGGGGCTGCCCACGCGCTCGGCGAGGGTCGCGGCGATTTGCCCGCAGCGCTCGGGTGCCGGCGTCGCTCCGCCGGTGACGATGCGCTCGGCCGCCACCAAGGCGACACCGTCGGCAGCCACCGCGCCCAGTACATCGGGCAGCCGGGGCCCGCGAATCAGCTCCGCGAGCCCGGCGCCGGCGCGCATGCCGGTGACCACCCGCTCCCGGCAGGCTTTGAGGCGGGCGCGGCGGCGGGCGGCCGCCCGCGCCTCCACCAGGGCGATCTGCGTGGCAAGGTCCTGCGCCAGCCATCCCACCAGCTCGCGCAGCTTGCCGGGGAGCACGCGCGGGCTGTGGTGATGGCAGGCCACCAGCCCCCAGAGCCGATCCTCGACCATCAGGGAGCCTGTGAGCGTGGCTTGCACGCCCATGTTGTGCAGGTACTCCAGGTGCACCGGCGAGACGGCACGCAGGGTGCTGAGGGAGAGATCCAGCGGCTGGCCGTCCGCGGCATCGGGCGCCGTCAGCAGCGCGGCCGCAGGTGCCTCGACGTCGCTGATGACGCGCGTGGGACTGCGTTGATAGAGGGCGCGCGCCTGCGCGGGGATGTCCGATGCCGGATAGTGCAGGCTGAGATAGGGCTCGCAGTCGCCCGTGCGCGACTCGGCGACCACCTCGCCGTGCCAATCCACCGGGTCGAAGCGGTAGATCATGGCCCGATCATAGCCGGTGAGGGTGCGAAACAAGTCCGCGGCGGCGGCGAGCTTGCGCTCGAGGTCCGCCTCGGCGCGAGCTCGCTGCATGCGTGCCAGCGCCTGCGTGGCCCGGGCCTCCGTCTCCGCCGCCGACCACGCCGGCGGGTCCGGCTCGAGATCCAGTACCAGCCGCCCGCCGCTGCGGTGCAGGGCGCACCAGAACGCGGGCCCGCCGGCGGGGCCGGGCCGCCAGGGGAAAGCAACGGGCTGAGCGGAATGCAGCCCGGCGTCCACCGCCGTGCGCACGGCCGCCGCGAGCCCGCCGCCGACGGCCGCATCCAGCGGCCTACCCAGCAGGGCCCGCGGCGCTCGGCCAAGCACCTCACCGGTGTTGGCGGATGCCCGCTCCACCACCAGGGCTGCACCCGTCAGCGCCAGCAGGGCGCCGTGCGACTGGGCGGCCTCCGGAAATTCGACGGGCTCGCAATCACAAAGACTGAGGTCGGGCTCAGGGGTGGCTGCTGGTGTCACGGCTGGCATTGGCTCTTGTGTTTGGCGGGCTCGACCCGGCGCGCGGTCGGCCTGCGGGAATTGCCTGCAAGGGCGCATGATCCGCACTCTGTCCCAGTTGCCGGACGCACCGGCTGCGAGGGCGTTGCACGATTACAACAGCACGCCCGACCCACGCCCAGCTTCGAACGACGACTGAGCGTAAATCCCTGAGCAGGTGTCGGCAGCGCAGACCAGACCCGTTGCCGGACTTGCCGGACGGACCTCAAGTTGGGCTCAGCCCCAGTCCTCACCCCGACGCTTTGGGGCAGCTACTGGGCGGCAGCCATTGGGCGGCAGCCACTGGCATGTAAAGCAATCCCGACACGTCGAGGCCCGAAGCCCGGGCGGGCGGCTCCCGGGCGGCTGGGCGGCTGGGGCCTGTGATCGCTCGCGCGGATGGTCGATAATGTTGGGCTTACCTTGGCCTCGCCCGCCCCGAGGGCAGGCAGCCAAGATCCCATCGAGACTGCGCCGAGCCCGCGATCCGGAGCCCGCCGCGGCCCGTGCACACGCCTGTCTTCCCCGCGCGAGCCCTATGCCACCCGCCCAGGACGCCGCCGTCAACGTCGCCCCGGATACCAGTGCCGCCGCGAGCCAGCTCTCGGTGCTGGACGTGAGCGTCGCCTACGGCGACACCACCGTGGTTCAGGACGTCTCCTTCGTGCTGGCGGCCGGCAACATCGGCTGCCTGCTCGGCCCCTCCGGCTGCGGCAAGACGACGCTGCTGCGCGCCATCGCCGGTTTCGAGCCCCTGAGCCACGGCGAGATCCGCCTCCATGGCGAGCAGGTGTCCCGACCCGGCTTCACGCTAGCCCCGGAGCAGCGCCGCATCGGCATGGTCTTTCAGGACTTCGCTCTGTTTCCGCATCTGAGCGTCAGCGGCAACATCGCCTTCGGCCTGCGCGGCCAGCCCGCCGCCGCGCGGCGCCGGCGGGTGGGCGAGCTGCTGGAGCTGGTGGGCCTCACCGGCGCCGCCCGCCAATATCCGCACGAGCTCTCCGGCGGCATGCAGCAGCGGGTGGCCCTGGCGCGGGCCATGGCGCCGCGCCCGCAAATGCTGTTGCTGGACGAGCCCTTCTCCAGCATGGATGCGGACCTGCGCGAGCAGATCGCGCGCGAGGTGCGCGATGTCCTCAAGCGTGAAGGCGTCACCGCCATCCTGGTGACGCACGACCAGCTGGAAGCCTTTGCGATGGCAGACCTGATCGGCGTCATCGGCGGCGGCCGGGTACACCAATGGGGCTCCGGCTTCGGCCTCTACCACGAGCCCGCGGACCGGTTCGTTGCGGACTTCATCGGTCAGGGCGTGCTGCTGCCGGCCACGGTGCACGACGAGATCCGGGTCAAGACCGAGCTTGGGCGCGTCGCCGGGGAGCACCCGCACGGCCTCGCGCCGGGAGCCTCGGCGGAGGTGCTGATCCGCCCGGACGACATGATCTACGACGAATCCAGCCCCAGACGGGCCGTCATCGTCGAGCGCGCCTTCCGCGGCGCCGAGTTCATGTACACGCTCAGGCTCGCCAGCGGCACCGAGGTGCTCTGCCTCGTACCCAGCCACTACCGCCATGCCGTGGGCGAGGAGATCGGTGTGCGCCTGCAGGCGGATCACCTGGTGGTGTTTCCGGTGTGCGAATGAGGGCGGAGTACGGAGGGCGGAGTGCGGAGTGCGGAGTGCGGAGGGCGGAGTGCGGGGTGCGGGGTGCGGGGTGCGAGGTACTCGTTACTCGCTACTCGTTACTCGTTACTCGTTACTCGTTACTCGCTACTAGGTACGAGACCTGATATGTCCATTGATGATCCCGTGGCGCTCGCGCTGAGCGGTGCGCGCTTTGCCGGGCGCTATCGCATTCGCGCCGACGATGAGGCCGCGGCGCTTGCCCGTGCCCGCGAGATCTGCCTGGAGCAGACCGTGGAGTTTCCGGACGCGCTGATCCCCAACGCGGCGATCCGCGAGCAGATCGTCGGCGCCCCGGATGCGCCAGTGGCCGCCGACGGCGCCTGGGATGTGACCATCCGCTATCCAGTGGAGGCCGCCGGCGGCGAGCTGACCCAGCTCGTCAACGTGCTCTTCGGCAACGTCGCCCTGCAGCCGGGCGTGCGGCTGATGGACATCGACCTACCCGAATCCCTGGCGGCCCAGTTCGCAGGCCCTCGCTTCGGCATCGCCGGGCTGCGCCGGCTGCTGGGCGTGGCGGATCGCCCTTTGCTCTGCACCGCGCTCAAGCCCATGGGGCTGTCGTCCCGGGCTCTGGCACAGCTCGCCTACGAGCTGGCCTGCGGCGGCATCGACCTGATCAAGGACGACCACGGCCTCGCCGATCAGCCCTTCTCGCCCTTCGATGAGCGCGTACCCCGCTGCGCCGAGGCAGTAGCCCGCGCCAACCGCGAGACCGGCCGCCGTTGCCTCTACCTGCCGAACGTCACGGCATCGGCGACGGCGGTGCAGGCACGCGCCCGCGCCGCCCGCGAGTCCGGCGCCGGCGGGCTTTTGTTCTGCCCCGGACTCACCGGCCTCGACCCCATGCGCGCGCTCGCCGCCGATGCGGACCTGGGCCTGCCCATCCTGAGCCATCCGGCCTTCGTCGGCGGCCTTGCGCTCGGCCCGGACGCGGGTCTCGCCCCGCGGGTGCTCTACGGCCAGCTGAACCGCCTCGCCGGCGCCGATGCGGCCATCTTCCCGCATCTGGGCGGGCGCTTTGCCTTCTCAGCGGACGACTGTCAGGCCATTGCCGCCGGCTGCACCGACGCCATGGACGGTTTCTCGGCCATCTTCCCCGTCCCCGCCGGCGGCATGAAGCTCGCCCGGGTGCGCGAGCTGTGCGATTTCTACGGCCGCGACTGCATGCTGCTCATCGGCGGCGACCTGCACGCCCTGGAGCCCGACGAGGACCTGGTGCAGCGCTGCCGGCGCTTCGTGGCGCTGGCCGCCGGCTGACACCCGCAACGGCACTTGCCGACCCGTGGGAGCGGCATCCTTGCCGCGAGATCAGCGCGACACGGCACCGGCGGTCGTCGCGGCCGGAGGCCGCTCCCACGGTTGGCTGGTCGTTTCGCGGCTCGGATAAACCTAGATCGGGTCTTTGAGCCACGAAGAGCACGAAGGGGCTCAGCAGGATACGCAAGCTCGCGTCTTCACCCGCCGGGTGAGCGAGATGCCTGCGAGGCTTACCTTCAAGCGCCTGTCTTTCTTGGTGTTCTGCTTCGTGACCTTCGTCTGCCTCGTGGTTGGCTGCTCTCTTTAGGTTGAATGCCGCGCTCTCAATCCGCGGCCTTGGGCCCGGCGCGCAGCAGCGGCAGCACCAGCAACGAGCCCAGCACCATGGCCGCAGCGGCGAGGTAGAGCACGGCATCAAAGCCGAAGCGGCTCGCCAGCACGCCGGCGCCGAAGGCGGCCGCCACGCTGGCGAGCGCCGTGGTGGAATTCAAAATGCCCACGGCCTCCCCTTCGTTCATGGTAGAGAGCTGTGCCGCCCAGGCCGTGCCGGCAACGATGAGCGGCGACCAGGCCACCGGCAGCAGCACGAAGGCGAGCGGCCCCAGCACGGCCACGCCGGCGGGCTGCCAGATCGCCAGCGCCGCCATGGTGCCAACGGAGGCAAGGCTCATGAGACTGCCGATGAGCACCACGGCGCCGTCGCCGATGCGCTGGCCGAGCACGCCGGAGGGCGCATAGGCGAACACACCGATGCCGGCACCGATGGCGTAGTAGACGGACGAGGCGCCGGCGCCGACGCCGTAGACCTGCTGCATGAGCAGCGGATAGAGATTGTAGATGAGCCAGGTGCCGAGCATCACCAGCAGCCAGCACAGCATGAACAGCGCATAGGGGCTGCGCAAGTCCGCCAGGAAGCGCCCGAGCAGCGCGCCGCTGGCCGGGCCAATGTGACCGTGCGGCAGGATCTGCCGCGGCGGCGCGTGGTGGCGCGAGGCAGCACCTTCGGCCTGGTGCTGCGCAGGGGACTGCGCAGCGGGCTTCGCGGGCCCCTGCTGCTGCGCGGCCCGGCGCCCCCGAGGCGTGCCCAGCAGGCCGAACAGCAGCCCCGGCAGCATCAGCGCCGCCGACGCCAGCATGCCCAGGGTCGGCGCCTGCTGGAGCAGCGCCGCGAGCCCCAGACCCGCCGCCTGGCCGATGCCGTAGCAGGTCTGCATCCAGCCGATGCGCCGGTCCCATTCCGCCTTGGGCCGGAACTCCACGATGAACATGGACGCCACCGTGTTGGTGGCGGCGACGCCGAGCCCCTGCATCAGGGCCAGCACGAACCACTCCAGCACCGTCTGCGCCAGTGGGAAGAGGCCGAGACCGACCGCCAGCAGCAGATACCCGGCGGCGTAGATCAGCCGATGCCGCCCGCTGCCGTCCGCAAGCGCGCCGAACATGGGCGCCGCCAGCTGGCCGATGTAGAGCGCGGCGACGACGAGTCCCGCCTCCGCCGGCCCGGCAGCGCCGCCGACGATGAGCGGCAGCAAAATGGGCGCGGTGCCGAGCACCACCACGCCCTGAAAGGCATAACCCCCGTACCAGGGGGACATGGACGCAAAGGGTTCCCGTGCCATCGTCGACCGCTCCCGACTGCCTATTCCAATATCGGGCGAAACCCTGCCACAGGGATCACCGGCTGTCGATGTGTGTGTTCTCCAAATGCGTCACGAGCCACCCCTGCGCCGCCCAGGGATGCCCTTGCCACCGCAGCCACGCGAGTCCGCCGCCGCAGAGCCGCACGCCGCCGACCCCGGCCAGGCGGTCGTCCAGCACCAACAGCGGCACATAGGGCCTGAGCCAGGCCGGGATGCCGGCCTCCTGGAAAACGGCCTTGAGGTCTGCCGAGGGGCGCGCCAGCCGCGCGCAGCGCAGTCCGGCTGCCGCGAACTGGACACTGATCCGAGCGTTGGCAACGGTCGGCTCCCGGGTGCGGCCCAAGGCGGGGTCCAGACCCCAGCTCAGCGCGCCCAGCGGCCCCGGCAGCGCCAGCGCGCAGGCCCCGGGGGCTGGCAGCAGCGGCCCGGCGGGCGGCGGCGGCAGCGGTGCGAGCGCGTGCAGTGCATCCCGGTGGCGGCGCACTTCACAGCCGGGCCAGGCGACCAGGGGCTGGCGGTCCGCCGCGGCGGGCAGCAGCTCCGCGGTAATACGCCGCAGGCGCTGCGTATCCGGCAGCGGGAAGCCCCGCCGGCCGAGCCACCGCCGCAGCACCAGGCGCTGCTTGGGACCCGCCAGCCGACGCAAACCGGCAACCGACAGCGCGACGGGCAACCCCTCCGCGCCCGCGGTCCCGGCGCCTAGCCCCGCCAGCAGCTCGTCGGCCAGCTCATCCAGCAGCCCCGCCGCCTCCGCACAGTGGGCGGCGGAGCGCGACAGCGTCTTGTCGAGCAGCGGCCAGCGCTGGCGGAGCTCAGGGACGACCAGATGGCGCAGCCGGTTGCGGTCCAGCATGGGGTCCCTATTGCTCGGGTCTTCCACCCACCGCAGACCCTCGGCTTGGGCATAGGCCGCGAGTGCCGCCCGCGGCAGGTCCAGCAGCGGGCGCAGCAGTGTGCCGGCCCCCAGCGGCGCCTGGGGCGGCATGGCCGCGAGGCCGTGGACGCCGGCGCCGCGCAGCAGGGCCAGCAGCAGGGTCTCGGCCTGGTCGTCGCGATGCTGGGCGGTGGCCAGCATCGCGCCCGGCCGCAGCAGGGCGCGGAAGGCGCCGTAGCGGGCCTCGCGGGCGGCGGCCTCGGGGCCCGAGCCCGAGCCCGAGCCCGAGCCGGGCTGGGGCGCGACGCGGCGGATCTCCAGCGCGACGCCGAGCCCCCCGCAGACCTGCGCACAGTGCCGAGCCCAGTCGTCGGCCGCCGGCTGTAAGCCATGGTGGATATGCACTGCGCGCAAGTCCAGCCGCAGCTCGCGGCGCAGCCCGGCGGCGGCATGCAAGAGCACATGGGAGTCGAGCCCGCCGCTGTAGGCGATCCACAGCCGCCGGCCCGCGGCGGGTGCGAGGGCCGCGGCGAGGCGATCCGGCGTCAGCTCATCGGCGGCCGGCATGGCGCGCTGGCCGTAGCATTGGCAGGGGCGGGTCCGCGGTGCGCCGCGCGCGGACGGTGTCAGTCCTTGAGCCGGCCGTAGCTGCGCAGGCGATCATAGCGGGCCGCCAGCAGCTGATCCATGGACATGGCGTCCAGCTCGCCCAGGGCCTCGATGAGAGTGTCCCGCAGCGAGCCGGCCATGGCGTCCACATCGCGGTGGGCGCCGCCCAGGGGCTCCGGCACCACGGCATCCACCAAGCCCAGGTCATAGAGGCGCGAGGAGGTGATGGCCATGGCCTCGGCGGCGAGCTGGGCCTTGTCGGCGCTCTTCCAGAGGATGGACGCACAGCCCTCCGGGGAGATGACCGAGTAGGTGCTGAACTGGAGCATGATGAGCCGGTCGCCGACGCCGATGGCCAGCGCCCCGCCGGAGCCGCCCTCGCCGGTGACGGTGCAGACGACAGGCACCCGCAGTGCGGACATGACCTGGAGGTTGCGGGCGATGGCCTCGCTCTGACCGCGCTCTTCGGCACCGACGCCGGGGTAGGCCCCGGGGGTGTCGATGAAGGTGAACACGGGCAGGCCGAAGCGCTCGGCCAGCTGCATCAGCCGCAGGGCTTTGCGGTAGCCCTCGGGGCGGGGCATGCCGAAGTTGCGTTGGATTTTTTCTTTGGTGTCCCGGCCCTTTTGATGGCCGATGACCACCACGGAGCGGCCGTCCAGGCGCGCAAGACCGCCGACGACGGCGTGGTCGTCGGCGAATGCACGGTCGCCGTGCAGCTCCTGGAAGTCCTCGAAAATGCGCCCGGCATAATCGAGAAAGTAGGGCCGCAGCGGATGGCGGGACAGTTGCGAGATCTGCCACGGCGTGAGGCCCGAGAAGATTTGCTCGGTCAGGGCGCGGCTTTTGACCTGGAGATGCTCGATCTCCTCGGCGATGTTGATCTCGTTGTCGTCGCCGACGTGCCTGAGCTCCTCGATCTTGGCCTCGAGCTCGGCGACCGGCTGTTCGAAGGGCAGAAAGTTCAGATCCATAACCGCCCAATTCTATCGCGAGTGGAACCCCCGTGGACAGTGCGGTTGCGGCTCGGCCGCCGCTGACCCCGGATGTCCGCGCATGGGCTGGCGGCCCCGGCCTAGGCGCTGGGGCCTGAGCCGGGCGGGACCCCGGGCGCGAGGCTGGGGTGGGAGCTGGGCCCGGGCCCGGGCCTGGGCCTGGGTTTGGGTCTGAGTCTGAGGTCGGCGACCGGGCGTCAGCGTTCCTGCTCGTCGTCCGCATCCGCATCGACGATGCGCACCTGCGGGCGCGTGCTGGACTTGACGCCCTTGGCAGAGCCGTCTCGGGTCAGGGCGATGGCGATGGCGATCATCAGCACGAAGGCGAGGATGAGAACGATGTTCGTCAGCAGCATGAGGGGCTCCGGGGCCGATGTATGGCGGGCGTGATTCTAGCAATCCCGACCGCAGCATGCGCCTTGCTGCGACTCAGCCCGGGTCGGCATCGCGCGGCGCGCTCGTGCTGCCGCCGGCGTCAGCATCGGCCCCGCCCGCGGCTGCGCATCCGGCAAGCCCGAAGCTCAGGGCGCCGTCTCCGAAGCGGGTGTTGACGGCATCCAGGGTGTCGGCAAGCCGGCCGTCGCGCTCCTGTGCATCGGCCGCCTCGAACAGGTCCCGCTGGCGCGGCGGCGAGCAAGACGCGGGCGGCGACAGCGCCGCCAAGCCGACGCCGATGAGCCGCACCGGCGCCTGCGGCAAACCGCTGTGCTCGAACAGGTGCCAGGCCTCCGCGAGCAGCACACGCGCACTGTCCGTGGGCGCCGCCAGCCGGCGCTGGCGGCTGTGGGTGACGAAGCCCGCGTAACGCACCTTGAGCGTCACCACGCCCCCGGCGACGCCGCCGGCGCGGGCGGTCTGCGCCACCTCGCCGGCGAGCGCGCGCAGTCGTGTATGCAGCAGCGCCGCATCGATTTGGTCCGCGGCGAAGGTGGTCTCCTTGCTGACGGACTTGCGCGGCGTCTGCGGCGCCACGGCGCTGGCCGCGATGCCATGCGCCTGGGCATGCAGATCGGCGGCGAGGCGCGTCCCCAGGTGGCGCTGCAGCTCGGTGAGCGAGCGCCGGCGCAGATCCGCGACACTCTGGATACCAAGCCGCTGCAGCCGCGGCAGGGTGCGAGGCCCCACGCCGCGCAGCACCGCCACGGGCTGCGGATCCAGGAAGGTCTGCACCTCGGGCGGTGCCACCACGGTGAGACCGTCGGGCTTGTGGTACTCCGAGGCGAGCTTGGCGATGAGCCGGTTGGGACCGATGCCCACCGAGGCCGTGAGGCCACAGGCCTCGCGGATGCGCCGCTTGGCGCGGGCACCGATGGCCGCCGGCGGACCGATAAGGCGCTCCAGGCCGGAGACGTCGATGAAGGCCTCGTCGATGGACACGGGCTCCACCAGCGGCGAGATGGCGTCCAGCTCGCGGCGGATGCACCGGGCGATGGCCGCATAGTGGGCCATGCGGGGTCGCAGATAGACCGCGTGCGGGCAACGGCGATAGGCCTCGGCGATGGGCATGGCCGAGCGGATGCCGAAGCGCCGCGCCTCGTAGGAGCAGGTGGCCACCACGCCGCGCCCGCCCGGGCGTGCACCCACCACCACCGGCAGCCCCCGCAGGCTGGGGTCATCGCGCTGCTCCACGGCGGCATAGAAGGCGTCCATGTCGAGATGCATGATCCAGCGCTCCATGAACGCCCCCGGCGCGCTTACTCCACCACGGTGACGGGATCGCCGACCTTCATGCGGGCGTAGACGAACTTCGCGTCGTCATGGCGCAGGCGCACACAGCCATGGGAGGCGTTCTCGTTCGGCACATAGCCCTCATGCACCCAATAGGGGCCCTTGAACTGCAACGCATAAGGCATGGGCGTCGGCCAGTCGAAGGAGTTGGTATAGCTGCCCGAGCGCTTGTCGATGTCCTTGGCGGTGACCTGGTACTCGCCCCGCGGCGTCGGGTGCTCCTCGACACCGGCGGAGATCTTGCCGGACCAGGTGAGCTGCTTGTCCTCGTAGTATTCGAAGCGGCGCTCGCCGAGCAGAATCTTGAGCGCGCGGCTGTCCGCCGCCGGCAGGCTCGCGGGGTCCGGCGGCGGCGGATTCACCTCCTGGGAGACGGGCGGCAGCCGGGCCTCGCGCCGCGCCGCCGCCGAGACATTGCCGACCGGCGCGCCAGCCTGATCAACGGCGGTGTCGGCAGGGGCACGCGCGCTCGGGGTGCGCGCGGTCTCGGCGGCGATGTCCTCAGGCAGCGGCGGATAGGGCTGGCTGGCGCATGCCGTGAGCAGCAGCAGGGGGAACAGCAGGGGGACGAGCCACATCAGCGGGAGTCTGAGCATCGACGGTGTTTCCTGTTGCTGAGCGACGGCGCCCCGAGCGCCGGCGGACGACTGTCAACCAAGACCGATGTCAATCTTTATTGACAATTGTCAAACCAGGCTGCCTGCCAATGCCCATAATGGCGCCATGCAGATGCGAACCCGACACCCACGTGCCGCTGGTCTGCGCCCCGCCAACCATGGGCGACGCATCGAGCGCGAGCGGCGCACCATCGCAGCGATGATCGCCATCTATTGCCGCGACCATCACGCTGGCGGGCAAGCAGCGCAAGACTGCCCGGATTGCGCCGAGCTGCTGCGCTACGCCAACCAGCGCCTCGACGTCTGCGTCTTCGGCGAGTCCAAGATGCCGTGCAACGACTGCAGCGTGCATTGCTACAGCGAAAGCCGACGCGGTCGCATCGTCAAAGTGATGCGCTACGCCGGCCCGCGCATGCCGCTGCGCCACCCGCTGCTCGGTCTCATGCACTTCGTGGACAAATGGCGGGCGCGCCTTTGAGCCCACGGCTGCGGGCGACCCCTTAGCGCCGACCGGACCCCGCCTGTCCGCACAGCGTCCAACAACGGCGACCGGCGCCTGGCCGCGCGTCAGGCAATGGGCGAGACACCCATGAGCCAGCGGTGCAGGAACAGGATGAAGGCCACGTAGAGGCCGAGCCCGCCGACCACGGCGATGGCGTCGTTCCATTTCCCCACCGGTGCGCGCGGCACCGACGGCTCCTCGCGGCGCTTCAGCGAGATCCGATCCGCCACGGCCCAGACGAGAAAGCCGCCGAAGAGCAGCAGATCCGCCAGCGTGCCATTCGCCAGCAGGTGCGCCGTCGCCCAGATTTTCACGCCCAGCAGCATCGGATGCTTCACGGCGCGCTGGATGCGGCCCGGCAGGTAGGCCGCCAGCACCAGCGTGAAGGCCGGCAGCATCAGCAGCAGCGAGACGTGGCGCATCCACACCGGCGGCGGGTAGAGCAGCACCGGGTCCGCGGCGCGCGCAGCACCATAGCCCAGCACGATGAGCACCAAGCCGATGACGGCAACCGCCCCATAACCGAGCTTCCAAGGGACCTCGCCGAATCTGGCCACGGCCTGGGCTCGCCAGTCCGGGCGCACGATGGACACGGAATGGATACCGAGAAAGAGCACCAGGCCGAGAATCAACTGCAACATGACAAATCCTTCATTTCGTCCGCGGGATGCTGTGCCGCCATAGTCGGTGGGGGCGCCGCCTCAGCCACCGGCAGCCACATCACCGCCGTTGACCAGCGTCGGCTCGGCGCTCGTCCCCGACTGAGCCTCCGCTGGCCGCGGCCAAGCGCTCAGAATGGCCTGCACCACGGTGGCGAGCGGGATGGCGAAGAAGACGCCCCAGAAGCCCCAGATGCCGCCGAACACCAGAATCGCAACGATGATGGCCACGGGGTGCAGGTTCACCACCTCCGAGAACAGCAGCGGCACCAGCACATTGCCGTCCAACATCTGGATGATGAAATAGGCCACCGACAGCCACAGGAACTGCGCCCCCCAGCCCCACTGGAACCAGGCGATGAGCAGCACGGGCACGGTCACCACCGTGGCGCCGATATACGGGATGATCACGGACAGCCCCACGAGCAGCGCGAGCAGCATCGCGTAGTTGAGGCCGAAGGCGGAGAAGGTGATGAAGCTCACCGCCCAGACGATCAGGATTTCCCAGAACTTGCCGCGCACATAGTTGGACAGCTGGCGGTCCACATCCCGCCAGACGCTGCCGGCAACGGCGCGATGGCGCGGCAGATAGCGCTGGAACCAGCCGAGAATCAGGTGCTTGTCCTTGAGCAAAAAGAACACCAACAGCGGTGTCAGAAACAGGTACACCAGCAAGGTAATGACACCCACCAGCGAGGACACGGAGACCGATACCAGGGTCTGGCCATAGCCCACCACCTGTCGGCGCATGGCGTCCATGGCGGCATCGATCTGAGCGGCACTCACCAGCTCGGGATAACGCTCCGGCAGGGCCATGAGCAGGTGCTGCCCCCGGGCCAGCATCTGCGGGAGCTGCTGCACCAGATCCGAGACCTGGCGATACACCAGCGGCACCACGCCCACCAGCACCAAGACGACGAAGAGCAAAAACAGCAGGAACACCACAATCACCGCCAGCAGTCGCGGCCAACCGTGCCGCGCCAGTAACAGCACGAAGCCTTCCAGCAAGTAAGCGATGACGATGCTCGCGAGCACCGGCAGCAGCATGTCGCCGAGCAGCAGCACCACCGCGACGATGCCGGCGACCGATACCGCCAGCACCATCACTTGCGGATCCGAAAAGTGGCGACGGAACCAGTCGCTCAGCACCTGCATGGGGTTGGCGGCTTTGCGCGACGCGTGCTCTCGGCGGGACACAGAAAACGGCTGATGGGGCACTGGCAACCGGCGGACTGCAATGCAGGACTAGCGACGGCGGGTGGACGCCGTCGCCCAGGGAGATACCCGTTCAGTGGCCATCCTGGCCAGAATCGGCACCGCGCTCGACAACGCGGTTTACGAGCGCTCAGCGCCCGTCTCGGTCGTCTTGCCACCCCCCTTGAGGGCTTCGTAGCGCGCCGCGAACAGCGCCTCCAGCTCGTCGACGACGGCAGCGGCCTCGCGCCCTTGCAGTACATGGGCGGCCATCAGCTGCGAGGTCTCTTGCAGCATTGTACCGCTATCCAGCATCGGATAGCTGCGCCGCAGGCGCTTGATGGCGGCGATGACCGTCTCTTGCGCAGGGCGCGGCTCCGGCACCGGCTCCGCGACGGCGACGCGCTCAGCGGCCGACGGCCCTGCGTCATTGCGCTGCGCCAGGAACTCGGCGAAGGCCAGCAGCGTCTCCTGCGAGTCCGACTCCAGGGTGCGGTAGATGCGCAGCAGCCGGCGCTCTTGGGCGGCGACCGGCTGCCCCTGCAGCTGCGTCTGCATCAGGGCCGGGGGCAGCATGAGACTCGGGCGTCAGACGGCATCATAGGATTGATGGTTCTTGCAGTAGGCGCGCGCAAACTCCAGCAGCTCTTCCATGACGCGGAGCTTGAACTTCTGCTTTTGATGGACGAAGGAGAACGGCCGCACCAGCGGCGGATCCAGTGCCAGGGTCACCAGGGTACCCAGCTGAAGCTCCTTTTGCACCGTCGCCTTGGAGACCACGGAGACGCCCATACCCGCCTCGACCGCGCCCTTGACGGCCTCGGGGCTGCCGAGCTCCATGGAGACCTTGAGCCCGGCGGCGCAGTCCGGCAGACCGTCGAGATAGCCGTTGATGACGTCCCGGGTGCCCGAGCCCTCTTCGCGACAGATAAAGGGGTAGTCCAACAAGGCGCTGAAGTGAATTTGCTGCTGTCTTGCCAGCGGATGCCCGGGGGGCACGATGGCCACAAGCTGGTCCTGCTTGCAGGTCTCCACCACCAGGTTTTTGTTCCCGACCGGGGATTCCACCACGCCGAGGTCGATGGCGTTGCTCTCGACCATGGAGACGATGCCGTCGCTGTTCGAGACCTTCAGATGAATGGCGACCTCCGGGTAGCGGGTATTGAAGTCCCCCAGCAGGGTCGGGAGCATGTAGTCGGCGATGGTGGTGCTGGCACCAATGGTCAGCGCGCCGCTGATCTCCCCGGTGAGCTCGCGCACGCCGTTTTCCATCTCGCCGTAGAGCTCGAAGATGCGGTCGGCGTACTCGAACACGCGATTACCGGCATCGGTCAGGCTGATGCGGTTGTGGGTGCGATCGAACAGCCGGGTGTTGAAGTGCTCTTCCAGCTGGCGGACCTGGAAGGTCACCGCGGGCTGCGTCATGTGCAAGGATTCAGCGGCCTTGGTGAAGCTCAACAGCTTGGCCACGGTGTGAAAAACCTGCAACCTGCGGTCGGCCATCGCGGTACCTCGATAGCGAAGAAGCACAATCCCGGGGGAACGGAGCAGCGGCGCCGATGCGTGCCTGCGGTGCCGCCCGGCACAGCAGCCGGTCAGCACAGCAGCAGGACCACCGCGGGCGAGCCCGTGCGACGCGCCCCTCGCGCGCTAGCGCTGGTGGCCCGCCCGTGGCCCATGAGGCACGCACCTGCCCGCCGTATGCGAATCCGCCACCGGCGAGCCCCGGCGCTGGCTATAAGCCACCTTTATAGCACAGCAGCAGGGTCCCCCGCGGATTTACCCAAACTTTTCAAGTGTTTTCCAACGGACGTCCTGCCGGCGGCGGTGTGGCTTGCGTGCAGCAAGCCACCGCGGCCGGCCGCTCAGCGCCGTGGCATGTGTCAATTCACAACACCACTAGAAAAAAGCAACAAACTGGCGTATCTTTACCACCCAAGCTGAGGATCGACCCGCGCCAGCGCACCCGCACTCGCGCAGAAATAACGATCAGCCAACGGGGGACATCAAGATGCGACGAGCCAACTTCGAGCTTCCCACCCTCGCCGCCGCAGTGCTCGGACTCTGCGCGAGCAGCAACGCCGTCGCCGGGGGGTTTGCGGTGCCCGAGCTCTCAACGGCCGGCATCGGCACCACCAACGCCTTGGTGGCCAATCCGGACGAGCGTGGCGCCATCGTCTACAACCCGGCGGCGATGGCCTTTCATGACCAAAGCAGCATCAATACCGGCCTGCTGCTGCTAGCGCCGGACTCGCACGTGGACATCCCGGGTGGTGGCGGGGATGCCACGAACGCCGACTGGTTTGTCGCGCCGATGATACAGGCCGCGATTCGCATCAACGAAGACTGGTCCGCCGGGCTCGGCGTGACCGCGCCCTTCGGTCTGGAGACGCGGTGGGCCCCCAACACCTTCCCGGCACTCACCGGCAGGGCAGCCTTGCCGTCCCCGCCCTTTGCTCCTGGCAGCAGCGTGCCGCTGAGCCCGCAGCCGACCCAGAGCAAGCTCGAGATCGTCAACTTCACGCCGACCGCCACCTACCGTGTCACCCCGGAGCTCGCCCTCTCTGCGGGCGCAGACATCTACTGGGCAAAGGCCGCGCAGCTGGACTCGACCATCACCGAGCTCGAAGGCGAGGGCACCGGCTGGGGCTTCAACCTGAGCGCGATGTACGTCAAAGACCGCTTCAGCGCCGGCATCAACTTCCACTCGGCGCCGACGGTGAGCCTCGACGGGACCTTTTCGGTGCTGGATCCGAACCTAGTCTTGCTGGGCGCGGCGCCGCCGAGCCAAACCGCGGAGCTGGACGTCGATCTGCCCTGGCGCCTACAGGTCGGCGTGCGCTACGAGATCATCCAGGATCAGCTCGCCGTGGAGCTCGACTGGACGCGCAACGGGTGGAGCGAGTTCCAAGAGATCAAGGTGGTCGGCGACCGCACCGGCACGACCCTCATCGAAGACCAAAACCAGTGGGATGACTCCAATGCCTTCAGGCTGGGTCTGACCTACAACCTGGTGGAGCAGACCCAGCTGCGGCTCGGCTACTCCTTCGACGAGACGCCGCAGGGCGACGAATTCTTCAGTGCTCGGGTGCCGGACAACGACCGCCACCTGTTCGGGCTTGGTGTTGCCCACAAGCTGAACGATCGCATCCAGCTGGAGCTTGGATACATGTACGTGATGCTCGAAGACCGCGACTTCCGCAGCACGCGGCCCTACGACCCGGTGAACGCGCCGGGCGACATCAACGGTACCACCGCGCTGAACGGCGACTACTCGTCCGAGGTTCATCTGATCGGCCTCGAGCTGAGCACCAGCTTCGACGCCTTCTAAGCCGCCCTGCGCGGGCGCGGGGCTTGCCCCAGCACTTTCCCCCAAGGCGCGGCAGCGAGTCGCGCATCCTTAAGGCCGCTCCAGATCAGAGCGGCCTTCTTTTTTTGCACAGTCAGATGTAGAGGCAGATATCGCTTTCGCCGGCAAACTCGAAAAAGGCCGCCGCACCGGCATACTCGATGCCGTCGATAAATTCCGCCTGGTCCATGTCGAACAGGTCCACGGTCATTTGACAGGCGATGAGCTTGACGTCGGCCTCTTGGCAGAGCTCGCGCAGCTCATCGACGCTGGCGACGCCCTTGGACTTCATCTTCTGCTTCATCATGGCCGTCATCATGCCCTGCATGCCGGGCAAGGCGAGACCGAGTACCGGGAACCATTTGTCCATGCCCATGGGCATGGGCATGCCCGGGTTGCCGAGCGGCGTCACCTCCAGGGCCAGCTTCTTCTTCAGCAGCTGCAAACCGTAGAAGGTGAAGAAGATCTGCGTCTCGTACCCCAGGGCCGCGGCCGTGGATGCGAGGATGAAGGGGGGATAGGCCCAGTCGAGTGAGCCCTTGGTGGCGATGATGGCCAGCTTCTTCTCGTCCATCGTGTCCTCCAGGCGGACCCCGCGTGGAGCCCGGTGTGATCGTTGGCTTGCGGGCGCTCAGCACGCCGAGCGCCCGGTCTGGAGCGGCAGTGCCCGGGCCGCCGGGACACCCGCCGCATGTCGCCCGTGGCTAGCGCCGCTCAGGCTTTCTTGATCATGAAGTGGAACTTGCCGCCGTCCTCTTTGGATTCCATCAGCTCGTTGCCGGTCTGCTTGCTGAACGCATCGAAATCCTTGACGGACCCGGGATCGGTGGCGATCACGTGCAGAACCTGGCCCGCATCCATGCCGCCCAAGGTTTTCTTCGCGCGCAGGATGGGCAGCGGGCAGTTGAGGCCGCTGGCATCCAGTTCTTGATCGAATTCCGACATGTTGGTTTACCTCCGCAGGCTGGTCGGGTGAAGGTTGCAGAAGATAAGCATTTCAGCAACCGCAAAGATTCTGATTATTAGGCAAAAACCATGGCCGGCGCAACTGTTCTCGGGGACGCCTCGCGCTCCCCGAGCTGGCGCCGAGCCTTGGTCAGCTATCCTCCAGGCGGCCGATGGCGTAGCCGTGACGCGCCCAAGCGATGATGCCGCCGCGCAGGTTGAGCGCGTTATCGTAGCCTTGCTGGGCCAGAAACTGGCATGCATGGTAAGAGCGTGCGCCGCTGCGGCAGTAAATGACGACATCCTTGTCCTGCGGCAGCTCGCTCGCGCGCATCGGCAACAGGTGCATGGGGATATGCTTAGCCTTGGGTATCGCACCCTGAGCGATCTCCGCCGGCGTGCGGATATCCACCAGCAGCACGTCCTCACCCTCGGCGAGGCGCGCCTGGAGGGTTTCTGAATCGATCTCGTTGACCACGAAAGCACCTACCCTTTGCCCAAGTATTTCAGTATATTAATGAATCTTCAAAGACTCGGCAATCGGCATCTGGCGCACCCGGCGGGCCGCCCGCTGCCAACCCTTGGGGATGGGTCTGACCGGGCGCTGTTTCCAGGGGCGGAACGGCTGCGCCGGCGTCCCGACCGGCGGCGTCACCGCGCCGACGTCCCCGGGGCTGCGTCTCCCGCGGCGGCATCCCAAGCCCCGCCGCTCGAGCACTGAGACCCGATATCGCCCGCCCCTCTTTCCGAGCAATACAGGCGGCAGCGCCGCACCCAGACGACCATGGACCTACTCCCGATCTTCCTCGACATCAATAACGAGCCCTGCCTGGTGGTGGGGGGCGGCCCCATCGCACTGCGCAAGCTTCAGAACCTGCGTCGCGCCGGCGCCCGGGTGCGCCTCGTCTCTCCGGAGCTGGTGCCGGAGCTGGCCGCAAGCGTGGAGGAGGACGCGGCCATCACCTGGTACCAGCGCCGCTTCGACGATGAGGACCTGCTGGACATTCGCTTGGCCATCGCCGCCACGGACGACCGCGCCGTCAACCGCCGCATCGCCGCGCTGGCCAAGGCCGCCCGGGTGCCGGTGAACGTCGCCGACCAGCCCGAGGACTGCAGCTTCATCATGCCGTCGGTCATCGACCGCTCGCCGGTGGTGGTGGCGGTGTCCACGGGCACGGCGTCACCGGTGCTCGCGCGCATGATCCGGGCGCGGCTGGAGTCCCTGGTGCCGGCGGGCTACGGGCGGCTTGCGGAGCTCTGTGCCCGTTACCGCGACCGCGTCAAGGAGCGCTTCGAGCGCCAGCGCGACCGCCGCCGCTTCTGGGACCGGGTGCTGCAAGGCGGCGTCGCCGAGCGCGTCTTCTCCGGCCACCTCAAGGAGGCCGATGCCCACATGGAGCGCGAGCTCGCCGCCGGCGGCAATCCCACCGATATGGGCGAGGTCTACTTGGTGGGCGCAGGCCCCGGTGACCCGGACCTGCTCACCTTCCGGGCGCTGCGGCTCATGCAGCAGGCCGATGTGGTCGTCTATGATCGCCTGGTGGGGAAGCCCATCATCGACATGGTGCGCCGCGATGCCGAGCACGTCTACGTCGGCAAGCAGCGCAACCAGCACACCATGCGGCAAGAGGAGATCAACAAGCTGCTCGCGCAGCTCGCCAAGGAGGGTAAGCGCGTGCTCAGGCTCAAAGGCGGCGACCCCTTCATCTTCGGCCGCGGCGGCGAGGAGATCGACACCCTGGCCGCCGAGGGCGTGCCCTTCCAGGTGGTCCCCGGCATCACCGCCGCCAACGGCTGCGCCTGCTACGCCGGCATCCCCCTGACCCACCGTGCCTATGCCCAGTCGGTGACCTTCGTCACCGGTCACCTCAAGGACGGCACCATCAATCTGAACTGGCGCCAGCTCGCCGAGCCGCACCAGACCATCGTCTTCTACATGGGCCTGGTGGGCCTGCCGGTCATCGTGGACAAGCTCATCGAGCACGGCGTGGCGCCGGACATGCCCATCGCATTGGTGCAGCAGGGCACCACGCACATGCAAAAGGTCTATCCCGCCACCCTCAAGACCATCCTGGCCCGCGTCGAGGAGGACCCGCCGGAGCCGCCGACGCTGATCATCGTCGGCGATGTGGTCAACCTGCGCGACAAGCTCGATTGGTTCACCACCATCCCGGACCGCGAGCAGGGCGCCACGACGCCCCTGCTGCCGGGCGATTGAGCCGCGCCGTCGGCCGACCCGAGGCCATCAGGCCCAACCGGGCGCGCCGCCGCTGGCTGGGTGGGCTCGCGGGGCTGGCACTCGGTGCACCCTTTGCCGCGGCACAGACGGGTGCCGCCGCGCCGGAGCGCCCGACGCTGCGGCTGGGGGTCGCCGCCAGCGGCCCGCCGCTGGCCTTCTTCCACCGCGGCGTGCTGCGGGGTCTCAGCATCGACCTCGCCCGAGCGCTGGCGGATGACCTCGACCGCGACCTCCAGATACAGGAAATGCCGGAGGCGCGGCTGGTGGACGCGCTGCGCGGCGGGCGCATCGACCTGATGCTCTCCACCCTGCCCGAGGCGGACCTGACGGCCTTGGGCCTCGCCGCCAGCAGCCCGCTGTTCGAAACGGGACAGATGGCCCTGATCCGCGGCGCCGACGTCGCCCGCTTCGCCCGGCCCGTGGACATCATCACCACGGCGGCCCGCGTCGGCTACCAGCAGGGCACCGCCGGCGCGCGCTTCGTGCAGTCGCGCATGCCGCGTGCCGAGCGCGTGCCCTTTGCGGACGTAGCCGACGGCATCGCGGCCCTGCGCGGTGGTGAGGTGGATCTGTTCATCCACGCGGCGCCGACGGTCTGGGCCGTCGCCGCGGACAGCGCCGAAGAGCAGCTCATCGGCATCTACCAGCCCCTGACCGACGAGCGCGCGGCCTGGGTGGTACGCGCCGAAGAGCGCCTGCTCCTCTCCGGCATCGACATGGTCCTGCGCCGCTGGCGTGAGTCCGGCAGACTCACCCAGCTGGTGAACCGCTGGATGCGCACGCGGGTGCAGGTGGCGCCGTAGGATGGGTAGCGCGAAGCGAAGCCCATCCTCCCCGGGCGCAGCTTCATTCGGGGCTCAGCGCACCAGGTTGAGCTTTGGGGTCACCGGCGTCCGTTGCCCGGCGTCACGAATCCGCCGGCCGCACCGTCGTCAGCCCCAAGGACTCCCATGCCTGCATGCCGCCCCGATACCATTTGATGCGATGCGCCGGATAGCCGAAGCCCAGCAGAGCCTTGATATTGGTGGGGGACTGCCCGCACCAGGCGCCGTTGCAGAAGAACACCAGGGTCTTCACGGCGTCGAAGCTCCAGATGCCGTCGGCGCTCGCCGCACCAAACTCCAGCGTCAGCAGCTCGGTAATCTGCTCGGGCGACGCAAACGCGGGATCGAGCCGCTTGTAGGGGATGTTCACGGCGCCCGGAATGGTGCCGCGCGCGACCCATTCGGCGGTACGCGAGTCGATGAGCAGCACGCTCGGGTCACCGTCGGCGATGCGCTGCATGTAGTCCAGCATCTCCAGCTCGCCGATGGTCTCCACACCGGGTGCGATCTGCATGGGCTGCACGCAGTAGGGCGGACAGGGTCGGCCGGTCTTGTCGTAGGGCGGCACGATGCGATGGCTCGGGTCCTGGTAGCGCAGCACCGTCACCGTCCCGCCGCCGTGGGGCATCTCGATGTAGGGCAGATCCTCGGCGATCTTGACGCTGAGATTTTGCAGGTCGAACACATCTTCGTCGGTGTCCGCGGCAAAGGACGCCGACGCCGCCAGCGCCAGGACCAAGGCCGACAGCGGCGCGAAGCCCAGGCCCTTGTGCCGCGCGCCCCTGCCCGCCCTCCCCTTCTGTCGTCCGTGAGCGAGGATCCAACCGATGTCCGAATCCGAAGCCCCCGCCAGCCCCGCTGCCGACAAGCCGAAGCGACGCCGCTGGCGTGGACTGCTGGTGAATCTGCTGGTGGTGTTGGTCATCTTTTTCGGGGTCCAGTGGTATAAGTCGCGACCGCTCGCCTCCGGCAGCGCGCCGCCGCTGTCGGCGCAGACGGTGCGCGGGGCCGAGGTCAGCCTCGCCGATCTGCGGGGCGAGCCGGTGCTGGTGCATTTCTGGGCCACCTGGTGCCCCACCTGCAAGCTTGAGGAAGGGAGCGTCGATGCCCTGAGCCGCGACTATCAGGTCGTCACCGTCGCCATGCAATCCGGTGGCGAGCGCGAGATCGCCGGTTATCTCCGCGAGCGCGACTTGGGCTTCGACGCCGTCGCCGACCCCTATGGCGAGATCGCAAGCGCCTGGGGCGTGCGCGGCGTGCCGGCGAGCTTCGTGCTGGACGGCAACGGCGACATCCGCTTCGGCGCCGTGGGCTACACGCCCGGCATCGGGCTGCGCGGGCACCTGTGGGCGGCGGGCCGGGAGTGAGGCGCACGGGCGAGGAGCACGGGCGAGGAGCACGGGCGGCAAGCACTGGCGCCCGCGGAAACCGCAGGGCGCACGTCTGCGGTGTGCTTGCTCCAACCGGATTGCAGCAACGGCGCCTGTGGATATAATGAGCGCATATTAGAAAGCATCGATATAGGAGCCTTCCATGCCCACCTACGATTACCGCTGTGAAGCCAACGGCCGCGTCGTCGAAGTCAGCCATCGCATGAGCGAGAAGCTGGCCACCTGGGGCGAGCTCTGCGAGCGCGCCAGCCTCGACTGCGGCGACACCCCCGCCGACACGCCGGTGCAGCGCCTCGCCACCGGCGGCAACCTCATCGGCAGCAACAACCTCGGTAGCGGCTTCGACCCGGCACCCGCCTGCGGCGCCGGCGGCTGCGGCACAGGCATGTGCGGACTCGACTGACCCGAGCATCCAGGTCCGGGCCCGTCCTGAGCCACAGCTCACGCACAAGCTCACTCACACCGGGGGGGGGCCGCAACGCGGCCCTCTCGCTGTCGGCGTCACCACCCACAACCCGACAGGTCCTGCATTCCCGCCAGCAGCATCCTCCACACCAACCGCCGGCAAGACACTCACGATGACTCCGGCTGCGCAGAGCCGCGCTCCGGGAGCGCAGCGCGTGAGCAACCGGAATCGGCCAAGGCTACGAGATGCTCTGGTAGTACAGATTCTGCGGATGGTTGGCCTCGGCGAAGAAGTACCAACGCTCGGCCACCAAGCCCAGGTACTGGATCACGAAGGCCGCGATAGGCAGCGTCGGCGACTCCAAAACATAGGAAACGCCGATCAGCAACAGCGGCACCGGGAACACCAGGACCAGGAAGACCAGGCGCACCAGCTTCAGGAATTCGGGGCTCTGGTGATGGAAGAACTCCCGCGTGTTGAAGGAGCTCGCCGTGAAGCCCTGGGACTTCTGTACGATCTTGCGGTGGCGCACGCCGATGGCGGTCTGCAACGTGCTCTTGTGCTTCAGGGTTGCGTTGCGGATCAGCGATGCGATGCGCGTGCCGAGCCCGAGTACGGTGAAGATCACCGCCCAGGTGCCATAGAAGCCCACTAGGTGATTGCCCAAATAGGCCGAATAGGCCGCCGCCAGCATGAAGCCGGAGGCCATACCCAGCAGGGTGAAATTCGCGATGGTGTAGGGCGAGTGCCACTCCTCTAGGAACTTCACGCTGGCATAGATCATGCCGGTGCAGACGAACAACGCGAAGGTCACGATGACACCGACGAATCCAAGCACCATGGTGACATCGATGGGCAGCGCGCCGTCGCCGGCGACGAGCCACGGCTGGGTCCAACCGAGATAATGGAAGAGGCCATAGAAGAAGACCACGCCCATCATCATGGGCAGCACGATCACCTCCCGCGATAGCCAGGACGTGCGCCACATGGAGGCAGCGCGCCAAGCCCGCTCCGGGCGCCCCAAGTGGAGGAAGGACGCACCGAGACCGGCGATCAGCAGGCCCAGTGCCAGCGCGCTGCCGATGGCGTAGAAGTTGGCGTCCTGCGGCTCGATGAGCTTGATGCTGGCGTACAGCTGCCCCGTGAACAGGGCGAGGAAAAGCCCCTGACCAGCGCCGATGAGCGTGGTCAGGAAGATAACGGAGAAGGCGGGATGCATAGGGTTGGTTCCAGTGTCGTCGCCCGGGCGACCTGCGCCCGTTCATTGTCCTAATTTCTTTGTGGTTTCTGGCGTGAGCTTACGCCGGTCGGCCATGAGCCGGGCGTCTGGCGCCCGGCCCGAGCGGTTACCAAGTGACGTCGTCGAGGGTCTCTTCGCCCGTGTAGACGGTGAGGTCTTCCTTGGTCAGCGGGTTGTCGGCGCGCTGCAGCTCGTCCTCGCTGATGTGCATGCGCGTCTTCTGCCGCGGTAGGTAGTGGTTGGCCGGCTTGGTGCCCCATTCGGGCATCAACGCATAGCCACCGCGCTCACGAATGGCTACCGAGACCTCCGAATCCGGGTCGTGCACATCGCCGAAGAGCCGCGCACTAGTGGGACAGGCCAGCACGCAGGCGGGCTGGCGCTCCTTCTCCGGCAGTGACTGATCGGTGATGCGGTCGATGCAGAGCGTGCACTTTTTCATCACCTGCTGCTGCTCGTCGAGCTCGCGCACGCCATAGGGGCAGGCCCAGGAGCAGTACTTGCAGCCGATGCACTTGTCGTAGTCCACCAGCACGACGCCGTTGTCCTCGCGCTTGTAACTGGCGCCGGTGGGACAGACGGGCACGCAGGGCGGCTCTTCGCAATGCAGGCAGGACTTCGGGAAGTGCACCGTCTCCGTCGCCGGATAGCTGCCGACCTCGAAGGTCTGCACCCGGTTGAAGAAGGTCCCGGTGGGGTCCGCGCCATAGGGATTCTCATCCACCATGGGCCCGGCCCACCCGGAGGCGTTCCACTGCTTGCAGGAAGTCACGCAGGCATGGCAGCCGACGCAGACGTTGAGGTCGATTACTAGGGCGAGTTGGGTCATTGGTCTTTCGGCTTCAAAAACTGCTGATCGACTGGAAAGAGTACGGATTACGGCGTAGGTAGTAGGGAGTACGAAGTACGGGGTACGAAGTACGGTTGCCGCCTCACATATCCGCTGAGCACATTGTTCATCCGGGCACGACCTGGGAGCTGCAAGGGTGCTCAGGTTGGAGGCGCGGGTTGCTGTTGGTCCACGGTCGCATACATTCGACCGATCAAACGGCTGATCTCGACGCACTCCTGGATGAGTCGGGAGAAGGTCGCCGCATCGACATAACTGAGATCCAACGCAACGTACAGCTGACTTCGGACCTCTGCGGCCGATCCGCGCGCAATCGACAGGAAGCGCTTGAACTCGGTCCGGCTGTAGCGTTCATGGCCCTCCGCGATGTTCGACATGATCGACACAGCAGCTCGACGGACCTGATCCCGCAACGCGAAGTCACGTTGAAACGGCCCGACTGCGGTGATCCGATAAATCTCGGCAGTCAGAGCACGCGCCCTTTGCCACGCAATCCACTCCTCAAAGCGCCGCACCCCGGCCATCAGCTCCGCCTTCCGAGGGTTGCGACCCCGTACTCCGGACTTCGTACTCCGTACTATTTCCGCCCAAACACCCCCGCCACATAAGACTGCCAGCGCGAGCGCGGGCGTACCTCCTGACCGGGCAGACTCTTCATGGGCGCGAACTGGGGCTCGGTGATTTGGTCCTCTTGCGGGCCTTCGGCCTTATAGATGCGAACCCGCAAGTCGAACCAGGCTGCCTGGCCGGTGATCGGGTCGGAGTTCGAGAAGTGATTGCCGGCGCCGCCGTCCGGCAGCTCCTCGCCGATCAGGTGGTTCAACAGGAAGCCCTTCTTGGATTCGTCCGCCTTGGGGTCCAGCGCCCAGGCACCGGCCGCCTTACCGATAGCGTTCCAGGTCCAGACGGTGCCGGGCTCGACGGCCTCGGAGTAGCGGCACATGCACTTCACCCGCCCGAGATGGGACTCCACCCAGATCCAATCGCCGTCCTCGATGCCCTGGGCGATGGCGAGCTTGGGGTTCACGAACAGATAGTTGTGACTGTGGATCTGCCGCAGCCACGCGTTCTGGCTGTCCCAGCTGTGATACATGGCCATCGGCCGCTGGGTGAGCGCCGCCAGCGGGAAGCGCGTCTTGTCCAGCATCTGGCCTTCCAGGGGCTCGTAGTGGAAGGGCAGCGGGTCGAAGAAGGTCTCGATGCGCTCGCGCAGGTGGTCCGGCGGCTGACGCCCGGGCCACTTGCCTTGGGCGGCCGCGCGGAAGCGTTGCAGCACCTCGGAGTAGATATGCAGCGTGATGGGCTCCGCCCAGCGCGTCAGCGCATGCGCCCTTGCCCAGTGCAGGTAACCCTTGTTCCAGTTGCGCATGTACTGATAGCTGCGCGGTAGCTCGTGGTGGAAGAAGCAGTTGTTGGCTGCGTACTGCTCCCACTGGCGCGGATTGGGCTCGCCCTTGAGGTATTTCTCGCCGAACTTGCCGCGCCAGCCGGCGAGAAAGCCGATCCCGGAGCCGGGCGAGGTCTCGTAGTTGACGACGAAGTCCGGGTAGTTGCGGTACTTCGGCGTGCCGTCCTGCTTGGTGAAGGCCGGCAGCTTGAGGCGCCCGGCCAGCTCGATGAGCACGTCCTGGAAGGGCCGGCATTCGCCCTTGGGCGGTAGCACCGGCAGACGCACGGCGTCCACCGGGCCGTCGAACTCCGAGATGGGCCGATCCAGCATCGAGAGCACATCGTGGCGCTCCAGATAGGTGGTGTCCGGCAGCACCAGGTCGGCGAAGGCGACGGTCTCGGACGCATAGGTATCGCACACCACCAAAAACGGGATCTTGTACTCACCGTTCTCGTCGGTGTCGGTGAGCATGTGCCGCGCCGCGGTGGTGTTCATCGACGAGTTCCAGGCCATGTTGGCCATGAACAGCAGCAGGGTGTCGATGGGATAGGGATCACCGCGCCAGGCGTTGGTGATGACGTTGTGCATCAGCCCATGGGCCGCCAGCGGGTACTCCCAGCTGAAGGCCTTGTCGATGCGCACCGGCTTGCCGTCGTCGTCGACGAACAGGTCCTCGGGCCGCGCCGGCCAGCCGAGCGGCAGGCCTTCCAGCGGCGCATCCGGTTGGACGGCGTCCGGATGATTCGGCGGCTTCGGACACGGCGGGATGGGCTTGGGGAAGGGGGCACGGTGGCGGAAGCCGCCTGGGCGGTCGATGGTGCCGAGCACCGTCATCAGGATGCTTAGGGACCGGATAGTCTGGAAGCCGTTGGAATGGGCCGCGAGCCCGCGCATGGAGTGGAAGGCCACCGGGTTGCCGGTGACGGTCTCGTGCTCCTTGTCCCAACAGTCGGTCCAGCGAATCGGCAGCTCGATTTTATGATCGCGGGCCGTCACACCCATCTCGTGGGCGAGGCGGCGGATGGTGTCCGCCGGGATGCCGGTGATGGTCTCGGCCCACTCGGGCGTGTAGGGCTCGACGCGCTCCTTCAACAGCTGGAAGGACGGCTTCACCGGGGTCCCATCCGGCAGCTCGTAGCTGCCCATCAGGCGCGGGTCGCCGCCCTCGGTGTGGGTGAGCACCGGCCCGTTCTTGTTGCGATCCCACCAGAGCTTGTTCTGCGGGTCGGTGCAGCCCTCGGTGACCTCCGCGTCCGGGTCGCGGTAGAACATGCCGTGGTCGTCGCGGCTCGGGTCGTCGATGACCAGCTCAGGCGCATTCGTGTACTGCACCAGGAACTCGCGGTCGAACAGGCCGAGCTTCAGGATCTCGTGGATGAGCGCCAGGAAGAGCGCACCATCGGTGCCGGGCTTGATGGGCACCCATTCGTCGGCGATGGCCGAGTAGCCGGTGCGGATGGGATTGATGGACACGAAGCGCCCGCCGCGGCGCTTGAACTTGCTGATCTGGATCTTGAGCGGATTGGAGTGGTGATCTTCGGCGGTGCCGATCATCACAAACAGCTTGGCCCGCTCCAGGTCCGGGCCGCCGAACTCCCAGAAGGAGCCGCCGATGGTGTAGATCATGCCCGTGGCCATGTTCACGGAGCAGAAGCCGCCGTGGGCGGCGTAGTTCGGCGTGCCGAACTGCTTGGCGAACATGCCGGTCAGGGCCTGCATCTGGTCGCGGCCGGTGAAGAGCGCGAATTTCTTCGGGTCTTCGGCCCGCAGCCGGCCCAGGCGCTCGGTGAGCATGTCCACGGCCTCTTCCCACGAGATCTCCTCGAATTCCGACTCGCCGCGCTTGGCGCCGGCCTTGCGCTTGAGCGGCTTGGTGAGCCGCGCCGGCGACACCTGCTTCATGATGCCGGAGCTGCCCTTGGCGCAGATCACGCCTTCGTTGAGCGGATGGTTGGGATTGCCCTCGATGTAGCGGACCTGGCCTTCGCGCAGGTGCACCCGGATGCCGCAGCGGCACGCACACATGTAACAAGTGGTCTCTTTGACCTCCGTGTGGCCGTTGGCTTGGTCTGTGTGTACGGCTGGGTCTTTCATAGGGACATCCGGGCTGCGGGGTGACTGGGGGCGTTTCTGGGCGGCGCTGCCGTGCTCCGAGTCGTTTCGGAGCCTGCCTCGGCGGCAGCGCGGAGCCGGCGGCAGCGGACGACTCGCTCCTTGAGATTTGGCTGCCGCAAGGTGTTAACGGGCTGCGGACATCCGCTCCGCAGGTGCGACACCAAGAGCAGGTACCGCACTCAATATATAGAATCGGAACATTCTAATGTTTTGCGCGCAAGCTTACGAAGGCTAAGCTTGCATTCAAGGATGTGAATCACAGGGTTTTACCCCGCAGCGCTCCGCACTTGCCAGGAGAGCAGCGGCGGCAAAGACCGGGTGTCAGAGCAGATCAGGGTCGGCCTGAATAGCGCTGCCGCGCTGGGCGAGGCGCAGTGGCGCACCGAAGAAGGCGAGCACGGTGAGGTCCTCTTCGATGTCGAAGAAGGCGTGATCACAGGCGGTGTGCACGTACATGATCGAGCCCTTCTGCACCAGCTGGTCTTCCGCACCGACCCGCAGCCGCGCCCGCCCCTCCAGCACCAGATAGAGCTCGTCTTCCTCGTGGGCGCTCTGCATCTGCGTGGAGCCCGCCGGCAGGTGGTAGATGGAACAGCTCAGCGACGGCGTGCGCAGAACCTCCTGAAAGCGTGGACTGCCGGGCTCGATCTTGGCGAGGAGTGTGGGCAGTTCAAAGAGGAGCCACTGATGATCGGTCATGACGGGTTCTCCAACTGATGAGCCAGTGCTGGCGTCTCCCCGGCCCGCTGCCGAGGGTTGAGCTGGCCGAAGCGCTTGCGCTGACGCGCTACTTGCGTCCGGCGTCGTTTGCCCTATAATGCGAATTGTTCGTATTCGCCATGCGCTTTGTAACAAGCTTAGAGATCGCAGTCCATGAGCCAGTATATCCATCACGTCCCCGGCCGCATCCGTATCCGTTCCAGGGCCTTCCAGTGCTATGGCGAGCGCGCCGATGCCGCGCAAGACCGGCTGCTCGCCATGGACGGCGTCCGCAGCGTCGAGATCAAGCCGCGCGCGGCCAGCCTGATCATCCAGTACGACCCGGAGCACGTGTCCCGCGCCGCCCTATTCGCCACGCTCGAAGAGCTCGGCTGCATGGCACCGGTGCGCCGCGACAACGCCCACGTACGCCAGATGGGCGAGACGTTCGGCAAGGCCCTGGTCGGCGCCGCCATGCAGAAGGCCGTCGAGCAATCCGCGCGGACCCTGGTGGGCGCACTGGTCTGACCGCGGGCTGATCTGCCGACAGGGCATCGGCTCTACCACGCCAAGCAGCCACCGCGAGCGCAGCATCAGGCTGCGCCCGGGGCTGGATGGCGTCAGCGCGGCGCGCCGGCGTGGCTGCCCCCGGCTGCGCGGCGACCTCCCCCAATCTCTCGTCTCCTTGGGCTTCGCCACGAGTGACGCTCTCCCCCCAGACAAGCCCCCGGCAGCCACGCAGCAGTCCGTCTTCGCGCACAAGGCCGCCGAGCCTGGGCAGGGGACTCCCAGCGCCGCCAGCACCCACGGCCCAACGCCGACGCGCAAGCCGCAGCCAAAAGACCCGCTCCAAATGTATTGCGAATTGTTGCTATTCGCAATAGTATCTCGAGCACGGCCATCGCACCGTCACAGTCACTGCAAGCGTGGAGAGACCAATGCTCCTGCCCCGGTATGACGAGGCCTACCACCCAGGCCAGCAGGGAGGGGAACAGCAAGCCGCCGACGCCCGAGAGGCCGACCATGAGCCGCGCGATGCCGGCCGCGGCCCCCGCGGCTGGGTGCGGGGGCTCGCCCGGGCACTGTTGCGCACGGCGCCCCAGCAACCGAGCCCGCGGCAGCGGCGCTGGGCATTGCTGCGCGAAGCCGCCGCCCAGACGCCGCGCCCCGCAAGGCGCAGACACCGCCGCCGAGTCTTCTAGCGTGGCGCGCGCCGACCCGGGCGTCGGCGACGCCACGGCACACAGCCGCAGCGGGCGGACTGCCTCAGGCGTAGCCTGCGTCAGGCTTGGATTAGGCGCGCAGAGGCCTCTGACTGACCCGGCACGCGGGCGGCGGCGGTGAGCTGAGACAGCGCCAGCGCGAAGGCGCCGACGCCCGAGCGTTTCAACATCACGCAGGGTGTTCCGTAGCGCTTGCAGAAACGCTTGGTGCGCAGGGACGCATCATGGCTCACGCAGTCCAAGGGGCAAATCACGGCGTCGGCGCTGGCGAGCAGCGACTCGAGCCGGGAGCGATTGTCCTCGAGGCCGCCGTCGTGACGCACCAGCTCACCGTTGCAGCGCTCCACCAACGCGCGCAGCGACGCCTCCCGCTCCGCAAGCTCGGCCGCCGTCTCCGAGCCTCGCTGCTCAGACCCCGCGAGCAGGCGCTCCAGCCCCGTCACCTGCGCCGCGTGCTCCCGCGCCCGCTGCCGCAGCATCGCGATCTCCTGGTCCTGCGCATCCACGCGCGCGCGCAAGGCCTTGAGCTCGGCCCCGGATTCCAGGGCCGCAAGCCGCCCACGGGCCGCTTCCAGCGCCGTTTCGACCCCGGCCAAGTCGGCCAGCTGCTGCCCGGCCTGCGCCAGCCGCGCATCCTTCTCGGCCAGCGCGCGCTCGGCGCGGGCCGCTGCCGCCGCACTCTCCCGGCGCACCCGGGCCAGGGTCTCGCGGGTCTCGGCCAGGGCCTTCAGGTCGGCATTCAGCCCGGCGCCGATCTGGTGCGAGAGCATGTGCACGTCCTCATAGGCGCGGGTGCGCAGCTCCGGCGGGGCATGCGGATGGGACATGACGGCCCAAAAGGCCCCTTGGACCTCGCCGTTGGCTAAGGCCTCGCGCCACAGATGCTCCAAGTCTGCCGGCGCTCGGGCGCGCGCAAAGCGCTTCACAACCGCGGTGTAGCGCCGTTCCAGGGTGCGCTGCACGGCCTGGGACAAGGCATTGCGGCTCTCGGCGGCGGCGACGAAGCTCACATGCACCTCGAAGTCGCTCAGCTCGTGCGTGGGCATGCAGCCGGACTTCTTTCCCAGCCGGCGCAGCTCGTCCACGTGCAGGCAGGTGCCGATGACGGGGCAGTGATACTTGTGCGGCAAGTCCCACAGCCGCGGCCGGCCGCCGCCGGCTTTGCGGCTCGACGCTGGCTCGGCCGGCGCCTGCTGGAGCGACGTCGGTACGTGCAGGGTTGCCGCCGCTTGCGGGTCGGACCCATGCAGAGGCAGTGCCCCGTTTCTCGCCGTTTCGCACATGGCTTGGTCTCCTGCTCGATGTCGCTGTTGCGGCCGGGCGGCGCCGAGCGGGCGCCGCCGCGGCGATTCCGACGGGCTCGGGTCGGCTCAGGTGCCGGCGGCCGCCGGGCACTGTGCGGCGAGCAGGTACCAATGCCGGTTCAAGCGGCAGAAGGCCGTGCGCTGCTCGGGCTGATCGCGCAGCGCCGGATGCAGGGCCAGCGCGCCGCTGTAATCGGCGATGCGGCGCGCGAGCTGCGGCGAGCGCCGGGCCACATAGCCCCGCACCATGTCGGCGATGCGCGCCTTGAGCGCGTCCACGGGCAGCGCCTCCGGCGCCGCCGGCACCGACTCCCGCGCCGCCTCCCCGGGCAGGCGCGAGGCAGTGGGAGCGGCATCCCTGCCGCGATAATCCCCGCCGCGGGATCGAACAACACCGGGCATCGGCGTGTGGCTCAGGACAGCGGCGTCAAGATCAGACATCTCGGGTCTCCTTCTGCGCGCGGGCGCAGGCTCGGTTGGCACGGCGCGACCCCGTTGGCTGACCTGCACTGCGCCCCGGGGGATGAGGTCGCAGTGCGTCGGCGATTCGGCTGGGGGAGTCGGTAAGCGAACTTGTGTTGGACGTTTCGGCTCGCGGCTCGACCTCGGCAGCGATGCGCGGCGGACTTGATCCGCAGTAGATCGCGAATGCGAACGCTTCGCATATAGGTTAGGCATCCGACGCAGGCCTGTCAACAAGGCCGGCGAAGGGAGTGCTCCGCGCATCCAGCGTGCACAGCGGCTCGCGGTCTCAGACGGCGCATGAGCTACGACAGCGTTGATATGCGATTGCGTAGCGTTCGCATCGACACGGACGTATACTTTGAGAGTCTTGGTGGCCGCGTGACGCACACCGCGAGCCATGAGCACACCGCGCGCCATGAGCACGCCGCGCGCCAAAACCGTGCTTCCAACCAACCGGCCCGCCTGCATCGAGCCCGCCGCCGCGGGCGGCGAGCGACGGGTCACCCGCCGCACAGAGTCTTTCGTGTCCAGACGCCGCTGCCACCCCGTCGCCAAGCCCGTCTTCCGGATTGTCAACGAGCAGCCGAAGCGCCTGCGCCTGCGCGGGCGGGTGCTCGCCCATCCCTGCCTGGACCTCGCCTATCTGCGCGCGCTGCTCGCGGCCCTCTCCGGCGTGGACGCCCTGCGCATCAACAAGGGCGCGCACAGCGTCGTCGTCGACTACGACGGGCGGGCCGCGACGCGCACGCGCCTGCTGCAGGCACTGACCAATCTCCCCGCGGACGCCTTCCGCCCGGATGCAGTCCGCGAGCAGCCGCCGGACCCCTTCCGCGCCATCGCCACATCCGTGCTCGCCCTGGCGACACCGCTGCTGCCGCTGCCGCTGCGCCTGGCGGTGAGCTGGACCCTGGCGGCGCCCACCATCGCCAAGGGCGCCACGACGCTGATCGAGGACGGGGTGCGGGTGGACGTGCTGGACGGCTCGGCCAAGCTGCTCTCGCTGTTGCGCGGCGACTTCTTCACGGCCAACGCCATCGGCGCCCTGCTGGATTGGGGCGAGTACGTGGAGGCCACCTCGGAGCAGCGCTCCAACGCGCTGTTGCAGCGCCTGCTCACCCCGCAGACCGACACCGTCTGGGTGCACCGCGACGGCGTCGAGACCAAGGTGCCCATCGCCGAGGTGCAGCTCGGCGACACCGTAGCCTGCGGCCCGGGCGAGCTGATCCCGGTGGACGGTCGGGTGAGCGACGGCGAGGCGGCAGTGGACCAGGCCAGCCTCACCGGCGAGTCGCTGCCGGTGCCGGTGACCGTCGGCAGCCCGGTGCTCTCGGGCTCCGTCATCCACGAGGGGCATATCCGTATCCAGGCCGAGCAGGTGGGTGCGGAGACCTCCATGGCGCGCATCAACCGCTTTCTGGAAACCGCCCTGCGCAGCCGCTCCACGGGCGAGACCCGCAGCGCCAAGCTCGCGGACAAGCTGGTGCCCCTGACCTTCGCCACCGGTCTGGGGGTGTTCGCGCTGACGCGCGACCTCGCCCGGGCGGCCTCCGTGCTGACGGTGGACTATTCCTGCGCCATCAAGCTCTCCAACCCGGTGGCGGTGCGCAGCAGCCTCTACGCCGCGAGCCGCGCCGGCGTGCTGTTCAAGGGCGCGCAGGCGCTGGAGGACCTGGATCGGGTGGACACCCTGGTGCTCGACAAGACCGGCACACTGACCACCGGCGACATGCAGGTGGCGGACCTCATCCCCTTCGGCGACCTCCCCGAAGACGCCCTGCTGGCCCTCGCCGCCGGCGCCGAGGAACATTACGACCATCCGGTGGCGCGGGCCGTGGTGGCCGAGGCCGCCGCCCGCGCGCTGGCGCTGCCCCCCATCAGCCAGGTGGACTTCATCGTCGCCCACGGCGTGTCGGCCTATGTGGACGACGCCCGCGTGCTGGTGGGCAGCCGCCATTTCCTGGAAGACGACGAAGGCGTCGACTGCACCGCCGCGGACGCCGTCAGCAGCAGCCTCTACGGCGCCGGCAAGTCCGTGCTTTTCGTCGCCCGCGCCGGCCGGCTCGTGGGCCTCATCGCCCTCCGGGACCGCATCCGCCCGGAGGCGCCCGCCGCGCTGGCGGCACTCAAGGCCCTCGGCGTCGCCCGCACCGTGGTGCTCACCGGCGACCACCGCGATGCCGGGCGCGCCCTCGCCCGCGCGCTGCCGATGATCGACGCGGTGCACTGGGAGCTGAAGCCGGAAGACAAGGCCGGCGCCATTGACGAGATCAAGGCCGCCGGCGGCTGTGTGGCCTTCCTCGGCGACGGTGTCAACGACGCCCCGGCGCTGGTGAGCGCCGATGTCGGCATCAGCATGCCCAACGGCGCGGACCTCGCCCGCGAGGCGGCGCAGGTGGTGCTCATGCGCCCGGAGCTGGACGGGCTGGTGACCGCCTTCGCCACCGCCAGGCGCACCCAGGCGGTGCTCAAGCGCAGCGCCGTCGCCGCCTTCGGCATCAACACCGCCACCATGGGCCTCGCGGTGGGCGGCCTGCTGCCGCCGGTGGCGGCGGCCACCATCCACAACGGCAGCACCGTGGGCATCCTCGGCTATGCCGCACTGGGCGGGGGCCGGCGGCCGCGGCCTGCGCTTGGACCTTCGTCGACCTCCGCCACGACGCCGGCGTTGGCGGCATCGGCTCCGGGCGACGCCGCCGGCGAGCGCTCCGCTGCCGCCGGCAGCGCGCAAGCGAGCGTGCTGCACTTCGAGCCCGCGACGGCCGCGGCCGCCCGCGAGCCGGACGACCATCAGCCCCGGCCCAACGCGGCCGCCACGGAGGTGCGCGATGCGGATTTCGCTTGATCGGGCACCGGTGGGCCGATCGCTGCGGCTCGCGGCGGTGATGCATCCGGCGCTGGAGCAGCGCCTGAGTCGCATGGGGCTCTACCCCGGCTGTGTGCTGCGCCGGGAGGACGAGGAAGTCGCGCTGCAGCCGGTGCGGGTGCTCGGCCCCATGGGCGAGGCGACGCTGTCGGCGGGCATGGCCGCGAAGGTGGTGGTACACCACGACGACGGCCACAAGACCCCGATCATCGAAATGCTGCCGGGCGAGGCGGGGCACATCGAAGGGCTCACCAGCGGCACCGGCCTGGAGCAGGCACTGGCGACCCTGGGCGTGCGCGAGGATGATCGCATCCAGCTCCTGCGCAAGATCCCGCCCATGCGCTACACCGCCCGCCTCGGCGAGCGCCAGCGCCTGTACTTCACCGAAAGCGTGGCGGCCAAGCTCTGGGGCGAGCTCGACGGCCGGAAAATTCAGTTCGCCAACGCCCGCCGCGAGCATCCCTTCGTGGTCACCGCCATCCTCGGCGGCGACGCCGCCCGCGAGCAGGTGGAAGCCCTCGGCATCCACACCGGCAGCACCCTGGTGCTGGAGCACATCGCGGCGGCCAATGCCGTCCAGGGCAGCCGCGATGACGCCGGCACGCGCATCGTCATCACCAGCGAGGACGGGCTGCGGCTGTACCTCGGCCAGGACCAGGCCGCCCGCGTCATCGTCGACGACCAGACGCAGGAGAGCGCGGCCTAGCTAATCCAATCATGGGGACGGTAACCTTAATTCCAGGCAACATCATCCGAGCCGCCCCCGCGGTGACGCCCCGACTCTCCCGCCTGCGCAGGACGTGACCAACCCTGGACACCAACCCGGCGGTCGCCTCCGGCAGTGTCAGTGGCCCCGGGGCCAGCCTGAGCTCGCCCGACACAGCTGCGGCGCTTGCGGCAGGGCCCACCAGGGTGTCGCCGACATGAAGCGGACATACCGGTTCGGTATCTTGGAGCAATCTGACCGCCGCGCTTCGGAGACCCAAGATGCGCCATCGCCAAGCCTGGAGCCGACGCGACCTGCTGCGAGCATGCGCAAGCCTCCCCTTTGCCGGCGTCCCCCTTGCGGGCGCCTCCCTGAGCCTCGCCCCTGCACCCCTAACCGCCGCGCCCAGCTTCCCGCGGGACCCCTTCAGCCTCGGCGTGGCCTCGGGCTATCCGCAGCCCAACGGCATGGTGCTCTGGACCCGGCTCGCGCCGGAGCCCCTGGCCCCCGCCGGGGGCATGCCGTCCGCGCGCGTGCCGGTGCGCTGGGAGCTGGCGCAAGATCAAGGCTTTCGGCGCATCGCCGCCGCCGGCACCGCCTATGCGACGCCGCAGTGGGCGCATTCGGTGCACGTCGAGCCCTATGGGCTCGAGCCTGATCAGGAGTACTGGTACCGCTTCCACGCCGGCGGCGCCACCAGCCCGGTGGGGCGCACGCGCACCGCACCGGCCAAGGGTGCGCCGGCGGATCGGCTGCGCATCGGCGTGGGCTCCTGCCAGCACTACGCCCAGGGCTTCTACAGCGCCTACCGGCACGTGGCGGCGGACGCCCTGGATCTCTTCCTGCACCTGGGCGATTACATCTACGAGTCGGCCTGGGGCAGGAATCCGGTGCGCTCCCAGGGTGCGACGGAGCCGGTGACGCTCGGCGACTATCGCCGCCACTACGCGCTGTATAAATCGGACCCGGATTTGCAGGCGGCGCACGCCAGCTGCCCCTGGCTTGTGGTCTGGGACGACCACGAGGTGGACAACGACTATGCGGACAGCATCTCCCAGGACGACGACACGCCGGCCTGGTTCCTCGCCCGCCGCGCCGCCGCCTACCGGGCCTACTACGAGCACATGCCGCTGCCGCGGGGCATGGTCCCCTTCGGCCCGGACATGCGCATCCACACGCGTCTGGATTATGGCCGGCTCGCCCGCATCCACATGCTGGATGATCGCCAATACCGCAGCCCCCAGCCCTGCCCGAAGCCGGGCCGCGCCGGCTCCAACCTCATCACCGGCGACTGTGCCGAGCGGCTCAACCCCGAGGCCACGCTCCTCGGCGCCCGTCAGGAGCGTTGGCTCGCGGCCGGCTTGGACGGCTCGGACGCCCACTGGAACCTACTCGGCCAGCAGACCCTGATGGCCCATGCCGACGGTCGCGAGGGCGGCGGCGAGCGATACTTCTCCGATGGCTGGGACGGCTATCCGGCCGCCCGGCAGCGCCTAATGGACCTATTCGCCCAAGGCGTCTGCGCCAACCCCGTGGTGCTCGGCGGCGACGTGCACTCCTTCTGGGTCACGGACCTCAAGCAGGACTTCGCGGACGAGACCGCGCCGGCCGTCGCCAGCGAATTCGTCGGCACCTCCATCACCTCCCAGCCGCCGCCGGAAGACCGCATCCAGGCCACGCTGCGCGAGAACTCGCACATCCACTACGCCACCGGCGAGCACCGCGGCTACCTGCGGCTTACGGTGACCCCGCAGCGGCTGACCGTAGACCTGCGCGGCGTCGCCAGCGTGCGCGAGCGCGACGCGGCCTGCGAGACCGTCGCGAGCTTCATCGTCGAGGACGGCGTGCCCGGGCCGATGAGGGGCTGACGGCGTCAGAAGCCATCACATCCGCCGCTCGAGAAGCCGCTGGCAAAGGCGCCAATCGTGCGCCTGCCTGCCGTCTGCCTGTCTGCCTGCGACAAGGCCACACGCGCGACCGGCGCCGCCACCGGCTTGGCAGCGGACTCCGCAATGCCCGGGCGCGGATACGACGATGCTTCACGCGGTCAAACCATGTGCCCGGGGGTCTTCGGGGCACCGGCAGAGCCGCCGGCAAGCAAGTCGGCCCGCACGGACTCGATCCAGGCCGCGAGCCGCCGAGGCGTCTGCTCGGCCTGGGTGGCTTGGTCCAGCACCAGACCGCAGAAGGCGCCGTCGCCGAGATCGGCGCGGGAGTAGTCATAGGCATAGCCCGATGTCGGCCAAAAGCCCACGATTTGGGCGCCGCGCGCGCGAAGGTCTTCGTACAACAACCCCAGCGCATCCGCGAAGGCATCCGGATAACCGGCTTGGTCGCCGAGGCCCACCAGGGCCACCACTTTGCCGTTGAAATCCACGGTGTCGAGCTCCGGTACGAAGGCCTCCAGCGGCGCGGGGAGCCCGCCGCAGTTCGTAGTGGACGTGGCGAAGACCAGGGCGTCGTAGCCGTTCATCCGGGCCGCGTCGACATCGTCGAGGTTGTGCACCTCCGCCGCCCCTTCCGGCAAATAGTGGGCTTGAAGCTCGCGTGCCAGCTCCGCAGTGCTGCCGGTCTCCGACGCGAAAAAGATACCGATCGGGGGCATGGGCGCGCTCCTCTGGCTTGGTGTCTGCAGGCGTTTCGGCGGCTGCCCGTGCGGTGGTGGCGGGCCAGGCCTGGGCACATCCGACGGTATGCCCAATGCCAGTAGCCGGCTCGCTTTCAGCACGGCCAAAGTCGTCGCAGTCGCCGGCGAGATTCGGGCCGTCAAGTCGCACCAGGATACGCAGATTCGCCCCGACAGGCTGCCGCGCCTGTGCCGAAAGCGATGGACTCGTGCGCCAGGTCAAGGCTGACTCTCGGTGCGTGCAGCCGCAGCCGGCGCTTCGGGCAGGTGTTCGCCTCGGGGCCAAAGCGGGGCTTGACAGACCACGGTGAGCTCCGTAATCTAAACGAGAATCATTCGCGTTCTTTCAGCTGCCGCACGCCTTGAAGCAGCGCATCCGAGCACTGGTCCGCCGTGACCTGCACCACCGCTCGCCAAGGCTCGCGCAGCAGGTGGCGCGCTGCAGCGAGGGCCTGGCCTTGCGCCCATCCCTGCGCGACACGGCCGAGGAGCTTAATGCCCTCTGTCGCAGCGCCGCGTGATACGCCCGCGGCCACCACTTGGCCCGAGTTGGCTCGACCTCCGCGGTGACAACCTGATCCTCCGCCTGGACACGACGCTGCTGGATTGCGCCTAGGTGGTCCAGCGCGGCCATGAACCGGCGGCGCTGCGGGAGCTGCGCTTGTACGACGACGACGGCCGCGCCATCGCCGTGCTCGGCTCGCTGCCAACGCCAGCCGGCGGCGAGCACCCGGTCTGGGCCGCGCTGATCAATGCGCTCTTGCAGTGAGCCAGGTCGAGCGTTTCGGCATCGCCGCCTTCGCCCCAGCCTTCTTGCGGGTCTCAGCCGCCGGCGCGCAGACCTCTATCGCGGGGGGCTGTTCCCGCCGCTGCGCCGGCGATGGCGTGCAGCCCCTCCCGATAGCTCGGGTAGCGCAGCATGACCCCGAGCTCCTGCTTGATGCGATCATTGCGGATGCGGCGGCTCTCCGCGTAGAAATGCCTTGCGAAGTCGCTGAGTGCGGCGGTGTCGAAGGGCTCCGCCGGCGGCGGCTGCATGCCGAGGAGATGGGCGGCATAGACCAACACCTCATCCGCCGGGGCGGGCTCGTCGTCGCAGACGTTGTACAGATGCGGGCCGTTGCGGTCGCCACTGCAATCCCGCTCCATGGCCGCCGCCAGCACCGCGACGAGATCGTCCACGTGAATGCGGTTGAAGATTTGTCCGGGCTTGACGATGCGCCGCGCCCGCCCGGCCAAGAGCGCATCGATGGGGCTGCGGCCCTGCGGCCCGTAAATCCCGGGCAGTCGCAGCACGCTCACGGGCCGCGCGAGCTGTCCACCGAGCGCCAGCCAGTCGCGCTCGGCGGCGAGGCGCCGGCGGTTGTCGTCGGTAGCCGGGCGCGGCGGCCGGGCTTCATCGATCCAGGCGCCGCCGCAGTCGCCATAAATGCCGGTGCTGGACAACAGCCCGAGCCAGGTGAGTGTTGCGCTCAAGGCCGCGATGTTCTTGCTGTGCAGCCGCAGCACGGGGTCTGACTCGGCGTCCGGTGGCACGGCGCACAGCAGGTGCGTGGTACCGGCCAGCGCCTCGGCCGCGTCGCTCAGGGGGCTGCGGCCGTCGAACAGAAAGGTGGCAATGCCTTCGCGGCGCAGCGCGATCGCCTTGGAGGCATCGCGGCAGGTCCCGGCCACGCGCCAGCCCTTGGCTTGGGCCGCGCGGGCCAGACGCAGCCCGGTGTAGCCCAGGCCGAAGCAGAAGAGTCGCGGTTGGGTCATGGTGTCGGCTCGGGGCTTCAGGCGGCTCGGGTTCTGCCGGCGGCTACGGGCCGGGCCGGCGCCTGCCGCCGCAGTGGCACTGCCGGGTTGTTCGGGAGTAGATCACCGCAGATCGCCTCGATCCAGTTGCCGGTCTCGGAAACGCTGGACTAAAACGCATAGCGCAGGCTCGCCTTGATGTTGCGCCCCGGCGCCTTGAGCGCCGATTGGAACGGGGTGTAGTCGGCATCGAACAGGTTGTCCACACCGAGATCGATGCTGAGACCGGCGAGCTGCCCCGCGGGGCTCCAGGTCAGCCAGATATCCTGCACGTCGAAGCGCTCCGAGGGCTCGATGCCGGCCGGCACCCGGTCCTGGGCACTGACGAAGCGCCCGCGCCAGCCGAGCTCGACACCCCAGGCCGGGAAGCGCAGCCCGAGCCGGGTGATCCACTCGTCCGGGGAGACGCTCGCGAGCGGCTCGTCGGTGTTCTCGTCGTCGCCGCGGGTCTGTGCATAGGCCAGGCCCGCGAACCAGCGCGGGGCCTCGTAGACGGCACCGATCTCGAAGCCGTCGAGGCGGGCGTCGCTGACGTTGTCCGAGGTGCTGACGCCGCCGGGACCGGGGTTGCCCGGCACGGGCCGGAAGGCGACCTGAACGCGCCGCTCGATGAAGTCCGTCACGTCGTTGCGGAAGACGCTGGCGCGCAGCCGCCCGACATCCCCCGGCGTCAGCAGATCCTGCCGGAACAGCCGCAGGCCGAGCTCTTTATTGCGCGCATGCTCGGGCTTCAGATCCGGGTTCGGCACAAACAGGTTCTGACAGCCGGGCCCGCAGGTGAAGTGCACGCCGGAGACAAAGAGCTCGCTGACGCTCGGCGCGCGAAAGGCCTCGTTGTAGCTCGCCTGGAAGGACAGCCAGTCGGTGACCTTGAGGTTGGCGCCGATCTTGGGAGACCAGGCGCTGTCGTCGTTGTCCTCCAGGCCGGGTGCAGCGGCGGAGCTGGTGAAGCTGTCCCAGCGCAGACCGGGGATCAGGGTCAGCCGCTCGCCGAGCAGGATCTCGTTTTGGATATAGACGCCGGTGACCTCCGTCTTGCCGTCCGGGAAGCTCTCGCGCGGGGCGCCGTCGCGTGTGGACTCGGTTTCGTCTTCGTAGTATTCGACGCCATAGGTCAGGATCTGAAACAGGTCGTCGCCGAATGCGAAGCGGCTGGTGTTGCGCAGGTCGAAGCCGGTTGTGGTGAGCTCGGTGGCGTCGCGGCGGTCGTCGCGCTTGCGCTGCTCGGTGATGTCCGTGCGGTTGCGGTACAGCACCAGGGACGGCGCCAGGAGGTTATTGTCCGGGTCCTCGTAGTCGTAGCGCAGCAGGAAATTGTCCTGGCGGGTGGTGCGGTCCACCAGGTTGGCGCCGTCGGCGGCGGCCGGCGTCTGCGGGTTCGACGGCACCTCGCCGTCCTCGTTGAAGCCGAGGTAGCTGAAGCTCAGGCGGTTGGCGGCGTCGATGTTCCAGGTGCCCTTGGCCAGGCCGGACAGGCGCTCGAAGCCGGAGTTGGCCAGATCCTCGCCGTCGCCCTGGCGGATGTCGCCGGCCTCGCGGTAGGTCAGGTCCACCAGCCAGTCGAAGCGCTCGTCGATGCGCCCATAGGCCGCGGCGGCGCCCATCCATTGGCCGTTCACGTCCTGGTAGCCGGTCTTGACCCGGCCGCCGAAGTCCTGCCCGGGTGCCAGCAGATCGGCGGCATCCACGGTCTCCAGCGCAATCACGCCGCCGATGGCGCCGCTGCCCCACAGCGCCGAGGCCGGGCCGCGGATCACCTCCACCCGGCGCAGCAGGTCCGGCTCCACGAACAGCCGCGCATTGTGACCCCGACTGAAGTTCTGTCTCGCCCCATCGAGCAGGAACAGGATGCGGTCATCGCCGATCCCGCGGATGCTGACGGTCTGACCGACAGCGCGCGGGCCGCCGCCCACATCCACGTTCGGCAGGTCGCGCAGCACCTCGCCCACCGCCTGCGGCTGGCGCTGTCGCAGCTGCTCGCGGGTCACCACGCTGACAGACTCCGGCACCACGTCGATGTCCTGCTCGGTCTTGGTGGCGGTGACCGTGATGGCGTCGAGCTTGACGGCATCCGGTGCGGCTGTGGCGCTCTGGGCCACGGCGCTTTGCCCCAGGCAGAGCAACATGGCGGCGGACAGCAGACGCCGTGGGATGCGCGCCGCGGCATGCGTCAGCGCGCCGCGGTCCGCAGCGATCCGGCGATTGTGGCCATCCGGGATGTGGGACCACTGCGCCGACCCGGGTGCAGTGGAGCATGGGGGTGTTGGCTGCCGGCTGAGCATGTGGAGTCTCCTGTGGAGTGTCGTTGTCCACACTGCTCGCTGACACGCCGGATCCGGGTCTTGCCGGAGGGCGCCTTGGCTGGCCGTGCCTGGAAAAACAGGGGGTCTGAGCAGCACGTCCATGCGCAGGCCGCGCGACACACAGTCCATTGCCTGCGCGACAGCAAATGGCCCGATGACCGAACCTTAGGGCGCGGCCTGCGCCGCGGAAGAACGCCCATGGTGCCGCTGATCTGCGCACGGCATCCGCGGCCCTGGTCAGTGCGCCGAAGCACCGTCGTCGCGCGCCGAAGTGGCGGGGGCAGGCATGCTCGGCGCGTCGGCGCATCTCAGGCTTGCCGGTGTGTCAGGGCCTGGCTCAGCCACTGCAGCAGATTCAGCGTGAGCTGCACCTGCCAGAAGCACCCGGCCAAGGTCAGCTCCACCCAGTCGCCGTCGCGCGTCAGCAGACCCGCCTGCTGCCATTGCACAAGCAGCGGCTCGGCGAGCGCCTGCCAGTCCAGGCCGGTGTCCGCCTGCAATTGCGCGGCCACCGCCGCGGTGTTCAGGCGACCGCGCTCGAGCCCGCCCTTGATCGAATCGAAGAGTCGCCGGTGCAGGGACTGACGCATCAGCCCGGCGACCACCGGCTCGCCCGCGTCAATGCGCGCCTGGTAGGTCTCCACCGCGGCGATGTTGCGATAGCTGAAGCCCGCGTCCGGGCCGTTCATGGAGCCCCCGGCACCGGCACCGAAAGCGAGGCAGTCGGCACCGGCCTTCACCGACAGGTTGTAGAGGTTGCGCTCGCGGGTGGTGCTGCGCCAATGGGTGCAGGACAGCGCCTCCCAGCGGGCGTCGCGCAGGCGCTCGCTGCCCATGCGGTAGAAGTCGCCGAGATGCGCCGGGGGCGCGGGCACCAGCCGCCCCGCTTGCGCCGCGCGGGTGAGCGGGGTGTCGCGCACCTGCTTCAGCGCATACAGGTCGATGCCGTCCAGGCCCAGCGCGATGGCCTGGTGCAGATCGGCCTCCCAGACCGACGCGCTCTGTCCGGGCAGGCCGAAGATCAGATCGATGACGACGGCGCCACGGTCAGCGCGCAGCAGCCCGTCGAGCGCGGCGACCACCTCCCGCCGATTGCTGCGCCGCCCCATGCGCCGGCGCACTGTCTCGTCGAAGCTCTGTACGCCCAGAGACAGGCGGTTGGCGCCGGCATCGAAGGCGGCGCGGGCCTTGTCTTGGCCGAATCCGTGGATGCGCCCTTCGACGGTGATCTCGCAGTCCGGCGCCAGGGGCAGGTGCACGCGCGCCGCCTCGATGACGCGCGCGAGGTCGCCGGCGGCCAACAGCGTCGGCGTGCCGCCGCCGAAGTACAGGGCACGGATCGGCCCCTGTGCCTGCATCGGCAGGTCACGGCCGCGGCGCAGCTGCTCGATGACCCGCTCGACATAGCCCGGGCCGTCCGCCGGGTGCCAGGCGTTCTGATAGAAGCCGCAATAGAGGCAATGATTGAAGCAGAACGGGATGTGCACGTAGGCGACCGACGGGCCGCCGCGGGGTGTCTCGCAGAGCCGTTGCCAGATGCCGGCGACCGCGTCTTCGGGCACCGGCTCCAGCCCCACGAAGGGGTGGACCGCCTGGCGGCCGCGAAAGGCCACCGCCAGCGGGTCGGCCCCCGGCTCGGCAAAAAAGGCCGAGAGCGGGCGCTCGGCGGACGCCGGCCCATGCGGGTGATGCCCGCCCGTGGCCGACTGTCGGCGATGCCCGCCGCCGCTGCCGGCACTGCCGGCGAGGCGCGGGCTCAGCGTGCCGCCGGAGGCGGCGCTCGTGCTGTGGGACATGGCTCGATGGCGATCCGCGGGTGGAGAGCTTGCGTCAGCTGGATATAGCTTAATATTAATGCGAATGCTTCGCAATACTATTAAGAGCACCCACACGCTTCGATTCCATGACCTTTGCAAAGCTCGCGCAGAACCGGCTCATAACTGCCTCAGAATGCGCGCAGAATGGGCACACCACACAGGCGCCGCACTGCGCCCTGCCGGCCCCGGGCGCGGCTTGGCCGTCGCTTGTGGCCGTCTACGCCGCCCGGGGCACGATCAGCGGACAGTCCAGCTCCGGGTGCGGCAGCACGCGCACCGGCAGGCCGAAGGCGTCCTGGACCGCGTCGGGCTGGAGCACGTCGCGCGGCGTGCCCGCCAGGAGCAGCCGGCCCTGTTTCAGCACGGCAATGCGGTCGGCGTACTGCGCCGCGAGGTTCAGGTCGTGCAGGACGACGAGCACGCCCAGGCGGCGCCTCCCCGACCGGTGGACCCAACGGCGGGCGAGCGCCAGCACGCTGTGCTGATGCGCCAGGTCCAGACTCGCCGTCGGCTCGTCCAACAGCAGCCATTGCGGCTCATCATCCGGCAGCGGCTCCCACAGTTGGGCCAGCACCCGGGCCAGGTGCACACGCTGGCGCTCGCCGCCGGAGAGGGTGGTGTAACGGCGCTGTACCAGATGGTCGGCCTCGGCGGCGGCGAGGGCCTCGGCGGCGATGGTCAGGTCGGCGCTGCCCGTCCCGCGCTGGGCACCGCCATGGGGGATGCGGCCCATCAGGACGACTTCCAGCGCTGTGAACGGAAAACTCAGGGGACTCGCCTGCGGCAGCACGGCGCGGCGGCGGGCCGCGTCCAGTGGGCGCCAGCGCTCGAGGGCGCGGCCGTTCAGCAGCACCTGCCCCCGGTCAGGCGCCAGCTCCCCGGCCAGGCACTTGAGCAGGGTCGACTTGCCGGCACCGTTGGCGCCGAGCAGCACCAGCAGCTCGCCGGCGGTCAGTGTCAAAGCGACATCTTCCAACAGCGGCCGACCCTGGCGCTGCACGCCGATGCCCAGCGCGGACAGGGTCGCTGCTGACGAGCCCACTCCGCCCGGGGCCGAGTCGTTGCAGGCGCGCGCGCTCACAGCGCTGTGCGCCGCCAACGCAGTAACAGGGCCAGGAAGAAGGGGCCGCCCAGCAGCGCCGTCAAGATGCCGATGGGCAGCTCCGCCGGCGTGACCAGGGTGCGCGCCAGCAGGTCCGCCAGCAGCAGCAGCGCCCCGCCGAGGAGTGCCGAGCCCGGCAGCAGAAAGCCATGGTCCGGCCCCAGCGCCAGGCGCAGCAGGTGCGGGACCACGAGGCCGACGAAGCCGATGATGCCGCTCACGGCCACCGCCGCACCCACCGCAAGGGCGGCCAGCGCGACGATGATCCTAGAAACGGCAGTTGACCGCTTTGTCGCAGCTACAAGTGTTTGCGCAATTTGAGAATTCGTACCGACTTCAAGGTCACCTCCCGGGTGCGGGCCGCTACGACCCCCATGGCACGCCCCGCGCGGCGCCCAGCTGCGTTACAACTCGTTGGAATAGGTCGGCTATTCCGCCTCGTTGTGCCTTGCTGGACGCCCCGCGGGACGCACCCTGGGGGCCGTTCAACTACCGTTTCTAGGATGATGCGCTGCATCTGCTGCACGGCGATGCCGAGATGCCCTGCCTCCGCCTCGCCGAGCAGCAGCGCGTTCAACGTGCGCGCCAACAGCGGCAGCGCCAGCAGCGGGACGGCGATGAACAGCGCCGCGGTGCCGACGGCGGGCCAGCTGGCGCCGCCCAGGCTACCCATGCTCCAAAAGGTGAGGGTGCGCAGCTGCTGGTCGTCCGCCAGGTAGGTGAGCAGGCCCGTGCCGGCGCCGCACAGGGCGTTGATGGCGATGCCGGCGAGCAGCAGCGTGGTCACCGAGGTGCGCCCGTCGCTGCTGGCCAGCCGGTACACCAGCAAGGTGGTCGTCAGCCCACCGGCGAAGGCGGCGATGGGCAGGCTGAAGGGACCGAGGGCGTCGGTGACCACGGCGAGCCCGGTGCCGCCGAGCACGATGACCGACACCGCCGCCAGCGCGGCTCCGGCGGAGACGCCGATCAGGCCCGGGTCCGCCAGCGGGTTGCGAAAGAGCCCCTGCATGGCCGCCCCGGCCACGGCCAGCCCGGCGCCGACCAGGAGTCCAAGCAGGGTGCGTGGCAGCCGGATGGAGAGGATCACGGCCTCGTGCTGCGGCGGGACCTCACCGGCGGGCAGCCCGGCGAAGCCGGCCAGCACCCGCAGCACGTCGCCCAGCGGAATGTTGACAGGGCCGATGGCGATGGACAGCAGTGCGACGGCGCAGACCAGCGACACCAGCAGCAGGAGACTCAGGCGCTGGCGCTGATGCCGGCGCAGGAGCTGGCGCAGGCTATGGCCGCCTGCGGGGAGAGGAATGGCCGTGCTGTGCATAAGCTGGATCTTTGCCGTCGCAACGCATTGGAGGGGATGGGATTGATGAACGGCCGTGCCGGGCAAGGATGGATCACCCTGGCAAACAACTTGCTTCTCGGCCGCGGTGGATGCCCTTCGCTGAGCCCCTCAAGCGCCGCCACGTCCTGGTTGTGCTTGCGCCCTTCCCGAGCGGGATCAGGGCGCTGCGGGGGCGAGTCCGGCGGCCTGAGTGTCTGTCGGGACCTCGTCGTCTTCGAGTGTGCCCAGGTGGCGCGCCAGCGTTGCCGCCGCCTCCCCCAGGCGCGGCCCGAAGGCGAGCAGCAGCGGGCCGTCCATGCTCACCACCCGACCGGCGTCGCCGGCCGGCGTCGCGGCCAGCGCGGCACGGGTCAACAGCCCGTCCTTGCCGCCCAGGCCCTCCAGGTTGCGCTCGGTGACCAGAATCACTTCGGGCGCCGCGGCCAGGGCCGCCTCGGCGCTTAGCGGCTTGTACCCCTCGAAGGCGTCGTGCAGGACGTTCTCGCCGCCGGCGAGCCGGATCACGGTGTCGGCGGCGGTGCTGCGACCGGCGGCGAGGTCGTTGCCGCCGCCGACATGGAGCAGAAACAGCACCCGCGGCCTGCGCGCCGCCTCGGCGGTGGCCGCCTCCACGGCCCCCAGGCGGCGGTCGATGCGGGCGCGCAGCCGCTCGGCCGCGGCCTCGGCGTCCCGCAGCTCGGCGACGGCGTCGATCTTCCGGTGCAGGCCCGCCACCGTGGGGGTGTCCGGGATGCTGCGGATGGGCACGCCGGCGCGCGTCACCTGCTCCAGGACCTCGGGTGGGCCGGCGTCATCGGTGGCCAACACCACCTCCGGCGACAGACTGAGCAAGCCTTCGGCCGACAGGGCGCGCTTGTAGCCCACCTTGGGCAGCGCCTCGGCGGCGGCCGGATACAGGCTGGTGGTATCCACGCCCACCAGTCGGTCGGCGGCGCCGAGGGCGTAGACGATCTCGGTCAGGGCCCCGTCCACGGAGATGATCCGCTGCGGCGGCGCGGCCGGGGTATCCTCCGCGGTGAGGGTCGCCGCCAGCAGCGCGAGGCCGGCGGCCGATGCGGCGGCGAGGCGTGCCCGGCTCATGCCTGCCCCCTGATGAAAGCCTCGGCCCCGGTTGCAACACTCAGCAGCTCCCGCCACTGGGGTGATTCGCTCGCTTGGCCTTTGCGCTTGCCGAAGCATTGGACCAACAGCTCGCCGGCCTCGTCGTAGCACTCCAGGCTGGTGATGACACCCTGCTGCGTCGGCTTGCGTACCAGCCAGGCATCGGTCACCGCCGGCTGCCATAGGTGCAGGTTGAAGCCGGGATCCAGGACGTTGAGCCACTGCCCGACCGTCTCCAGGCGCTCCACCGGTCCGGTGTGGATCTGCAGGCATCCGGGGTTGCCGACGAAGACCATGATCTCCAGACCGCTGTCTCGCGCCAGCGCCAGTACGGCGCGGCAGCTGTCGGTATCGGTACGCTGGGCGAGCTCCGCGCCCGCCAGCCGCAGCGCCTGCCGCCGCTCTACCCTGTACTTGCGCAGCAGGCCGAAGAAGTCATGCGTGTTGGACATGCCGCGCCAGCCCGCGCGCAGACCCTCGATATCGATCTCCGCAGCCGGCCGGGGCGGTACCGGCGGCTCGGGCGGGAGGATGGTCATGGGCGCGGGCTCAGCAGCCCGCTGCTTGTCCGCGAGCGCCGACCAGGCAGCGCCGTCGGTGCCCTCGACGCGATAGATCTTGTGCACGGCAACCCCATGCGCATCGAAGAATTGCAGGCTCTCGCGCAGGCCCGAGCGCGTCTCCTCGCGCACAGCAAAGCCGAACGCCCAGTGCCGCAGGAAGAGCCGCAGATCCACGTCCGCGCCCACCACCTGGCCCATGCGGTGCTCAGGGTAGATGTCCACGGCCTCCACGGGGCCGGTCTTTTCGATCACCACGCCGTGATTGCGCGTCAGCGCCATGACCGGGCCCACGTCCCGTAACCCCTGAACGATGCCGCCCCAGTCGGGGTCGAGCTGCCGGCTCGCGGGATTGGCCGCCACCAGCTCCGCCTCGGTGACGCCCAGACGGGCGGCACCGTCGCGCGCCCGCAGCATCTGGTGCGTCTCCCGCAGCGCCTGCCAACGCTGCCACAGGGCCTTGGTGTCGGCCTCGCTGACGGCGTCGGCGGCGCGGGCCTGACCGGCCGGGGCCGCACCGATGGCAGCGGCTGTCTCGCCGGCCTTGATCCGGGTATCAGTCTGCATGGGCGGTCTCCTCCAGCACGACATCGAAGCCCTCGAAAACCGGCGCCCCGGCATAAGTGCCCTGCGGCGCCTTGGCTTGCGCATGCGCCTTGTGGAAGGCCTCGGACTGGCGCCAGGCGTCGAAATGCTCCCGGGACGCCCACCGGGTATGGGAGGCGTAAAGGCGGCATGCCCCGTCCTCCGGCCCGCGCAACAGTCGGAAGCTGAGAAAGCCCGGCACTTGGTCGAGCTGCGACTCGCGGTCGCGCCACATCTGCTCGAAATCGGCTTCGAAGCCTTGGTTCATACGGAAGCGGTTCATGGCGATGAACATACGCAGCAGACTCCTGATGTCAGTGGGATGGCGAAATCAGCGGGAGCCCCACCGGCGGGCGGTGCACGCTTGCGCAGCGTCGGCATCCACCGCGGCATGCTCCGCGGCCGTTGTGGCTGCGGCATCACTGCGCCGGACGCGTATGCGCCGCGCCAAGCGCTCCGGCAGATGAACACGTCGGGTGCCGACCGCGACGATGAGATCGCCATAGTCGCCTCGCTGCTCGACCAGCAGCGTCTGGTCGATGCCGATGCCCAGCAGGTCCAGGCGGTGCTGCGCCCAAGGACTGGTGACGGCCTCGATGCAGGCGCTGTCTCCAACAGCGGAGGCCGTCAACAACTGGTTGCGGGGTGTGGTCATGGGCACCTCTACGCCGAGCGAGTATACTGAACAATAACGCTGGCACGAATGCGACTCACTTGCAATTGATAAAATCCCGCTCTGTTCTCGGGTCTTGTCTGAATCGTCGGCCGCCGCCCCAGCCGCAGGGCAGGTTGTGATCCGCACCCACCCTCCACCTAGATTGCCAATGCGAGTAATTCGTATTCTGTTTAGCGTTACTTTTACGCTGCCAGCCTAGGCGACAGCAAGACGGTGACTCCCCGACCGCATCCGCCCTGTGCTGCTCCTGTTGCTCCCCGGGTTGCTGCCCGGGTTGCTCTCCCGCCTGCTGCACAGCGTGCTCCAGATGCCCAGCCTGCCCTCACCCAATCTGCCCTAACCAAGCCGTGCCCGATGCACACTCTGAAGCCTACCCGCCCGCTGACACACCTCCGGCACTGCGCCGTCCGCTGCCGCGCGCTCGCCTGCGGCTTGGCAGTGGCGAGCGTTGCGCTGGTGCCGACAATGCCGGCGGCGGCGAGCACTGCGGGCAAAGATGAGCCGTCCGACGCCATCGAGATCGAGCTGAACAAGCTCGAGCCCGCCGCGGACGCCTGCCGCCCGTATCTGGTGTTCCATAACCGGGGGACGACGGCGCTCGACGCCCTGACCCTGGAGCTGGTGCTGTTCGACGCCGACGGCTTCATCCTGCGGCACTTCACGCTCGATGCCGCGCCGCTCGCCGCGGGCAAGACCAGCGTCAAGCTGTTCGAGATCCCGGGCGTCGCCTGCAACGCCATCGGCCGCATCCTGCTCAACCAGGTCACCGCCTGCGCCGGTGCCGACGGCGCGCTGGACGATTGCCAGCAGCGCATCCGCGCCGCCTCGCGGCTGCCGGCAGCAATTCTAAATTTGCCGCCCTGGCGCAGCGGCGCGGCCAGTAGGCGGCGGCGTCGCGGGCTCCAGGGCCTCGTGCATGAAGTCGAGGAGCTGCTCCCAGGAGTCGAACGGCCAGTACAGCGTCA
>NZ_NRRV01000011.1 GCF_016583825.1 Thiohalocapsa halophila | reverse complement strand
AAGCGCACACCGCTACGTCGTTCAGCAGCGTCTCAAGCGCCCCGGCGCGTGGTGGACGCCCGACAACGCCGAGGCCATGCTGGCGCTGCGCCTCGTGCGCGCAAACGGCCAGTGGTCAGCGTACTGGCGCAGCGATCTCAAGCAAGTCGCATGACAATGTAAGCGGCCACATCAGTTTTGCTCGCACCCACACCAACCCGCGCTGCTTGGCATCCAGCAGGATGCCGAGTGTTCCAGTCAGAGGGATACCCAGGACCTCGGCATGCCGCCGCGCCAGCCCGTCATCGAGGATCACGACGGAATCGGCGCATTCCAAGGCGAGCAGCAGAACGGCTGTCTCTCCGGGACCGAGATCCGCAACCAAACGGATGGCCCGTTCGCTCGACGGGGTCCGCATGCCTACCCACGGCAAAGTCTCCGGCACGGGCACATCGACCCCGCGGCGCCGACCTTCGGCAAGCTCGACCGCGACCGCGGTGGGCACGATGATCTGCCCGGTCAGCTGAGGCAGCAGATCGAGCTGCCCGATCTGGTACAGATATTGGAGCGGCGACGTGTTGCAGACGATCTCAGGCAAGGGATGTCTGACGCTCCAGCTCGTCTTCGGTCAGGTTGAAGGTGTCCACGCCGTAGTCGGCGAGCTTGCTCAGGAACAACACCCTCGGAATGCCGGCAAGGCGGGCGGCCGCACCGGAGGACAACCGCCCGAGCTCGTAAATCTTCACGGCTGCGGCCAGCCTGATCTCGGCCGCCGCTGCCTCGTCGGACAGGTGCAGCGACAGCAGAGACTCGTCTGGCACGTCCAGGATCAGTTGGCTCATTTGATCAACTCCGCATGAAGAGGGCACAAGCGAGTACCACGTCGCCGCCAAGTTATGCCGGTAAGTGACTTGTCGCAACCAGGATACCTGAGCTGCGAGCTGCTCTTTTCCAGTCAGCGCTCCCGCGCGCCAGCAGTCCGTGCCGGGGACTTCGCCGTGCCGGGTCGGGGTCGCTCTGGCGGCTTCTTCGCGCCAACCGAGACCGCATCGGGGGAGCCCTCCCTGATCTCCTCGACCACGCGCACCAGCGGCGGAAACGCCTCGAGCCCGGCCTCCACCTCGGCACGGGTCATGTCCCGCGGCCTGCGCTCGTGCATGCGGTTGGTCAGGCTGTGCGCGTCGTCGACCTCGAGACCCAGCACCTCGGCGAGCACTCGATCGCGGGCCGGCGCCGGAGGAGTACGAGCCGCTCTGGGGCTTTCCTCGGTTTAGCCGGAGCGATCGGGATCTGTTCTTCACGCTCACGGCGCCGGAGCGCGGGGCCGGAGCGCGGGGCCGTCGAGCAGTGCCGCTCGATCCGTACCAAGATCCACCTGCTGCTGCATTTGGGCTACTTCCGAGCCCGCCAGCGCTTCTGTTGCTTCGAGCTGGCGGCGGTGCGCGACGACGCCGACGACCTGCGCCGGCGCTATTTCGACAACGTCGCCGTGGCCGATCTGGCCGTTTCGCTGCATACCCGTCAAGCGGATGGACCGCGAGGTGGTCCACCTGTACCTGCGGTGCTTCGTCCACGACCGCTACCAGCGGCTCAACGACAATCTCCTCGGCGCCTTCTGTTCCCTGGTACGACGCTACGTCGACGAGGTCGACGCAGCGACCAAGGAGGCCATCTACCCTGGAGCCCTACCCCGGGCACGGCACCCGCAGCAGACCGCATGCGGCCCGTGCCCAACATCAGAACTCCACGGCGAGCTGCGCGACGAAGCTGTTGCCGTCGTCGCCGGTGCCGCCTTCGCTCTCGCTGTAGTCGCTGTCGTTGCGGTACTCGAAGGACAGGGCGGTGTTGTCGAAGATGCCGATAGACCAGCCGATGAGCCAGCTTTCCTTGGGCAGCTCCAGGCCGACGGCCTCGTCGGTGCCCTGGTAGGCGACAGCGGCGACGGTCTCCTTGCCGAAGACGGTGAAGCCGTAGCCAAGCTCCAGATTCCAGGCGGACGGCTCGGCGCCGGCGCCCTTATAGCTCAGGCTGTCGGGGTCGAAGCTGTCGGTGGCGGACAGGTATTCACCGACGAAGCTGACCGGGCCCACGGCGACGCCGAGGTTGGCGGTCCAGCCGGCAGTGCGGTCCGTGGGGTCGGTGCTGAAGCTGTCGGCGCGTGGGTCCTCGCCCTCGATGAGCTCGGTCAGCGTTGCATCGCGGTTGTCGGCCAGCGTGTCCTGCAGGCTGTCGGAGTCGCCGAGGTTGTTGATCCAGCCGGCGCTGGCGGCGACCGCGACATCGTCCTGCTCCCAGGCGTAGCTCAGGTTCGCACCCCAGCTGCCGATGCGGTTGTCGCCGTTCAGCTTGTGATCGCCGTTGAAGCCGTAGACGCTGCCGCCGACGCCGGCGTACTCGAAGCCGAGCAGCGCCGCGGTCTCGCGGGTCTCGCCGATCTCCAGCGTCAGGGGATCTGACACCAGGTTCGTGTCATAGACGCCGAAGGGCACATAGATCTGACCGCCGGTGAAGAACACCGGCGCCACGTCCGGGTTGTAGACGGTGATGTAGGCTGTGTCGACTTCCAGGTCGGTGTCGTCTTCCTCGTAGAGCAGCGAGCCGCCCACTTCCACCCAGTTGCCGATCTGCGACAGGATGCCGAGCTCGAAGGTGGCGAGCACGAGGTCGGACTCCGACGGCGCATCGAAGGGCTCGAAGTAGCCGGCCTCCACCTCCACCAGGCCGGCGATCTCGATGTTCTCGAACCAGCCGCCGCCGGTGCGCTGCTTGTCGGCGAGCTCCTCTTCCAGCTCCTTGACGCGCTCCGGGGCGCCTTGGATGCGCTCGTCCTGTGCGGCGAGCTGCTCGCGCATGCGCTGGTTCTCGCGCTCCAGGGCCTCGACGCGCTGGTCCAGGCTCTGTGCTTGCACGGCGGGTGCAGCGCCGGCCAATACGAGGGCAACGGCGCCCGCGACAGAATGGATCTGCATGCTGGAATCTCCTTGCTGGTGGAATCACCGCGGGGCGCGGCACCAGCGTATGATAAACACAAAAAAGGTATGATCACGCTCGTCTCAGCGACGGCGTCGCAGGTATTCGACGGGGCCGCAGCCGGCGCGCAGGCGCGCCGGCGCGGTCGGTGCGCGCTGCCCGGGCTCAGAGCTCGGCGGCGTGGATCCAGAGCACGGCGTCCTGGGACAGCTCCTTGCCCTCGTACTCCTTGTCGGGGCCGGCGCCCAGGCAGGCGAAGCCCCAGGTGCCGGGGCGCGGGATGCCGAAGGTGAACAGGCCGTTCTCGTCGGTGATGGTGGCGATAGCGGTGGGCGGGACCGGTCCCTTGGTCTCCTTGCTGAAGGCGTTGCCCGCCATGTCCACGTCCGAGTTGATGTACTCGATCTCGCACTCGACGCCGGCCGCCGGCTCTCCGTCGGAGAGGAGCTGTCCGGTGAAGGTGCCGCCGACGAAGGTCTGGTAGGGCTTGTCCATGGGCACGATTTCCGTCGGCAGGCCGATGGGCTCGTTCCAGCCGGTGGGCATGGCGCCCTTGTTGAGGACGGTCTTGGTGATTTGCTGGATGTAGATGTCCTCCGCGCCTTCCATGTACGGCGCCGGGGTCAGCGCAAAGATGTAGTCGCCGTTGCGGCGGACCTTGTAGCTCGCGGTGTAGGCGTCCGAGGGCTCGCCGGTGGCGCCCGCCCACTGAACGGTCTCCAGGCTACCTTTCAGGTCCGTCTTCTCGCCCTTGAAGACGACGAAGAATGCCTCCGGCTCGCCCATGTCCATGGTGTTGGTGTTCTCCATCGGATGGCCGAACACCAGCGCCAGCGGGATGTCGCCCGGCTTCTCCAGCACGACGTCCGGCGTGTACAGGAGCTGGAAGTGGGCCTGGGCAGCACCGGACAAGGTGGTTGCCGCCGCCGCGGCGATGAGTGCGGAATTTTTCATGGAGTCTGTCTCCGTAGCTGCTGGGAGATGATGGCGGTCTGGGTGAGCCGCGTTGTGTCGATCACCGTTCCTGCCCAGCTAGCGGCGGCTGGCGGGGCCGAGTGCGGTTGGTGGGAGCGGGTTGGGCCACTGCAGGCATTGCGGCGGCCACCTGCACATGCCGCGCTGCAATGCGCCCGCGGGCTCACTCCACGATGTCCTTGCCGTGGATCTCGATGTCGTGTCCGGGGCCGGCGTCGAAGACCACGGTGTAGTCGCCGCTCGGCTTATCGAACTCGAATTCGCTGTATTCGCTGAGCTCACCTTCGATGACGGGGTTGCCGTTGCCGTCGACAACGCGGATGGCGACGCCGGCGGCGGAGGAGCCGTCCGAGAAGCCGCCCTCGCAGAGCACGGTGCCGTCGCCCATGTCGTAGCAGGAGCACAAGGGCGTGTGGGCCGACACTGCCGTGCTCAGGGTGAGCCCAGCGGCCGTCAGCACGCCGGCGCACAGGCCGACGGCGGTGGGAAGGGCATTGCGGCGGGGATATCGCAAGGCAGGTCTCCGGTTGGCGGGGTTGTCAATGTGCGACGTGCCGGCGGCGAGCCGATGCACGGCGCGGCGATTATGGCCCTGCATAATACAAGGCCATTATCTGAATGTAAATAGCAATAATTCGCAGTAGCACTTGTATTGCCGCCGGGTTATCCTGCATCGCGTTGATGAAGTGCTGCCCGGCCGTCGAGCACCGCCGGACAGCGCTACCCCACTCTGATCCCCCGACCTCGTCCCGCATAGGCCGTCTTCATGTCCAAGCCAGACCACGGGTTTCCACGCAGTGCAGGCACTGCCCGCGGACTGCCCACGGCAGCCGCCGCGCACAGACTTACGCTTCGGCTCGAACCCAGCTCATGCTGAGCCTGAACGACATCCGCCCCGGCGGGCGCGTGCGCATCCGCCGGCATCTGTCCACCGGGGCGATACGCCAGCGCCTGCTGGATCTGGGCCTGATGCCGAACGTGATCGTCACCGTGGTGCGCAGCGCACCGCTCAACGATCCCATCGAGCTGAAGCTGGATGCGTCCAATGTCTCACTGCGGCGCACGGAGGCGCGCACCATCGAGGTCTCGCCGCTGGAGGCCGAGACCGCGGAGTCCGACCATGCCTGACCCCATCTCCCCCGCGCGTGCGCAGCGCCAGGGCGTACTGGTGGCGCTGGCAGGCCAGCAGAACGCGGGCAAGTCCACGCTGTTCAATGTGCTGACCGGCGCCCGCCAGCATGTGGCCAACTATCCCGGTGTCACCGTCGACAAGAAGCACGGCCAGTACAGCGACGACCTGGGCACCGTCTACACCGTGGACCTGCCCGGCACCTACAGCCTGACGTCCTTCTCGCTGGAAGAGCGCGTCGCACGGGAGTTCCTGCTCGGGGATCGACCGGACGTGACCGTGAACGTCGCAGATGCGTCGAACCTGCGCCGCTCCCTGCACCTGACTCTGCAGCTGCTGGAGCTGGAGCTACCGTTGGTGCTGGCACTGAACATGATGGACGTGGCCGCGAGCCAGGGCATCCAGGTGGACAAGGACCTGCTTGCCCGGCGACTGGGGCTGCCCGTGGTGACCACCATCGGCCGCAAGGGCGAGGGGCGCGAGGGGTTGCGGCAGGCCATCCGCGGCGTCGAGGACCCGCAGACGGACATGGGCCAGCCGGACCCCGGCACCGTCGTGCGCTACAGCGCGCTGGAGCCCGCCATCGGGCAGCTCATGGCCCGCATCGCCACCGAGCCGGCGCTGGCGGACCTGCCCCGGCGCTGGCTCGCTCTGCAATTGCTGCAGGGCGATCCCGCCGCGGTGCAGCTGCTGGTGGACCGGCTCGGCGACGACGGCACCCGGGCGCTGCGGGAGACCGCCGGGCGCTTCATCGAGGCCTTCGAGACCGAGCACCGCATCGAGGTGTCGGACCATGTGGTGAGCTGCCGCGACCGCACCGTGGAGCGGCTGCTGGCGGGGGCCGTGCAGGGGGCCGGCGACGGCCGGCCCTCGCTCACGGACCGCGTCGACCGCGTCGTGCTGAACCGCTGGGCGGCGCCGTTCTTTCTGGTCGCCACGGTGTTTGCGATCTATCAGGTGTCCATCGTCTGGGGCTACGAGCTCACCAACTACACCTGGCCACTGCTGGCGAAGGGCCGGGAGGTCATCGCCGGGGTGCTGCCGAGTGCCGATTTCCTCGTCGACCCCTACACCCGCTCGCTTGGGCTCTGGCTGGTGGATTCGGCCAACACGCTGCTGAACTACGTCCCGATCTTTCTGATCCTGTTCGCGGCCATCGCCGTCATCGAAGACTCGGGCTACATGGCCCGCATTGCGTTCATCCTGGACAAGATCCTGCACCGCTTCGGGCTGCACGGGCAGAGCACGCTGCCGCTGATCCTGGGCGGCGTCTTCGCCGGCGGCTGCGCGGTTCCGGGCGTGATGGCCACCAAGGGCATCCCGGACACCCGCGCGCGCATGGCGACCATCTTCACCGTGCCCTTCATGAACTGCCTGGCCAAGGTGCCGCTCTACACGCTGTTGCTCGGCATCTTCTTCGTCGAGCACAAGTCCCTGATGATGTTCTACATCTCCACCATGACCATCGTCTTCGCGCTGCTGGTGGCCAAGCTGCTCACCAAGACGGTGCTGAGCGGGCAGGAGACCTCGCCTTTCGTCATGGAGCTGCCGCACTATCACTTGCCGACGGTCACCGGCGTGCTGCGCCGCTCGCTCGAGCGCACCTGGCAGTACATCAAGAAGGTCGGCACCGTGGTGCTGGCGGTGGCCGTGGTGGTGTTCGCGCTGCTGCACCTGCCGGGGCTGTCGGCGGAGCGCAAGGCCCACTTCGAGGCCGAGGCGCAGGCGGCGGTGGAGCGCTTCGCGGCGGCGCTCGAAGGCAACGCCTACCGCGACGTGGCGCTGGGCGAGAACCTGGTGCCGCTGATCAATTACTTCACCGACTACAAGCGCGCCAAGCTCAATGCCACAGGCAGAGCCGGCTCCGAGCGCGTCGCCGAGCGCTTCCAAGCCCGCAACGCGGACTTCTATCCGCTGGTGAAGCCGCCCAGCGGCGACCGCGATGCCCGCAAGGCCTGGCGGGAGCTGCGCAAGCTCGCCCGCGCGCGCCAGGGGCTGCGTCGGGACATGCGCGAGGAGCAGATCAGGACCTCGCTGCTCGGCAGTATCGGCCGCGGGCTGGAGCCGGTGACGCAGTTCGCGGGCTTCGACTGGAAGATCAACATCGCGCTGCTGTCGTCCTTCGCAGCTCGGGAGAGCAGTGTCGCGACCTTGGGCGTGCTCTTCCAGCAGGACGACGACCAGAACGCGAGCCTGGAGGAGCGCATGGGGGCCGAGACCCGCGCCGGCGGTGCCACGGCGCTGCTGGCGGTGTCCATGATCCTGTTCTTCGCGCTCTATCCGCCCTGTCTCGCTACCACCATCATGGTCAAGGTCCAGACCGGCTCCTATAAATGGATGCTGTTCGCCATTGTCTTCCCGACGGCGCTGGGGCTCGGCGTGGCCAGCGCAGTCTACAGCGTCGGCACGGCCTTGGGCGCCACCGGCATCGAGGCCATGTCCGCGGTGTATTGGGGCGCGGTGGCGCTGCTGCTGGTGGTCGGGCTGTTGAGTGATCGGCAGGCGAGCCGGCGGCTGCGTGAGCGCCTTGCAGAGACATGAGCGGGTGCGCCGCGAGTCATGCCCCGTGGGAGCGGCATCCCTGCCGCGACGGCCGTGCGTTCCGCCCTGGAAGACTGTCGCGGCCGGAGGCCGCTCCCACAGTCCCAACGGCGCCGTGGGAGCGGCATCCTTGCCGCGACGGCCGTGCCCTGCGCCCTGGAAGACTGTCGCGGCCAGAGGCCGCTCCCACAGTCCCATCGGCGCCGTGGGAGCGGCATCCTTGCCGCGAGGACCGTGCGGCTGCGCCCTGGAAGACCGTCGCGGCCGGAGGCCGCTCCCACAGTCCCAACGGCGTCGTGGGAGCGGCATCCTTGCCGCGACGACCTTGCGCTGTGCCCTGGAAGACCGTCGTGGCCAGAGGTCGCTCCCACAGTTCCAACGGCGCTGTGGGAGCGGCATCCTTGCCGCGACGACCCTGCGCTGCGCCCTGGAAGACCGTCGCGGCCGGAGGCCGCTTCCACAGTCCCAACGGCGCCGTGGGAGCGGCATCCTTGCCGCGACGACCCTGTGCGCGCGCCCTGGAAGACTGTCGCGGCCGGAGGCCGCTCCCACAGTTCCAGCGGCACCGTGGGAGCGGCATCCTTGCCGCGACGGCCTTGCGCTGTGCCCTGGAAGACCGTCGCGGCCGGAGGCCGCTTCCACGGTGTCGACCGCGAGCACGGCGACCGCCTAACCCATCGGCACCCCCACCCACCCATCACTGACGAGCCGATATGAGCGAAGCGGAGAACAGACCGCAGCCGAGCGAGGCCCAGCCAACTTCCGCCGCGCCGGACATCGAGACCCAACCGGCGACGAGCTGGGTGGATTGGGGCGTGGTGGCCGCCGTGCTCGCCGTGGCGCTTTGGTACCTCTACCGCAAGCTCTGGGCGCAGCGCGGCGACTGCAGCGGCTGCGCCAAGGGCAAGAGCGGCTGTGCCGTGCAGCAGGCGTCCAAGGCGGCACAGACCAAGGGCACCGTGCACGTGCCCATCGACCGTATCAAACGGGGCCCATCCTGATGCAGACCGCCGTGAGCTCTACTGCAGCACAGCCCTCTAGCGGCGCAACCCCGAGCGCCCTCGCCGCGGAGAGCACAACGGGGTCCGCATCCGCTATCGAGGTGCAGCACCTCGCCCACCGCTACGGCAGCCGGGTCATCTACGACGACCTCAACTTCACGGTGCCGGCTGAGCGCGTGGTCGCCCTGCTGGGCAAGAACGGCGTCGGCAAGACCACGCTGATCCGCCTGCTGATGGGCTATCTGAAGCCGAGCGGCGGCCAATGCCGGGTGTTGGGCGAGCCCTCCCACGCCCTGTCGCCGGCGACCCGTGCCCGCATCGGGCTGTTGTTCGAAGGCCACTTGGCCTACGACTTCATGAGCATCGCCGAGATCGAGCGCTTCTACCGGCCCTTCTTCCGGCGCTGGCGCCGGGAGCTGTTCTACGACCTGGTGGACCGGCTGGAGCTCCCCCGCGACCACAAGATCGCCCACATGTCCTGCGGCCAGCGCTCGCAGGTGGTGCTGGGGCTGATCTTCGCCCAGGACCCGGACCTGATGATCCTGGACGACTATTCCATGGGCCTGGATGCGGGCTACCGCCGGCTGTTCCTGGACTACCTCAAGCGCTACCTCGACCAGGGCGGCAAGACCGTCTTCGTCACCTCCCACGTGGTGCAGGACATGGAGGCGCTGGTGGACGAGGTGATTTTCTTAAAGCGCGGCGGCGCCGTGCTGCAGTTGCCGCTGGCGGCGTTCCGCGAGGGCTTCCGCTGCTTCGCCTTCGAGCAGGACGGCAGCGCACCGCCGCAGCCGGATGCCGTGATCGAGAACGTCGATCTGCACGGGCGCGAGCCTCTGCTCTACACCTTCGCAACGCGCGAGCAGCTCACCGAGCATCTGCGTGAGCACTGGCCGCAGGTGCAGCTCGGCGACGAGCGGGCGATGACGCTGGAAGACGCCTTCATCGGCTTGACGGGAAAATATTGAGCCATGCTTCGCGCAATCCTGCTCAAAGAATGGCTCAAGCTCCGCTGGGCGCTGCTCGGGCTCGCGCTGCTGCATGTGGGCATGCTGGCTTATCTGTTCCTGAGCCTGCGCCACCAGTTCCAGGTGGAGCACTCGGAGATGATCTGGTACTGGGCCTTCGAGCTGCGCCGCCTGCCCTATGACCAGCTCATGTTTCTGCCGGCGCTCACCGGCGCGGTCATCGCCGTCGCCCAGTTCACGCCGGAGATGATCGGCGGGCGCTTTCGGCTGTCGTTGCACCTGCCCGTGAGGGGCGATGTGCTGGTGTGGACCTGGGTGGTCTTCGGCGCCGGGCTGGGGCTTGTGCTGTCGGTGCTCGATGCCGCCGGGCTGTACGGGATCATGCGGCTGTTCTTCCCGCGGGAGGCCGCCGTCAGCGCCGTGCTCACCGCCCTGCCCTGGCTGCTCGGCGGGTGGGTCGCCTACTTCGGCACGACGCTCGCGCTGCTGGAGCCGGCCGCGCCCCGTCGGCTCGTCTATCTGGCCCTGGGACTCGCCTTTCTGGGGCTTTTGTACCTGCATCGCGGCTATCAGGAGTACGACCGCATCCTGCCGGCGCTGGCGGCGGCGTCGCTGCTGTTCATCCCGGCGGTGATCCTGCCCGCCCACCGCTACCGCCACCGCAGCTGAGCCCGCCATGACCGCCACCCTCGCCCGCTGGTCCCTGCTCGCGCTCGCCATCGCGCTGTTGGCGGTATGGCTGCCGCTGGGAAAGGACCTGCTGTTCGAATACCGCTACGGCAAGACCAACCTGTTCTACAGCCCGGTCATCGAGCGCTTCGTCTACAAGGAGCTGCTGGGCGACGGCCACCAATTCGTCTATCGCGACGAAACCGGCACCGACTACGCGCGCGAGGCCTTCGAGGCCCTGATCCCCTTCATCTATTACAAGAACATGGAGCTGTGGGGGAAGCTGCCGCTTACGCTCCAGGGCCGGCGCTTCGACAAGGCCGGCATCCAGGCGGCGCGCCAGGTGCTCCAGCTGGACCCGGAAGAGCTGCCCGAGCACCGCCCGCGCATCCAGCTCTTCCCGCTGCTGGAGTCCAATCCCGGCCGCGCACGGCTGCGCTTTCCGGAGGACATCATGCGCCCGGGTCAACGGCTCACCTTCATCAACAGCGATGCCAACCGCATCGACCCCGCGCTGACCCGCACCTTCACCGAGGCCCTGGCCGATGCCGGCTTCGCCTTTCCGGTGGCCGCCAGCTTCGGGCGAGTGTCCATCCTGAAGCCCTTCGATGCCGGCTTCTTCCTGTTGGACGCCCGGGCTGAGCTGTTTCACTTAAAGCGCGTGGATGACGCACCTGTGGTGGCGCGGGTGCCGCTGCCGCCGGATCTCGTCGTGCGCCACGTCAAGGTCGCCGAGAATAAGCGCGGCGAGTATCTGGGCCTGGTGCTGACCGAAGATCATCGGCTGTTTCTGCTGGGCCAGCAGGACTATGCCCTGACACCCCTGCCGCTGCCGGCGTACGACCCGGAGCGCATGGCGCTCAAGATCCTGTTCAATCCCCTGTATCGCACGGCGATCTATTCCGATAAGACCCATGTCCATGCCGTCGCCATGGATCAGGACTTCCGCCCCATCGACCGCTACAGCCGGGAGATGGTCATGGCCCGGACGCGCCCGGTGGACCAAGTCTGGAGCGCGCTGGTGCCCTTCAGCCTGGCACTCGAAGACCCGAACGGGCGCTACCTGCGCTTGCAGCCCCGCTTGCACGGGCAAACCGCGCTGATCGGCATCGGCCTCGCCCTGCCGCTCGCCTACTGGTGGCTGCGCCACCGCGGGCTGCGCCGCCGGGACCTGCTGCCCTCGCTGCTGCTGGTGGCCGTGACCGGGCTCTATGGCCTAATCGCCAACCTGCTGTTCCCGCCGGAGCGGGCTTCGCCGCGGCTGAGCCGGGAGGCTGCGGAGCCCCTCACCGGCGCCGCAGAGGCGGCCGCGGCGGGCGGCGACTGACCGAGGCTTCCCCATGGGCGTGCTGACCTTGTTCAAGGGCGGACGCGAGCAATCCAAGGCGCCGTCACTGCTGGTGGTGGGCGTCCACCGCGAGGAGCGCGCCTTCGGCGAGGCCGTCGCCGCCCAACTGCCCGCCGCGGACTTCGACCTGCTGCGCATCGAGCAGGGCCTCTCCGGCCGCCGCCCGGGCCCCGACGAGCTCACTGCCTACCGCCGGCGCCACCGCGCCCTGTACGCACAGATCCTCGATCACATCACACCGGCACACCGCATGGTGCTGGACCTGCACACCGGCTTCGACGAGGCCGGCCCCTGCGCGGACGTGCTCTGTGCGGACACGCGGCTGCTGCGCTGCGTCGAGCAGCAACGCATGTCGAGTCGTCACGACGCGAGCCCGGCTCCGCAGGGGGTTCGGGGCGTGCAGCTGGTGGACGCGGAGCCCGCCGTGCGCCCGGCCGTCATGGAAGGTGTCGCCGCCGGGCCGGAGCCCCGCGAGCGCTGGCCCAGCCTCAAGCCCGATATCCCCCACGCCGTCTGGTGTGCCGGGGGCTTCCTCTACGTCGGCATCGAGATCTACCTGCCGACGACTTCGCAGGACAGCGTCGTCCATGCGCGGTTCGGTGCCGCAGTGGTGAGCGCCGCCGCCGAGTGCGCACGCCGATACCTCGCCTAGCTCTCGCCGGCCGCGCCGTCGCCATGCTCCAGATCCGACATCATGTGCCGGGCAGGGTCCGCTTTCGGATCGCTTCGCGGGAGAGCGTCTCAGGCTTCAGCCGCAGCGCCGGTGGGCATCGCAGCCGAACCGATGACCTGGTGTCGATCATCCTAGAAACGGTAGTTGAACGGCCCCCAGGGTGCGTCCCGCGGGGCGTCCAGCAAGGCACAACGAGGCGGAATAGCCGACCTATTCCAACGAGTTGTAACGCAGCTGGGCGCCGCGCGGGGCGTGCCATGGGGGTCGTAGCGGCCCTCACCTAGGAGGTGAGCTTGAAATCGGTACGAACTCTCAAATTGCGCAAACACTCGTAGCTGCGACGAAGCGGTCAACTGCCGTTTCTAGGATCATGCGCCGCCAGCCGGGGGTGCGGCACGTGCGGCTCAACCCGGCCTGCGCGAGCCTGGTGCTGCACTACGACCCTGCGCGCACGACACCCGAGGGGCTGCGGCAAGCGGCGCTGGCACAGTTGATCCAACCGCGCCCGCGGGGCCTGACTGAACTCATGCGGCGCTGGCGGTTGCTGCCGGTGGCGCGCGTGTCCCGACCCGGCCCCATCGGATGCCGCCTGTGCCGGCTTCAGATACGACTGGCGCGAGGGCTCATGCGCTCCACGCTGCACTGCTGGTGGCAGGCGTGGCGCGAGCCCGGCCGACGCCGAGCGCGCCGCAGCGGCGCAGCCGTTACGCAACGCCTGAGCGGCACTGAGTGAACGACCATATATCTCTTTCGTGTGTCGTCTGCGCGACAACGCGCCCGGATGTATATCATCTTGAGGCCGCCCCCCCTGGGTGGACTTCGCTGGCGCTCGTCCACCCTACCGGTCGCATTAAGGATCAAGACCAACCGATGGACAAGAGGCTCCACTGGTGATCGCACTACCCCCTCACCGCTCCAACACGTCGCTCGGCTCCGCCAGCTGGTGAGTCACCGGACGCCGAGGCGCGTCGTCGACGGCAACGCCCTTGCGCGCATGCAGCAGCGTGGCGATGGTGGTGCCGTTGTGCACGAAGGCGCTCGCCACCGGTGACAGCCAGCCAAGCACGGCACCGCCGAGGATGGCGGTATCCATGGTGGCGGCGGCGGCGCAGTTGCTCCGCATGAGGCCCATGGTTTTGCCCGCGATCTCGCGGGCGACCAACAGGGCCGCAGGATGCTGATGCAGCAACACGACGTCCGCCCCGCGGTCCGCGCCCAGCTCGACGATGTCGGCGCCGCGCGCAACGGCGATGCCGAGATCGGCGGCGCCGAGCGCGGCGGCGTCCTCGCCGACATAGCCTACCCTGCACCCCTCGGCCCGCAGCGCCGCCACCAGCTCCGCTTTGGCCGCGGGTGCCACCTCGGCATGCCAGGCGTCGACGCCCAGCGCCGCGGCCAATGCTGCGGCCTGCTGCGGTGCGTCCGCGGCGACCAGGACGAGCCGGCGAATACCCAGCGCACGCAGTCTGCTCAGGGCCGATGCGGCATCCTCACGCAGATCGCTGTCGGTCAGCCCTGCGCTCTCGTCGAGCACCAGGGTGTCGACGGCGGCGAGCCGCTCGATGGCGGCGCCGCCGCGTAGCAGCACACCCCGCTCGGCGGCGCGGGCCATGGCGGACTTGAAGGCCACCGGCACGCCGAGCGTCAAGGCATCGGCATAGTCCACCAGGAAGACCGATTGCAGCCGGGACAATTGCCCGGTGAGCCCGTACACGGCCAAGCCCGTGCCCAGGCTCAGGTAGGCCTGTTGAGCGGCGAGGTCACGGGCGCGCCGCTCGTTGTCGGAGCCCCGCTCCAGCGCTGCCTGTACGAACCGGGAGATACGCGCGGTGGTGGTATCCGCGCCCACCCGGCTCGCCTCCACCCGCAGCCGCCCCGCCAGCACCACGGAGCCGGCAATGACGCGTGCGGGCGGCTCCTTGGGCAATGGGCGCTCGGCCCCCGTGACCGCGGACTGGCTGACCCGCGCCGCGCCGGTGAGCACATGGCCGTCCACGGGGATGGTCTCGCCGGGGCCGATAACCAGGGTCTCGCCGAAGCGAACCGCATCCGCCGCGATGTGCTGGGGCCCGCCGTCGCGCTCTACTGCGGCCATGACCGGGTCCGGGCGCAGCAGGCGGCGCAGCAGCCGGTCCGACTGGCGGGTGGTGCGGCGCTCGGCATACTCGCCGAGGCTGAGCAGCAGATCCGTCGCATTGGCGGTGTAAGGCCTGCCGCTGCCCGCGGCCAGACCCACGGCCACGGCGTCCAGCACCTCCTTCTGGATGCCCTTGCGCAGCAGGGTGTCGGCACCCTTGGTGAGCTTCGAGCCGAGGTTGACCATGGTGAGCACCAGCTGCAGCGGCGGCGTCAGCCAAGGCAGAGCCGCGAGCGTCAGCAGAGTGGTGACGATGGGGGCCAGCTCGGCCTCGCGCACGCCGTCCTCGCCGGCGCCTGCGACGCGCTCCGGGGTGAAGGTGCCGAGCCGATGGAGCAGCGCCGCCCGCGCCGCCGGACCGCCGCTGTAGCGCAGGACCAGGGTGCGCGCCGGGGCATTGGCGCGAGCCTCGGTGACCGCCGCGGCGGCGGCCATCCAGGCCCGGAGCCAGGCGGCCTCGCAGCCCGGCTGTCCCATGGCGGGGATGTGCAGTCGCAGACGCCCCGGCACCTCGTGGACGATGCGGTAGTCGATGCCTGCCATTGCCGTGCGCGGCGGGTTGGCCGCGCCGTCTGCGGTGAGCCCGCGTCGCCGCGAACGATGCGGCCGGATTGACGAATGACGCGGCGGGGCTCAGGACTCCTTGTCGGCGGCGGCGGCCTGGATCTCGGCCTCGGCGTCGCGGAAGCGCTCCTTGGCCTCCTCGAGGCCGCCCTGCACCGAGGACCAGACCTTGACCGCGCCCTTGATGACGGTGCGCTGGACCTCTTCGTTGGTGAGCAGATAGGCGGCTGCGGCCCCGATGAGCAGCCCGCGTACGAAGCGGTCGCTGCCGAGACCCAAGACCGGTTGCGCGGGCGCGGCGCGGGCGGCCAGGGCAGCCCCGGTCATACCGCCCGGGATTCCGGCCGGAGTGCCGGCGGGTGCATAGCCGGCGGGGACGTAATAGGGGTCGGCGGCTCCCGCATAGGGCTGGGCCGGTGCGGCAGCTGCGCCAGGCGCGACGGCCTGCATGCCGGCGGCAGGCGGTGCCATGACATAGGTGCCGCCATAGGGATAGTCGAAGTTGCTCATGGGCGGTTTCCTTAAAACCCGGTGCTGCGGGCAATGCGGTTGGGATGGTGCAGTCAGCGCACACCTGGGTCGGCGGCGGCGTCCGCCGCGGTCACGGCGGTATCCGGGGTGGCCTCCGCGGTCAGCGCATAGGCCACCGCGGTGCCGGCGGCGAGGGTCGCTGCCAGCGACAGCCAGCCGTTGCTGACCCGCGAGCCCACCAGGGTCGCCGCCGCCGTCGCCACACCGGCAACGGCCCCGCCGCGCAGGGTATCGACCAGGGCGCCGCGGCGGTCCACCTCGCCGGCCTGGAGCCGGTGCAGGCTGGCCGCACCGGCCCCGCACAGACCCACGACGGCGCCGAATTTGCCCATCTCGACGACGTTGCCGAAGGGACCCACGGCACCGCCGTAGGGGTTGTAGGCGGGCTGGTGGCTCCAGCCCCTTGCCGCATAGGGGTCGGCGTAGGGCTGCCGGCTGCCGGCCATTGGGTGGGCCGCGCTCGGGTAGACCCCGCTCTGTGGGGCAGGATAGGCGACAGGGCTCGAATAGTAGCGGTGATCATTCATACTGGGCTCTCGCGGGTTGGGGTCTAGTCTTTGGGGTCTAGTTGGGGAGCGCTCCCCGGTGTCGCGCTTGCGGTCGGATCGGCGGCGCGCGGCAAGGCATCGGTCGTTGCGCCGCCGCGGCGGCGTTCTCGCAGCAGGCTGCGCGCCAGCACCACCAAGGCGGCGCCCACCACCAGGCCGCCGATGCCCTCGGCGAGGTTCTTGGCCACACCGTGGCGCTGTCTTTGTCTGCCCTCGGACATGGGCCGGCGCGGGTCAGGATTGGGGCTTGTCGGCGGCATCACCGGCGGCCTGCTTGAGCTTGTCTGCGCCCGACTGCACTGCGTCCTTGGCCCGTGCGCCGGTCTTGAACAGGGCATCCTGCACGCTGTCGTTGGTGAACAGCAGCACCGCCGCGGCACCTACCAGCGCGCCCTTCCAGAAGTCGGAGTCCTCCAGGCTCAGCAGCCGGGTCAGGCTGGAGAGACCGTTGCCGCCGTTGGCCAGCTCCTCGAGGACCTCCGACATGCCCGCCCCGGGTCCACCACCGGGCGCTGCGCCGGCCTGCGGGCTCGCTGCGGCAGCCGGGCCGAATCCGGCGCCGGGACCGAAACCAGCTCCGGGCGCGAATCCCGGCTGCGGCCCATGGGCGGCGCCGGCATAGCCGCCCGCTCCGGGCCCCATCATCGCGGCTGGATCGACATAGCCCATGCCGTAACCGAGCGCCGGCGCCATGCCGTATCCAGCCATGGCCGGCGGTGCATAGCCGGCCGCTGCGGCCATGCCGTAGCCACCGGGTGCCGCCATGCCGTAGCCGCCGGGTGCCGCCATGCCCGCAGCGGGGAAGGGATGCTGCGGGCCCGCGTGAGGCATTGCCGTCGGCTGCATCTGCGGAGCGTGTGCGGCCTGATGCGCACCGGCGTAGCCGGCACCCGGCGCACCCGGCTGCTGGGCATAGGGGCCGCTCTGATGCGGACCGGGCATTTGGCCGGCGGCGGCGCCCATGGGACCAGCGGCCGCCGCATCGCCGGCTCCGCCACCTCCATGGGCCCATGCCTGCGGCCCGGCAGGGGATGGAGGAACCGGACCCGGCATGCCCTGTTGCGGCTGGAGCGACGGCTGCCCCGAGTGGTAAGCGGGCGCTGCTTGTTGCGGCCCCGGTTGCTGGGGTGCAGGTCGAGCCGGCGCGGCCTGGCCCGTCATCGGGCCGGGTGCCTGCTGGGCTGCATACTGTGGTGCGCCGCCGCCGTGGCCAGCCTGTGGCCCGGCTGCGCCGGGGACTTGAGCGGCGGGCTGGCCGCTACCGTCCCCCACAGACGGGCTGCCGGCGGGGCCGCCCACCGACGGCTGGGCCCCGCCGCCGCCGGCGGGGTCAGGATGCGAAGCGTGGTCTGTCATCCGTTATCGTCTCCTTGGAGTTGCGCAGAGCCCGGCCATAATCGCGGCATCGGCGCCCACGCAGGTACGGGAAAGGGGAATTCTGGCTGCGTTGGATCTTTCCCCGACCGGAGCGGATCTCATCTGGACTCCCGCCGGCTATGCTCGGGGGAAAACCGCCGTCTCACACCAGGCAACCCCCCAGTACAGCAATACGTCTGCGTATTGGACGACAGATGAGAATGAAAAGCAATCCTGCTAGCGTTTGCATGCAATAGCGATCAACCACCCCTTGGTGCTCAGCGCTCGCGGACGGGGTGGCGGCGCGCGAGAGTCTCGTGAAGCATCGGCCTGTCGCCGCTCGACACACCCCTTGACGCGGTATCGGGATGCGCCTATTCTGCAATTGAGAATCGTTCTCAACCAATCGCGCCCCGCCAGCCGCAGGTGACCGCCGATGCCAACCGGGCCCCGCCATGCGGGTCCTGACCAAGCCCGGCGTCATCGAGCCACGGCAAGCCAGGTGTTTCTTCCCATCCCACCATCGGCCGCGCCGATGCCGAGGAGACACAGGCATGTCTGTAACCACGCTGAGACCCGCTCCCAAACACCAGCGGCGCTCGCACGCACCGCCCGCGTCCGCCACAACGCCGAGCCCGGGACTGCCCGCGCGCACCCCGCTGCACCACGCCGCCGCCGGCCTGCGCCTCAGCGGCCATTGGCCCGAGCTCCTGTGCGATCTCGCGCTGCTGGGAGACCTGCGCCTGGAGCTGGCGACAACGCGGGTGCGCCTGCTGGATAGGGTCTCGCTGGCAGGGCTGCGGGTGGACGGCCCCTTCGCGAGCCTGCACGGCACCGACCAATCGCTGCGGCTGCTGTTGGCGCGCTGCCACGCCCTGTCGGCGGCACCGGCGCGGGACGCGCTGCTGCTGGAAGACGACCTCGGCCGCCCGCTGCTGCGCCTGCGCCCTGATGCGGGCCGGGATGCACGGCTCTGGCGGCTGGTAATGGGCGGCATCCTCGGCAACGCCGAACGCGTGGTGCCCTTGCAGCAGACACCGCCGGCCTTGGCGCCGCTGGCGAGCCATCCCCTCGCCGCCCTGCAGGCGCTGTGCGCGGACGACCCGGATGCGCCGGGCTTCGCCGACACCGCGGAGCTCACCGGGCAGCTCGCCCTGGACCCCGGCCGGCTGCGCCATGCGGCCGCGGCGGCCGTCGCCGTGGACCCGGCGCTGATTCCCTGCGCCCTGCGCGCCCTCTGCGAAGAGCTGCTGCCCATCGCCATCACCACCGGCTCGGATGCATTGGCGCTGCGGCGGCGGGCCGCTTTCCACGCCTATGACTATGCCTTGGGCCGAGCGCGGCTCAGCGGCGATGCGACGCGCTTCGAGCTCGACGTCGCCGCCATCGACAGCGCCTGGGTGGTGGGCAGCGATGCCGGTGCAACCGGCGGCCGGCAGCTGCGGCTCTACGACGCCGACAGCCGGGCGCTGGCGGTCATCGCCGCCGCGCCCGCATCAGCTGCCTGCCGCAGCGACGCCGCCGTTGCCCCCTGCGGCGGCGAGCCCCGCTTCTGGCGCTCCCTAATGAACGCGCTCACAAGCTGAACGCCCTCGCGAGCTGACTGCACCGGAGAAGTCCCATGACCCGCGCCACCGTCATCGTCGGTGCCCTGCTGGCGGCGTTGCTGGCCGCCCCCCTCAGCGACGGCAAGGCCCTTGCGGCCGCGGCGGTCGACGCAACTTCAAGCGCCACGCGGTCGGCATCGCCGATGGCCGATATCCCCATGCTTAACCCGACTCGGCCGTCGCAGGGGGCGATTCTGCTATAGAATCAACACAGATGCGCATCTTCGAATTCGATCCCGCCAAGAGCGAGGGCAACCGTGGCAAACACGGGATCGATTTCGTCGACGCATAAGCCCTTTGGCGCGACCCGGACCTGGTGGAGGTCGAAGCGCGCTCCACCGACGAGTCCCGCCGACTCGTGATCGGCCGCATCTGCGGCAAGCACTGGTCTGCGATCACCACCTGTCACGGCGAGCGCACGCGCATCATCTCGGTTCGGCGCGCACGCGCAGTGGAGATTGCCCTGTATGAAGGCTCATGAACTGGACAAACGCTTCGACGAGGGCAAAGAAGAGATTCTGGACGCCTTCGACCTCGCGACGGCACACCGGCCCAACCAGGCATCAAAGCGCGTGAACGTAGACTTTCCCGCCTGGATGGTTGACTCGCTCGACCGGGAGGCGAGCCGGTTGGGCGTCACCCGCCAGTCCATCATCAAGATCTGGCTGGCGGAGCGGCTGGAAGCCCGTGCCGGCGGACGCTGAGGACCGGGCACCGGGTCGCAACGCCTTCCCTTCGACGGCATCGACGACTATGCAGAGTCGAAACGCCCGCCTCGCCGTCGCCCCGATGATGGACTGGACGGACCGCCACTACCGCTACTTCGCGCGGCTGCTGACCCGGCACACCCTGCTTTATACGGAGATGGTCACCACCGGCGCGCTGATCCACGGCGATACGGCGCGCTTCCTGCGTCACGACCCGGCGGAGCACCCGGTGGCGCTGCAGCTCGGCGGCGCCGACCCGGCGGAGATGGCCCACTGCGCCCGGCTCGGCGCAGACGCCGGCTTCTGCGAGGTCAACATCAACGTCGGCTGCCCGTCGGACCGGGTGCAGAACGGGCGCTTCGGCGCCTGCCTGATGGCGGAGCCCGATGTGGTCGCCAACTGCGTCGCGGCCATGAAGGCCGCGGTGGCCGTGCCGGTGACGGTCAAGACCCGCATCGGCATCGACGAGCGCGACAGCTATGAAGCACTGGCTGCCTTTACCGACGCCGTGGCCAACGCCGGCTGCGACGCGCTCATCGTCCACGCCCGCAAGGCCTGGCTGCAAGGCCTGAGCCCGCGGGAGAACCGCGACGTGCCGCCGCTGCGCTACGATGTGGTACTGCGCCTGAAGCAGGACTTCCCGGACCTAGCGATAGTGATCAACGGCGGCCTCCAGACGCTGGCGCAGGCGGCGGGCTTCCTGGAGCGCCTGGACGGCGCCATGATCGGCCGCGCCGCCTACCAAACCCCCTGGCTGTTGGCGGACGCCGACCGCGTGATCTTCTCGGACCCCACCCCGCCGCCCACGCCGCACGAGGTGCTGGACGCCTTCGTGCCCTATGTGGAGCGCGAGTTCGCCGCCGGCGTGCCGCTCAACGCCATCACCCGCCACATCCTCGGCCTCTTCCAAGGGCGCCCGGGCGCCCGGCGCTGGCGCCGGCACCTGAGCGAGCAGGCGCACAAGCCCGGCGCCGGCATCGAGGTGCTGCGCGACGCTACCCGGCGGGTGCAGTAACGACGCCCGCGCGCCGTGAACCGCGCCGAGCGCATCTATCGCATCGACGCGCTGCTCAAGGAGAAGCCGCGCTCCCTGGAGCAGCTGCAGGCGGCGCTGGAGGCCTCGCGGGCGACGGTGGTGCGCGACCTCGGCTATATGCGCGAGCTCATGCAGGCGCCCATCGAGTATGACCGCGCCAGCAACGGCTACCGCTACAGCGAAGACGGATCACGCTTCGAGCTGCCCGGCTTCTGGCTCAACGAGAGCGAGCTCTTCGCCCTGCTCGCCAGCGGACAGATGCTGGACCAGATGCAGCCGGGGCTGCTCGCGCCCTACATCGGGCCGCTGCGGGGGCGCATCCGCACCCTGCTGGCGCAGAGCGGACACAGCGCCGCGTCCGTCGCCGACAGCATCCTGCTCCAACCCATGGCCACGCGCACCACGCACCCGGAGCGCTTCGGCACCGTCGCCGGCGCCCTGCTGCAGGGCCACCCCCTCGCCATCGCCTACCACGGCCGCGAGCGCAATGTCGCTACCGAGCGCGTGGTGCATCCCCAGCGCCTGATCCGCTACCGCGACAACTGGTACCTCGCCGCCCATTGCGAGCGGGCCGCGGGCCTGCGGATCTTCTCGCTGGACCGCATCGAGCGCGCCGAGCCGCAGCCGGGACCCGCGCTGCGCACCGAGCCCAAGGCGCTAGACCGCTTCCTCGGCGGCAGCTTCGGCATCTTCTCCGGCAGCGCCCATGCCTGGGCGGTGCTGCGCTTCAGCCCCGAGGCGTCGCGCTGGGTCGCCGACGAGGCTTGGCATCCGGACCAGATCGGCCAGTGGCAGGGCGACCCGCAGGGCGGGCGCTACGAGCTCCAGGTGCCCTACTCCGACCCGCGCGAGCTCCTGCGCGACATCCTCAAGTTCGGCCCGGACGTGGAGGTCATCGCGCCCGCCGAGCTGCGGACCCTGGTGGCCGAGCGCCTGCGCGCCGGTGCGGCCCTGTACGCGGAAGACTCGCCCCTACCCTGATGACTCGCCATCGCTCGTGACAAGGTGCCTCGGCAGCGTCCACCGTCCACCACCATTGCGCACCCTCGCACCAAGAGCTTACACAGCAGCACTTTATCCAAGTCGCACACGACTCGACACGGATTCGGCAGTACCCTGCATCCCGCTCGTTCCGTGTCCGCTGTGCTTGACCGCCAGCGCTCGGTCGTCTTCCACGGCGTTGATCAGCCCCCAAGCAATACACGATCCGTTTTGTGTCGGCATCCGGCAACCACCGGCTCAATCCATGAGCCGGTGCCCGTGCTACAACGTCGAGCATGGTTCCACGGCCCCGTCGGGTCCAAACAAGGAGTAAGTGCCATGCCCCTCGACCATCCAGCTACCGCCACCTGCACCGTCGAAGCGGCCTTTCCGCTGTCCGGTGACGCACTGCCCGCGGACCACGGCGTCGCGCTCTTCGACGCCCTTTGCCGCCAAACCGAGCTCGGCGGCTGGCTCTCAGCCACCGATGCGGTTGCCATCGCACCAGTCCGCGGCGGTGCCGATGGCACGGGCGGCCTGATCCTTAACGACGAAAGCGAGCTGCTGATGCGTCTCGCCGCCGCCGATCTGCCGCGGGTGCTGCGCATCGTCGGCGACTCACTCGCCGTGAAAGGTCACGCGCTAGAGCTGGGACAACCGCAAATCCGGCTGCCAAGCCCCGCCGCCGTCCTGACTGCGAGCCTGGTGGTTCTGCCCGACGCCGCCGACGCACCGCGCGAGCGCGATGCACCTGGCGACGGGTCCACGCCGAGCGTCTTCACTGCAGCGATCCGAGACTCCCTCGCCGCGCTGGAGATCAACGGCGACCCCGTCATCGGCGCCGGCGGCCACTTGCAATTGCCTGACCACAGCGTGCCCGGCTTCGCTGTACACCTCCACGGTTTGAGCCCGGAGGATAGCCTCCACCTGCAAGAGGCCGGCCTCGGCGATCACCGCAAGCTCGGGTGCGGGGTGTTCCTGCCGGCGTGATGGGCGCCACAGGGGACGCCGCGAGTATCCACCGCCCGATCAGGCCACCTCGGCGAGTCCCGCCTCGATCAGGCTGCCGTCGCCGGGGTCGTCTTCGATACAGGCTTCGATGTACAAGGCATGGCTACGTCGGCATCCGTCTGCCAGTGGTCGGCAGGGTCCCAGTGAATTAGTTGCTGTGTCATGTCAGCCCCGTGGGAGCGGCATCCTTGCCGCGACGGGCTTGTGCCGGCGCTCTGGAAATCGTCGCGGCCGGAGGCCGCTCCCACAACGCGCGGTGGCCGCTCAGCCGAAGTCGTAGTTGACGATGTCCATGACCCGGCGGCAGATCTCGCGGCCGTAGTCGGTCCACAGGCCCTGGCCCCAGTAGCGGTAGCAGCTGGTCTGGCTGGCCATCAGGTGGTACAGCGCGTTGCGGTAGCGCGGGTCGTCGGTGGGGGTGCCGGGCTTCAGCACCTTTTCGTTGAACACGGCGCTGGCCTCTTCCATGGGGCCGATGACATTCTCGTAGCCCTTCACCCAGGAGAGGTCATTGGTCCAGCTGCCGCCGTCCATGTGGAACTGGTGGTCTTCTTTCTTTAACTCCTCGATCACCTTCTCCAGCTTGTCGGGGCCGTCGCCGGGCTGCATGCGCTCCCAGATCTTGCCCTGCTGCACCGGGCGGACCTCGGTGAAGTCGGATTCCTTGATGCCGAGCGCGAACAGCTGCTCGATGTACTCGCTGCCGTTCATCAGCGGCGTGTCGGTGCCGGAGGCGGCGCGCACGGCCTCCATGAACTTGTCCGGGAACTCGTTCATCATGACGCCGCCGTTCTCGCCGTCGGCGATCTGGGTCACCAGCGGCGGCACCTGCTTGCCGGCGAGCTCCCAGCGCTCCAGCCCCTGGGCCTCGTACCAGGGCTGCATCTGAGCGACCAGCTTGGTGTCCGAGCCCTGGGTCTTCACCAGCGCGATGATGCTCACCGTCTCGCCCTCGGAGTTGGTGCAGGTGAGCCGATGCGGCAGGTGCGGGCGCTGGGGGTGCCAGCCGTTGTCGGTCTGCTCGACGCTGTGCTCCTGCACCAGTACCCATTGGTAGCCGCATTCCTTGAGAGTGTTGACGAATTCATAGGCCACATCGGGATGATTCGGCAGCGCCATTTCCGACGGCGAGAAGCCGCGCACCCGCTCCAGGGCATCCAGGCCGAAGATGGCCGCGAAGTGGTGCTGGAAGGCCTGCACATGCAGACGGTAGTCCTGCACCGGGGTGGACGGCGCCACCGCATGGCCCCAGGGCATGCCGAGCCATTCCACGGCCCAGTTGTAATCGGGGTTCATGGTGATGGTCTTGAGCGCATCGATGACATGCCCCTCGCCCATCTGCCGCAGCCCATGCAGCAGGGTGCCGGAGTACTCCAGCATCACGCGCGGCGACTTGCCTTCGTGGACGAGCTGCGGGATGAATTCCCCCATGCGCTTGTAGCACCAGACGAAGGCCGGCGCATTGTGGTTATCGCCGATGTCCTGGTGCTCCATCATGTACTGCAGGTTGCTGATGAGCGCGGCGGTCTTCAGGTCGTCGCCACCCGCCGGGATCAGCGGCTGGTGCTGGTGCAGGGCGATGGCGGCCGCCGCGCGCACGCGGCCGAAGTCCACACCGCCTGGGATGTCGGAAAGGCTTTTCTCCTTGCCCCGCGCCATGGCGGCGGCGACGTCGTTCTCGTGGCCCGAGATGTTCGGCAGGCCTTGGATCTGTTCGGGGAGGTCGGGCATGGGGCTGCTCCTGGGTCTGTTGCGTGGCTGTCGATAATCGGGATGCTGTCGCTGTCTGCGTAGGTGCCGGGGCAGGTCCGCGCGCATTGCGCTCGGGCCGCAGTGTCGGGCTTCGCTGTCGCTCAGCCCGACCTTCTATGAGGTCCCGCCCTGGGCGTAGGTCGGGCCGACGCCAGGAGGCCCGACACGGCGCCGGACATGACCGCCGGGGCCGGGGCGTTGCGGCGCTCAGAGCGATTTGCTCGCCGCGCCGGTCCGCGCAGGGCCGTGCAAATGTCGTTCCGCGTCGGCCAGCGCCGTGTCGGCGGCGTCCAGATCGGCGGCGGCGCGCTCCACCCAGGCCTCGCCCCAGAACAGATTGCAGCTGGTCTCGGCACGCAGCAGGCGCCAGCGGGCTTCCTCCAGCACGGCCAGGAGCCCCGGGTCGTCCGGCGCCGCCGCCGCGCCCTGCTGCACCATGGTGCGAAGCCGTGCACTCACGTCGGCATAGCGCGCCAGCATGCGCTTTTGGGCATCCGAGCCGGTCCACTGGGTAAATCCGCGGCCCGAGTGCCAGCCGGTGTTCCAGGCGCCGGTGGCCACGTGGACCTCGCCGTGGGCGCCGTGCCGGTCCAGGTAATCGCCGATGAAGCTGGGGCGGATGTCCGCGGCGCCCTCGCGCACGCGTGCCAGCAACGGCAGGTAGAAGGCGCTCCAGTAGTTGGCACCCTCGGTGATGTTGCGGAACCAGCCGCCGTTCTCGCCGTCGGTGGCGGTGGTGACCAGGGGCTCGAAGTCGCACCAGCGGGTGCGCTCGGCCACCTCGGCCAGGAACCAGTCCAGCTCCATGCCAGACTCCTGGGCATCGGAGAGCTCGCGGTCGCGGACCACGACGATGATCTCTTCGCCGTCGTAGCGGGCGATGTGCGGGCGATAGCGCAGCTGTGGCCAGGTCATGCGCTGCACCGGCTCCACGTGGGCGGAGTCCACCAGCACGTAGCGGTAGCCGAATTGCTTGAGCAGCGGGATCAGCTCCATGGAGAAGCCCATCTCCGGCGGCCAAAAGCCCTGGAAGGCGTCCCGCCAGAACAGGTGCCGGGCCAGGGCCTGCCAGCGGCGCAGATGCTCCGGGCGGTCCGCCGGCGGGATCAGCGCCAGCACCGGGTGGTAGTAGCCGGTGCCCAGGATGTCGAAGATCTCCGTGTTCTGAAGATGCCAGAGCAGCTTGCCGCAGTCGACGATGCCGTAGACCCGGTCCTGGAACGCCGGGCTGGACAGGGTCTCCAGCAGGGTGCCGGACAGCGACAGATGCACCCGTGCGAGGTCCTCTTGTCCCCAAAGGCTGCGCGGCATGCGATCCAGGGCGAAGAGGATCTCCTTGGCCTCCCAGGTGGCGTGGGCCAGCAGGTGCTCCAGGTTGCCGGGGGGCTGGTGCAGATTCAGCACCAGGGCGTGATGGGCGGGCATGGGCGATGGCTCTAAGGCTCGACTGACGGCAGCAAGGCCGGGGCGTGCCCCGGGCACTACGGCAAAGCGGGGGAGCGCGGCGCGCGGGCCCGCTCCGCACTCGTTTGCCTCATGATACCGGATCGCGGGCGCCGCCCGATGCGCCCGCCGCCGGGCACACGGCGAGCGCAGCGAGCCCGCAACCAGCGCCGGCACAACGCCGGGCGCACGCCGTTCATCGAACCGCAACCGCCGGCGACCGCGCGATCTGCGAGCATGCCGCCGGTCAGCCGAGGGGGGCCAGATGCCGTCCAAGCCACATCCATCCGCAAGCCTCGCCCGCCGCCCGCGGGCGTTCCTGAGCGCCCTGGCGCTCACCGCCTGCGTCGGCGCGCTGTCCGGCTGCGACGAATCCCCCACCGGGCGCAAGCAGGTGACCCTGGTGCCGGATGCGCAGATGACCGCCCTCGGCGAGCAGAGCTTCGAGCAACTGCTGAAGAGCCAGCCGCTCAGCGACAACCCGCGCCTGCGCCGCTACGTAGGCTGCGTCGCCCAGGCCCTGGTGGACGCGCTGCCGCAGCCTCACGGCGAGTGGTCCATCGCCGTCTTCGACGACCCGACCCCGAACGCCTTTGCGCTGCCCGGCGGGAAGATCGGGGTGCACACGGGCATGCTCCAGGTGGCGCGCACGCCGGATCAACTGGCGGCGGTCATCGGCCACGAGATCGGCCATGTGCTGGCCGAGCACGCCAACGAGCGCCTGACCCAGGAGCTGGCCGTGCAGGGCGGACTGATGCTGGTGGACCTGTTCGCCGAGGAGCCGGGCAGCTTCGAGCACGAGGCCTTCCGCCAGGCCCTGGGCCTAGGTGCCCAGTACGGCCTGCTGCTGCCCTACAGCCGCACCCACGAGCGCGAGGCGGACCGCATCGGCCGCGACCTGATGGCCAAGGCGGGCTTCGACCCCAGGGCCAGCGTCCAGCTCTGGCAGAACATGGCCGCCGCCGGCGGCGGGCAGCCCCTGGCCTTCCTGTCCACGCACCCCTCCCACGACAATCGCATGGAGGAGCTGGCGGCGGAGATGGACCAGGCGGTGGCCCTGTACGAAGAGGCGCGGGCGGCGGGGCAAAAGCCCGGCTGCAGGCCGCCGTGAGCGCGGGTGCGGGTGTCGGGGCTGGTTGAGGCCGGGACGTCATGGCGCAACTTCCAGTTTCGGGGTAGAAGGTTCGAGGATCGGCAGCGGTACCGATTGCGAGTAGCGAGTAGCGAGTAGCGAGTAGCGAGGGGAGTATGCAGCGCGTCATCGTCGACCCGGAGTCCAAATCCCTCGCCGAGCGCTTCGCGCTGGTGAAAGCCGCCAACCGCCGCCGCGGGCGCTTCCCGGAGGGCTGCGTTACCGTGGTGGAGTCCGAGGAAGCTGCCCTGGCCGGCCGCGACGAGTCGCGCAAGCTGCACCCGGCCGTGGTGTACGGGCCGTCCAGCTCCTCCGAGGGGCAGAGGCTCTTTTACTTGGTGAAGTGGCTCTGAGCACAAGCGCCTCGCCGCTGACGGAGCGACCACAAGCAATCACCCCTGCCCCCGGCGCCCGCGCACGCCGCGCTGCCCGCCTGACCTATCTGAGCAGTACCGACCGCCATGGACCAGCCAACCACCCCCGCCCTGCAAGTTCAGCGCCTGAGCAAATCCTACGCCGAAGGCCGTGAGCGCCGCGTGGTGCTCCAGGACGTGAGCTTCGAGGTGGCCGCCGGGGAATGCGTGGCCCTGGTGGGGCGCTCCGGCTCCGGCAAGTCCACGCTCCTGAACCTGCTCGCCGGCATCGATCGCCCGGACGCCGGTGATGTCCGCATCATGGATCAGAGCGTCACCACCATGGGCGAGCCAGAGCTGACCCTGCTGCGGCGCCGGCACATCGGCTTCATCTACCAGTTCTTCAACCTGATCCCGACGCTCACGGTGGCGGAGAACCTGGCCCTGCCGCTGGAGCTGAACGGCATGGCGGCCCGCGGGCGACGCGAGCGCGTCGCCGAGCTGCTGGGCAAGGTGGGGCTGACGGGGCGCGACGGCGCCTTTCCCGATCAGCTCTCCGGCGGCGAGCAGCAGCGCGTCGCCATCGCCCGGGCCATCATCCACGACCCGGCGCTGGTGCTCGCCGACGAGCCCACGGGCAACCTGGATTCCCAGACCGGCCACCGGGTGCTGGAGCTGTTGGCGCACCTGTTCCGCGACGAAGGCCATACGCTGATCCTGGTGACCCACAGCCGGGAGGTCTCCGCCATCGCCGATCGCACCTTCGCCGTGGACGAGGGACGGCTCTCCGCGGACACCGAGGCGCTGTCGTGGTGAGCCGGCGCCCCGGGATGACCGGACTGCTCGCAGGCGCCGCCGCCGGCCTCGATGCCGTCCGCCTGCCGCCGGCGCTGCTCGCCGCGAGCCGCCGCTACCTCACCCGCCATCCCTGGCAGACCTGGCTGTCCGTCATCGGCATCGCGCTGGGGGTGGCCGTGGTCATCGCCGTGGACCTCGCCAACGAAAGCGCCCGACGCGGCTTTCGACTGTCCGTGGAGCAGGTGGCGGGGCCCGCGACGCACCAGATTCAAGCCGCCGCCGGCGGCATCGCCGACCGCACCTATGCCGAGCTGCGGGTGGAGCAGGAGCTGGAGCTCGCGACACCGGTCATCGAGGCGCCGATGCGCATCGGCGAGCGGAGCCTGACCTTGCTGGGGCTGGACCTCATCGCCGCAGCACCCATGCGCCCGGCGCTGTTTGCGGGTGCCGCCGCCCAAGCCGGCGGCGGAGGCAGCGCCGAGCTGGCGGCGGCGCTGCTCAATCTGCTGGCGGAGCCGGACACCCTGTTGCTGTCGGCGTCGGATGCCGAGGCCGTGGGCGCCGCTCCCGGCGACGAGATCAGCGTCGAGATCGGCAACAGCACCCGGCGCATGCGCGTCGCCGCCGTGCTGCCGGACCAGGGCGGGGCCGGCCGGGGGCTCGGGGGCCTCGCCGTCGCCGACATCGCCACGGCCCAGGAGGTCACCGGCAGCATCGGCGCAGTGGAGCGCATCGACCTGATCCTGACGGACGCGGAGGCCGAGCGCGTCGCCGCGGCGCTGCCCACGGGGCTGCGGCTCACCACCACCGCCCAGCGCACCAATGCGCTGGCGCAGATGACCCGCGCCTTCCACACCAACCTCACGGCCATGAGCCTGCTGGCCATGCTGGTGGGGGGCTTCATCGTCTACAACACCATGACCTTCGCGGTGCTCCAGCGCCGCCCGCTGCTCGGCACCCTGCGCATGCAGGGCGTGACGCGCTCGCAGCTGTTCGCGCTCATCCTGGTGGAGGCGCTGGTGCTGGCCGCCATCGGCGCGGTGCTCGGGGTGCTCACCGGCATCGCCGTCGGCGCCGGGCTGGTGCAGCTGGTGACCCGCACCATCAACGACGTCTACTTCCAGCTCAATGTGCGCAGCCTGCACCTGGACTGGCTGTCGCTCACCAAAGGGGTTGGACTCGGCATCGGCGTGACCCTGCTCGCGGGGCTGGGACCGGCGCTGGAGGCGGCGCGCTCCCAGCCGCGGGACGTGGTGCGCCGCACCCTGGTGGAGCAGCGCGGGCAGCGGCTGCTGCCTTGGCTCGCGGCGGGCGGCGTGCTGGTCATCGCCCTCGGGGTCGCGTTGATCCCGCTGTCCGGGCGCTCCATGACCTGGGGCTTCGTGGCGCTGTTTCTGGTCATCGTCGGCGCGAGCCTGTGCATGCCGCTGGTGGTGCGCGCGCTGGCGGGGCTCACCACGCCGCTGTTCGGACAGCTCTTCGGCAGCGTCGGGCGGCTCGCCGCGCGGGGCATCACCGCCAGCATCACCCGCTCCGGGCTCGCGGTGGCGGCGCTGGCGGTGGCGGTGGCGGCCACCGTCGGCGTGGGCATCATGATCGGCAGCTTCCGGGTCAGTGTCTCGGACTGGCTGGAGCACACGCTGACCAGCGACATCTACATCGCCACCGACGACAGCGGCGGCGCCAACAACCCGGCCTCCCTGCCGCCGGAGCTCGCCGAGCGGCTGCTGGCCCTGCCCGGCGTCGCGGCCGTGAGCCAGGGCCGCTCGCGGCGGGTGGAGACCCGCGACGGGCAGATGCGGGTGCTGGCGCTCACCTCCAGCGCCGGGCGCCCGCGGGGCTTTCGCTTCCGCGGCGAGACGGCCGACAACGTCTGGCAACGCTGGGAGGCGGGCGAGCTGGCACTGGTCTCCCAGCCCTATGCCTACCGGCAAGGCGCGGGCGTGGGCGAGCGCTTGGCGCTCTTTACCGCCCGCGGCTGGCGATCCTTCGAGATCGGCGCCGTATTCCAGGACTACGGCAGCGACAGCGGCACCGTGATCCTCCCGAAGGCCCTGTATACGCAGCTGTGGGACGACCCCGGCACGGCGTCCATAGGCATCGTGCTGAGCGAGGACGCGGATGTCGAGGCGGTGGAGGCCCGGGTCGAGGCCATCGCCGCGGCGCTGACACCGCCGGCCGCGGTGCAGACCAACCGCGGTATCCGCGAGCTGTCGCTGGAGATCTTCGACCGCACCTTCACCATCACCGAGGTGCTGCGGCTCTTGGCCATCGGCGTCGCCTTCGTCGGCATCCTGAGCGCGCTGATGGCGCTGGAGCTGGAGCGCGCCAAGGACTACGCCGTGCTGCGCGCCACCGGCATGACCCGCGGTCAGCTCCGGCTGCTGATCATGCTCCAGACCTCGCTCATGGGCGTCGCCGCCGGCCTGCTCGCCATCCCGCTGGGCGTCGCCATGGGCGACCTGCTGATCCAGGTGATCAATCTGCGCTCCTTCGGCTGGACCATGCCCATGCGCCTGACGCCGGACACGCTCGTCTCCGGGGTGTTGCTGGCCTGGGTGGCGGCCATGCTCGCCGGGCTCTATCCGGCGCTGCGGGCGGCGCGGGCGACACCGGCACAGGCGCTGCGGGAGGAGTAGCGGGGGCTAGAGAGCGGCCAGTGGCCCTGCCTCGGCGGTGGCTGCGGCCGCAGCACTCAGCGGCAGTCGCTCAGCGCGCCCTGCCGCGGTAGGACGCCGACTCGCGTCCATCCATGCTCGAAGCCCAAAGCCCCAGGGTGGGTGAATCCTTTGAGTCTTGCCTGGGACGAAGCCCATCTTGCCATCGGGCACTAACGGCTGGAGCGCCCGTCCTGCCCACTGCGGTATTCGGCTCGCCGGCTGTGTCGTGTATTCTTCGCTGAAACGGCCGGCGGCGGTGCAGGTGGCGCGCGCAGCGGTACCGAGCGGGTTGCGGCCTCGAGCTTTTCCCATACCCAGAGGCGAGTGAGCGACGATGCCAGAGGACAAGAAGGTCGTAACCAAGAAGACCACGACGAAGAAGGCCGCTGCGGCGAAGAAGACGGCGGCCGCAGCACCGGATCCGGTCATGAAGAAGACGGTCGCAAAAAAGGCGGCCGCCAAGAAGGCACCTGCCAAGCAAGGGCCAACGGCGGCGCCGGCCGCCCCCGTGACCAAGAAGACCCTTGCCAAGAAGGCAGCCACGAAGAAGGCTATCGCCAAGAAGGTCCCAGCGCAGGCCGCGGTCCCCAACAACGCCCCGCAACCGCCGTTGCCGGACCGGGCGGTGACACTGAAGCCGGTCAGTGAGGTAACACCGGAAGAGCGCTACCGGATGATCCAAGAGGCGGCCTACTACCGTGCCGAGAAGCGCGGCTTCGAGCCCGGTCACGACGAAGAGGACTGGGCCGCCGCCGTAGCCGAGATCGACGCGATGCTGGGCCGCGATGGCTGAGGGCACCCGCGCGATTGACGTCCTCGCCGGCTGAGACACTGAGCGGCTCAGGACCCAATCCGGCGGGCTCGGTCGGTCCGGGCTGCATCGGCTTGGCTTCGCAGAAGGCGCGACGCAGGGTCGATTTCGATAGCGATGCCGATTCGCATCCGCGTGAGGAAGTCGCCAGCGCATCGGCTCCGCATCCCGCGGCGGGCCCTTTTGCACAGGGGCAGCGGTCGCCACTTCTGCGCTTTGCCGGCAGCCAACGGTGACCGATCATGACCGCCCCGGACCCCTATCTTGCCTCCCCCGCCGACACGGTCGTGGACCCGGCCGCGCTGCGCGAGCAGTTCATGGCGGAGGGGCTCGATCGCGACGCGCTGGCGGCGGACCCCGTCGACCAGTTCCAGCGCTGGTACCAGCAGGCCATCGACGCCCGCCTGCCGGAGCCCAACGCCCTGTCGCTCGCCACCGTGGACCCGGACGGCCAGCCGAGCCTGCGCACCGTGCTGCTCAAACTCTATGACGCCGACGGCTTCGTCTTCTTCACCAACTACGAGAGCCGCAAGGCCCGGCAGATGGACCACAACGACCGCGTGGCCCTGCTGTTCCCGTGGGTGGCGCTGGCGCGGCAGGTGAAGATCCTCGGCCGCGCCGCGCGCATCCCGACGGCGGAGTCGCTGAAGTACTTTGCCACCCGCCCCCGCGGCAGCCGCATCGGCGCCTGGTCCTCGCCGCAGAGCCAGGTCATCAGCTCCCGCTCCCTGCTGGAAGAAAAGGTCGCCGAGATCAAGCGCCGCTTCGGCGACGGCGAGGTCCCGCTGCCGCACTTCTGGGGCGGCTACCGGGTGGTGCCGTCCAGCATCGAGTTCTGGCAAGGCCGCGAAAGCCGCCTGCACGATCGCTTCCGCTACACCCGCGAGCAGGATGCTTGGCGCATCGAGCGCCTCGCCCCGTAGGTCGGCGCCGACGCCAGGAGGCCCGACACCCGGCGCAAGGCCCCGTCGGGCTTCGCTGCCGCTCAGCGCCGACCTACGGCAGCCTCGCGTAGGTCGGCGCCGACGTCAGGAGGCCCGACAACATGCCGCCACGCAAGGCGCCAGCGCCGATGGATGATCCAACGCGTCCCATCACCGCCGACGACATCACCGGACTGATCCTCGCCGGCGGTGCCGGGCGGCGCATGGGCGGCCAAGACAAGGGCCTGGTGGAGCTCGACGAGCGGCCGCTCGCGGCCTGGACCGCCGCCGCGCTGCGCCCGCAGGTGGGCCGGCTGTGGATCAGCGCCAACCGCAATGCCGAGCGCTATGCGCCGCTGGCGGAGCGCGTCGTCGCGGATCGGCTGACGGGCTACCAGGGACCGCTGGCGGGTATCGCGGCGGCGCTCGCCGTCCTGGAGACCCCCTGGCTGCTCACCAGCCCCTGCGACACACCCTGGCTGCCGGCGGACCTGGGCGAGCGGCTCGGGCGTGCCCTCGCCGCAGACGCTGCCGCGGACCTCGCCGTCGCCGCCGACCCCGAGCGCCGCCACCCGCTGCATGCCCTGCTGCCGGCACGCCTCGCACACGGCCTGGACGCCTACCTCGCCGACGGCGGGCGCAGCGTCCGAGGCTGGCTCGACACGCTGAGGCCCACCGTGGTCACCTTCGACGACGGTGCCCGCGCCTTTGCGAACCTGAACAGCGTGGAGGATCTAAAGACGCTGGCGGGGAGCGCTGCGGCGTCGGTCGGTGCAGGCTAACCCCCAGGCGGCCATGGCGACCAAAGCCTGCCGAGCCGGTGCCAACAACGGCGTTTGCCGCCTAAGCTCCTCACGGCTGTCGTGCTCGGCTTCCTGCCGGGCTGGAAGCCGACGAAGATGCCGGCAGCCCAATGCGCATCGCCTTGGGCCATCGCCGCGCGCTGTCGGGCCTCCTGCGTCGGCACCGACCTACGCGAGCCGCCATAGGTCGGCGCTGAGCGGCAGCGAAGCCCGACGGGCAGGGTGTGATGCGCCGGCGTCTGGTGCCCGGCGCCGGTTGGGCTCAGGGCGAGAGATAGGGCGCCAGCGCGGCGCGCAGCTCGGCCTCGGTGCCGACATAGCTCAGGTCCGTGACGCTGCCCGCTTCCAGCCCGATCAGCGTGAGCTCGCCGTCCCGCCGGGGCAGCATTGCGGTGTCCGCCGCCTCTCGACCCAGCAGCATCGAATAGCTGTAGTCGCGCATCTTCGGCAGCGCGAACATCCGGGTCACCAGTCCCGGCATGGCGCTGATGTCCGCGACATAGCGGACACCGGCCTGCTCCAGGGTCTCGCCGCCTGTCGCCTCCAGGACGCCGTGGGCGAGCTCGCTGCTCTCCCGGTCCGGGGCGAATAGCACCAGGCGCGTGCCGGCCTCGATGGGGCCGGGACGCTCGTGCTGGTCCGTGAGCCCGAGCTCGGGCAAGGCTTGGCCGACGCCCACGGGCTCGACGGATGGGTCCGGCTCGGCCGCGCCGATGGCGGCGACACCCAGCCCCAGGAATACGCTCAGGCTCAGGACCAAGCCGAGCACGGATCTGCCTCTTGCACGGGAATTCATTACTGGCCGCCTCGGTGTGCTGCACTGCTCAAGGGCACAGCATGCCGGTCCGGGCGGGTCGACGGCAACAGCGCGGATGCGCACCCGGCCGGGCCGATCACGCCGATGCCGCGGAGATTGGGCAAGCATTGCCGGCACTGCCGGGGCAATCGCGTGCCGACGCTCCTTGGCGCCATGCCGACATCTTTTGCGCCTGCCATCGGCGGGCTCCTTGTCCTCGCCGCGGGTCCGTCTTAGGCTCGGGGTGAGCCCCCAATCAGGAGGGACCAAGACATGACCCGTTCGTCATCGACGCTGCCCGGCGGCGATGTCCCGGTGGACCCCGTCTCCCACGATGGCCGCATGGTCAGCGAGGCCGAGTACTGGCGGGACTGGTATGACCCGGGCGACATCAGCTACGAGTGGAACCGGGGGCGGCTGGAGGAGCGACCGGTGTCGGACTTCGAGACCTTTCAGGTCTACGCCTGGCTCGTGGACCTGCTGCGGCACTACCTGCGGGTGCAGCCCATCGGCAAGCTGGTGGCGCTGGAAATGGGCTTCCGCTTGGCACTCGGGTCCGGGACCGTCGTCCGCAAACCCGATCTGGGCTTGGTGCTGGACACCAATCCGGTCCCTCTCGCGCCGGACGACAGTTCCTATCACGGCATTTTTGATCTTTGTATCGAGGCGCTGTCCACCGAAAAACCCGCCTATGTGCACCGGGATTTGGTGGTCAAGAAGGCTGAGTACGCCGCGGGTGGGGTCAGGGAATATTACGTGCTGCACCGCGAGCGCGACAATCTCGCCTTCTACGGCCGCACGGACACCGGTGCCTATGCGCCGCTGCCCGCCACGGGGCCGAGCGACCGGCCGGTGGTGACCTCTCAAGTCTTGCCGGGCTTCCGCTTCCGCATCGACGATCTCATCGCCCGCCCGGACTTGGAAGCCATGCGCCGCGACCCGGTCTATGCCGACTTCGTGGTGCCGGAGTGGACACAGGCCGAGCGTGAGCGTGAGCGTGCGCTGCAGGCAAGGGATCGACTCAGGCGCGAGCGCGATGCAGCCTTGGCGTCGCAGCGGCAGGAGGCCGCGGCCCGCGAAGCGCTGGAGCAGGAGCTCGCCCGCTTGCGGGCAGGCCGAGACCGCAGCGACGGCTGACCGGGACAGCGCGGAGCTGTCATAGCCATTCAGCACATCCGCGCTCGGCACACTCGGCCGGCTGCCCGCACCGCATCGGGCTGCGCCCTCCTATTCCGATACTCATCGCCCCCGACCGCCGCCGGCGCCATCCAGGGCATCGCGCCCGTGCGGTGCCGTGAAGTCCAGCGCCGGCCCCTTCGGCACGATGCCGTTCGGGTTGATGGACGGATGACTGCCGTAGTAGTGGCGCTTGATGTGGTCCATGTTCACGGTCTCGGCGATGCCCGGCATCTGGTAGAGCTCGCGGGTGTAGGCCCAAAGATTCGGATAGTCCACCAGGCGCTTCAGGTTGCACTTGAAGTGGCCGTGGTAGACGGGGTCGAAGCGCACCAGGGTGGTGAACAGGCGCCAGTCGGCCTCGGTGATGCGATCGCCCACCAGGTAGCGCCGGCGCGCGAGTCTCACCTCCAGCTCCTCCAGGGTGGCGAAGAGCTGATCGAAGGCCGCCTCGTAGGCGCTCTGGGTGGTGGCGAAGCCGGTGCGGTAGACGCCGTTGTTGACGGTGTCGTAGACCACGGCATTCACGGCGTCGATGTCGGCGCGCAGCTGCGCGGGATACAGGTCCAAATCGGCACGCGCCCAGGCATCGAAGGCGCTGTTCAACATGCGGACAATCTCCGCCGACTCGTTGTTGACGATGGTCTCGCGGGCCTTGTCGTAGAGCACGGGCACGGTGACGACGCCGTCGAAATCCGGCGCCGTGTGCGCGTAGAGCTGGTGCAGCTTCTCGAAGCCGTGCACGTGATCCGGCGTGGCGCCGGGGTACTCGCCGAAGACCCAGCTCTCCGGGGGCATCAGCGGGTGCACCACGGAGACCGAGATCAGGCCTTCGAGCCCCTTCAGCGTGCGCAGGATCAGCGTGCGGTGCGCCCAGGGACAGGCATAGGAGACATAGAGGTGATAGCGGCCCGGCTCGGCCTTGAAGCCGCCGTCGCCCGAAGGTCCGGGGCTGCCGTCCGGCGTCACCCAGTGGCGAAAGCCGGACTCCCAGCGCACGAACTCGCCCTTGCTGTTGGTCTTCATGGCATCCTCCGCCGCCCGCGGCGGCCGTCTGTGGTGTCTTGATCGGGCGCGGGCGGCGGCGAGCCCTGCGAGGGCCTGCGTCTGCCCCCGCGCAGCAGGCGATGCAGCCGCGCCGTTGTGGTCCATAGTTTGGGCGGCAGCGCAAATCCGCACCCGCTCGACGCTGGGGCCGCCGCGCGCTGCCGGGCGGAGCCCTATTGGCCGCTTGTCCCGCGGTCTCACGCGGATCGCGTGGAACGCCCGCGGCTTCCATCATTCCTGCACCCTTTGCAGGCACAATGGTCGCAGTGCTGCTAGTGGCCCGCCATGCAGATCTCCCTGCGCACCAAGCTCTTCCTGATCCTGCTCTGCGTCAGTCTGGGGACGGTGATCGTCACCCAGGGCTTCGTGCGCTGGTCCTTCCAACGCGGCCTGGAGCGCCTCGCCGCCGAGCGCCAGGCGCAGCGGCTGGAGGCAATCGCCGAGCGACTGTCGGCCATCCACGCGCGCGACGGCGGCTGGGACCGGCTGGCCGCGGACAAGCGGCTATGGGTGCACACCCTGGTCGGTGCGCCGCCCGAGAGGCATCGCCGCCGCTGGGCCGAGCCGGACGTCGGCGACGCGCCGGCCCATCAGGACCTTCCGGGCCGCCACGGCGGCCGGGGGCCGCCGCCCTGGGCACACCGCCCGCTGCGGGAGCTCCTCGGCGATCTGCTGGCGGAGCCCGGCGCCTGGCCGCCCCGGCGGGTGCTGGCCCGCATCCAGGCCGGCGAGCCGCCGCGGCCGCTGGAGCTGCGGCTGATGCTGCTGGATGCCGCCGGCGACATCGTCTACGGCCGCGAGGCCCTGCTGGCCGATGCCGAGCGGCACCCCCTGCGCGACGGTGGCGGCCTCATCGGCAGCCTCGCCGTGCTGCCGGGACCGCCCATCACCGAGCTGGCGGATCTGCGATTCCGCGAGCGCCAAAGCGGTGCCCTTTGGGTCATCGGCCTCGGCGTGGCGCTGCTGGCGGCGCTGCTGGCCTTCCCGCTGTCGAAGCGCCTGACGCGGCCGGTGGTCGCCCTTCAGCGCAGCATGCGCCGGCTCGCCGCCGGCGATTACGACGCCCGGGTCGCCGTGGCCGGCAACGACGAGCTGGGCCGCCTCGGGCGCGACCTGAACGACCTCGCCGCGGCCCTGGCGCAGACGGAGCAGGCACGCCGGCAATGGGCCGCGGATATCGCCCACGAGCTGCGCACGCCCCTGTCGCTGCTGCGCGCCGATGTGGAGGCCATGCAGGACGGCGTGCGGCCGCTGGACCACGCCGCACTGGACGCACTGCACGCAGACAGCCTCAGGCTCGGGCGCCTCATCGACGACCTCTACGAGCTGTCCATGACCGATCTGGGCGCGCTCAGCTATCGCAAGGCGCCGGTGGATCTGCTGGCGCTGCTGTCGGGCGAGCTGGATGCCTTCGAAGGCGCGTTCGCCGAGGCCGGCATCGCCCTGGCGCTGTCGGCCGATGGCGCCGACGAGACCCGCGACTGGACAGTGCACGGCGACCCCCGGCGCCTCGCGCAGCTCTTCGGCAACCTGCTGCGCAATACCCTGGCCTACACGGACCGCGGCGGCGAGCTGCGGGTGCGCCTCTCCCGGCGCGCGGGCTCGGCGCACATCGACTTCGACGACACGGCTCCGGGCGTGCCGGCGGCCGACCTGCCGCGGCTGTTCGAGCGCCTGTATCGGGTGGATGCTTCCCGCAACCGCGCCACCGGCGGCGCCGGGCTCGGCCTCGCCATCGCGCGCAACATCGTCGCCGCCCATGGCGGGGCCATCAGCGCCGCCGCCTCGCCCCTCGGCGGGTTGCGGGTGCAGGTGGCGCTGCCCCTCGCCTCAGCGGCAGACGGCGCCCGCTCGCGCTATAACAGCGGACATCCAGGCACCGCAGCCCACAGCGCCGGAGACCGCTGACATGCGCAGCCACATCCTCATCGTCGAAGACGAGACGCGCCTCGCGGCATTGCTGGCGGACTACCTACAGGCCGCAGGCTTCACGACCCATTGCCTGCACACCGGCACCGGCGCCGTGGAGTGGATTCGCGAGCATCAGCCGGCGCTGGTGCTGCTGGACCTGATGCTGCCGGGCACCGACGGCCTCGACATCTGCCGGCAGGTGCGCGCCTTCTCGCAGGTGCCCATCGTCATGACCACGGCCCGGGTGGAGGAGATCGACCGCCTGCTGGGCCTGGAGCTCGGCGCCGACGACTATGTCTGCAAGCCCTACAGCCCGCGGGAGGTGGTGGCACGGGTCAAGGCGGTGCTGCGCCGCACCCGGGCCGAGCGCCTGTCGCCGCCGACGACCGACGCCGGGCCGCTGTGGCTGGACGACGACAGCCTGCGGGTGCGTGCCAACGGCGGCACCATCCAGCTCACCGCCGTGGAATACGCACTGCTCAAGGCCTTGGTGCGCGCCCCGGGCCGGATCTTCTCCCGCGCCCGGCTCATGGAGCGCATCTACGACGACCACCGGGTGGTCTCCGACCGCACCATCGACAGCCACGTGAAAAAGCTCCGTCGCCGCCTCGCCGAGATCCTGCCGCCCGGGCAGGAGCTGATCCACTCCGTGTATGGCGTGGGCTATCGCTACGAGGTGTCGGAGGACCAGCGGCCGTCGCCGTGATCAGCGCCTGCGCCGGACGACCGGCGCCGCTCGGCGAAGCACGGCGCCGACACTTGCACCCTTTTTGCACCGAGGCTGCGCAGCCACTGCCCGGTTGCCGCCTAATCTGCACGGCGTGGCTGGATCGCGCCGACCCCAAACGCCGCGCAGACCGGCCACAGCATGGCAACCACACTCAACGGAGACCGACACATGTTGAACGCCAAGACCCAGCTCACCGCCCTCGCCATCGCCATCGCATTGGCCGGCGGCGCCGCCACCGCTGCGCCGCTGGAGGGCCATCCTCGCGCCGAGCAGCGACTGGACATGCGCATGGAGCGCATGGCCGAGCGGCTCGATCTCAGCGCAGCACAGCGTACGGAGATCCGGGCCATCCTCGACGACCACCACCAGGCTGCGGACATGCACCGCGCCCGGCTGCGGGAGCAGATCGATGCGGTGCTGACGGCGGAGCAACGCATGCGGCGGGACGAGCAGCGAGCCTACCTGCGCGGCATGCGCGAAGGGCGCGGCAACCGCGGCGCAGGTGGCCGCTCCGGGCGGGGTTGGTGATCAGTCCCCGCCGCCGGCTCACCGCCGGCCCGGCACGCCGGGCCGGCGGTGGCCAGTCGGCGGTATCTGGCCGGCAGTCTCTGGCCAGCGGTATCTGGCAGGGCGCTCAGACCGCGGCGCCTGAGCCGGCGGCGCCCGTCCCCTGACCGGGCAAGTGCCCCCGAATCAGCAATGAGACGGCGATGGCGATAGCACCGGCACCACCGATCACGAGCACCAGCAGCATCCAGTTGTCATTCAGCCAGGCGATGGCGACGCCGCTCAGCAGCAGGAAGACCCCGAACAGGGCCATTTTCCAGTCCAGATAGATGCCGGAGAGCACCGCCGCGAGGCCGATCACATAGATGGTCACGAAGGCGTCCTGCTCGTCGTTGAGAAAGTCCTGTACCGCATGCGCATAGAGCAGGCGAATGGTCAGGATGAGCGCCCCCCAGTGCAGCACCTGGCGCAGGATATAGGCCCAGCGCTCGCTGCCGGCGTTGCCGGCCCAGCGCCAGCCGCCGAGGATGGAGACCAGCGCCACCAAGGGGATGAACATCTGCCAGTAGGTGCTCATCTCGGCGGCGTCATGCGCGGTCATGGCCACCAGACCCAGCGCGGCGACATAGAGCACCACGTACGGCAGCTGATAGAGCAGGAAGCGCTTACGGTCGAGCTTGTTCTCTGATGCGGACACGGCGAACTCTCCTTCGGGCTTGCGTAACTTCAGGGGTGCCGGTTCTCGGAAGCAGCAGTGCTCCCGGTGAGACGGGTCAGGGGGCGGCGTCGGCCCGGCACGGTTGGTGGCCGGGGCGCGTCCGTTAGGGCTGCCCCCGATGCGACAGCATACCCGCCGCGTGGCCCGCAGGACAGCCAAACAGTACGCAAAATAGGGTTAGCCTTGGGGCCAGAGCGGCACCCGGCCAGCCGCATTGAGGTCGAGTGGATCAAGGCTGCGCATTGTCCGCTTCCACCGCCTCCAGGAGGCGCTCGTAGATCTGCGGAAAGGTGTAGGCGACGCGGTTCCAGGACGGGATCAGCTTGGCCTCCTGCGGCCCCTTGCTCTGCATCCAGGCGTCCCAGAGGAAGCCGCGGAAGTGGCTCGCGGCGGATTCTTCTTCGTACAGGTCGTAGTGCAGGTCGTTGACGTCCGAGTCGTAGCTGTATTTGCGCACGTACTTGAGCGCGTTCTGGTAATAGGTGTGGAGCAGCATATCCACATAGGAGTCGTCCAGCGGCACGCCGTGGGAGCGCATGTAGGTGAGATAGAACTTGGCGATGTCCACCACCATGCGGTGCAGGCCCTTGTTGGTGTCGTTCGGAGACAGCTCTTGGTGCTTGTGCTCGTAGTTGGGCGCGAGATCGATCTGCGCCACCTGCCGGCGGGTGAGCTGATCGTACACCTGCGACAGGGTCGCCACCTCCAGGCCCCAGTCGTAGGCGATATTCAAGCCCCGGGCCAAGTCGGAGGTGAAGCAGAACTCCCCGGCCAGCGGGTACTTGAAGCTCCTGTGGTAGTCGAAGAAGCGCTGCAGCTCCGGCAGCCCCTGCTGGCACATGATGCACGAGAGGGTATCGACGAAGGGCGTCACGAACAGCCGGGTCACGCGCCCCTTCATGGAGCGCTCGGTGGGCGAGATGCGCGCGTAGTAGCCCTTGCAGAACTGGAAGTCGTTGTTTGGGTTCGCCACCGGCTCGATGAGCCGCGCCAGCATGGTGCGGCTGTAGGTGACGATGTCGCAGTCGTGCAGCGCGATGACGCTGGCCTGGTCACGAGCAAAGAGGTAGCCCAGCGTCACCCACACCGACTGCCCCTTGCCCCGCTCGCCGGTGGGGATCTCGCGCTCCGCAATCTGCGCCAGCAGATCCTGGATGCGCGGGCCGTCGATCCAGATGATCCGCACCTCGCGCTCCGGGCTGGCCAGCTGGCCGAAGTAGGCCTGAGCGGCGCGAAACTGTGCCTCTTCCGGGGCGCCGCCGAGGGCGACGACAACGCTCTTGAGGTAGCGCACCTCGGCGATGCGCTCGATGATGCGGTCCAGCACCCCGGCGTTGCCCATCTCGCTGTACAGCGAGGGCAGCAACAGGCTCATGTGGGTGTGACGCGCATGGTCCTCCAGCTTCCGCTCGAGGTTGCTCAAGTAGTTCTCCTTGTCGAACGCCTCATACAGCGCATGCAGCGTCGTGATCTGCGGCTCCTGGTGGAAATCGGCCATGATTCAACCCTCAGGTCGGTCTCACAACATTGCTGCTGGGCCCGGTGCCGAACGCGGCGGCGTGCGCTGGCGAGCCGTCGTCGGCACCGCGCAGCGTCACTGGTGGGCAATGGGCTTGCTGGTGAACAGATAGTCCTTGAGCTCGCCGTCGAGCTTCGGGTCCTTGCGCCGAATCCACTCCAGCAGCATCGCCGCGTGCTCTTTTTCTTCGTCGCGGTTGTGGGCGAGGATGGCGGCGAGCTCCGAATCTTTGCAGGCGTCCACGCGCTGGTTGTACCAGTCGACCGCCTCCAGCTCTTCCATCAGTGAGACGATCGCCCGGTGCATGTCCCGGGTCTCGTCGGACAGCTCGTCGATGGGCTCGTGGTAACCCTCGTTTGCCATGGCAGATCTTGCTCCTGCTGCGATTGGTGATACTAAGCGCTGTCGGACATCTGCCGACGATTGCCGGTCCGCCACCGACGGGTGCCCGACGCGCTGCTAGGCCCTGGGATGAGCCCGCGCCAAGGATGACAGAAAAGGCAGCACAGTTCCCGCCCCGAGCAGCACCCGCACCGGCACCCGGAGCAGATCCTGGAGCAGATCCCGGAGCAGATGGGGGCGTAACCGAGCGAAGCGCTTCCTGGTCATCGCCGACGAAGCAGGCATTCGCGATTCTTGCCGGCTCGCGCTGCATCACGCGCGCGGGCGTTCTCTGGCACGCCCCCCTCGGATGTTGGCACGAAGGTCGCGACATCCGGGTAATCCTGAACCCAGATGACGAGGCCCAGCGCCATGGTGCATCGCGCCCAGATCCCCAGAGGCTTGCTCGTGCTCTACGCCCTGCCGTCGCTGATGACGTCCGTGGCGGCCCTGCCCATGGCGCTGTTCGTGCCGGCCTTCTATGCCGACGAATTGGGACTGCCGCTGGCCGCAGTGGGTGCGACCATCGCCGCCTCGCGGGTGCTGGACGTCATCACAGACCCGCTCATCGGCGGCCTGAGCGACCGCATCCACACCCGCTGGGGCCGGCGCAAGCCCTGGATGCTGCTGGGCACACCGCTGTTCGTCGTCGCCGTCTGGCAGGTATTCGTGCCCGCAGAGGCGGCGAGCCTCGGCCACCTGCTGTTCTGGGCGGCCCTGCTGTATCTCGGCTTCACGATGATCGACCTGCCGCACAAGGCCTGGGGCGCCGAGCTGTCCACCGACTACGACGAGCGCTCGCGCATCACCAGTATCCGCGAAGCGCTGTCCACCGCCGGCCAGGTGGCGCTGCTGGGATTTCTGGTGGTGCTGAGTGTGCAGGGTCTCACCGCCGGTGCCGAGCAGCTGCGCGGCATGGCCTGGGTGCTTGTGCTGGGCTTGCCGGTGCTGGTGGCGGTGGCGCTGCTGCGAGTGCCGGAAGGCCCGCCGGAACGCACTGAGCGGGTGCACCTCGGCTTCATCGAGGGACTGCGCATCCTCGCGCGCAACCCAGCCTTCGGGCGCATGATCGGCTGCGTGCTGCTGTTCGTCTCCGGCATCGCCATCCAGGGTACGCTGCATCGCCTGGTGCTGGCGGACGTCATGGGTGATGAGTCGCTGTTCCCGTGGATGATCTTCATCGAGAACCTGGCCACGCTGGCAGCGGTGCCCGCCTGGCTGTGGCTGTCGGTGCGCATCGGCAAGCACCGGGCGCTGGTGGCGGCGGCGCTCTGGCTGGCGGTGCTGAGTCTGCCGCTGGCGCTGCTGCGCGCGGGCGACGCCGTGCAGCTCCTGGTGCTGATCGCCATCCGCGGGTCCAGCTTCGCGTCCATCCTGTTCCTGGCCAACTCCATCGCCGCCGATGTCATCGACGTCGACAGCCTGTCCTCCGGGCGGCAGCGCTCCGGGCTCTACTTCGCGGCCTGGGGCATGACCATCAAGCTCTCGCTGGCCCTCGGCGTGCTGCTCGGCACCGCCCTGCCCGCCGCCTTCGGCTACGACCCGAGCGCGGACGTGACCCCGCCGGCGGTGCAGGCGCGCCTGATGCTGATCTACGGCGTCGTCCCAGCGGTGATGATGGCAGCCGGCGCGCTGTTTCTGATCCGCTTCCCGATCACGCGCGAGCGCCATGCGGAAGTCCGCGCGGCACTCGATGGGCGTGACGATGAGGCCCTTTCCGGCCAAACCTCGGACGCCGAGCGTAACCTCTGAGGCACCGCGCTCAGCGAGCGACCTCCCCGCCGGGCAAAGAGCGGGCCGAGTCCAGGATGGGATCGAAGGTCGCCGACAACATGGCCGCGATGTTGCGGGCATGGTTGACGAGCCAGAGGCTGTCGTCGGCGCCGTTCAGCACGATCGGCGGGTATAACTGCGACACGCGGTACAGGTCTTGGATGGCCTCATCGAGCGCCACCACGGCATCGGGCTCGAAGTCGGGCCCATAGGCGGAGCGGATGACCGAAAGCGTGTCAGCCGACACCGCCGCGGCACAGATGGCCGAATACACCCGGTGGCGGCGCTCGTCGGGCGGGACCTGGGCGGCGTCGTTCAGCCGCGAGTAGATCTTGTCCAGCGCGCCGTTTTGTCCGCCCAGCTCAGTGAGCAATGCGGCCAGATCATCCGGGCGCACGTTGCTGACGGCGTTGCCGGCGCGCAGGTCCTTGACGTACTCGTCGAGGTCCTCGAAGCCAAGCTCATACTCGTGCTGGGAGTCGGCACCACCGAGCCAGGAAATGCCCCAGCGACGCGGGTCGTAGTTGAACTTCTTGGCCGCGTTGGTCAACCGGGGATCGTCTTGAGACGAGCCGCCGATGCGTGCGGTGCGATCGGCGAAGACCTCGAAGATCTCCGTGGTGACGTACCAGATGCCGCCGGGCTCGCCCTTGACCCCGGCCGCACAGGCGGCGTTGCGGTCGAAGAAGATCACCAGGTCGTTCGGGGCCCAGCCGCCCTGATCGTTCAGGCGGCGCCGGAACTGATAGGTGATGGCCTCGGCCAACAGGGCGCCCTTCTCGTCACGGGCGAGGTCGGCGTTGGCCGGATCCTGGAAATCTTTGTTGATCTCGGGGGTATCCCAGACCCAGATCAGGATGCCGATCCACAGTGCCGCCAGCAGCACGGGGATGCCGATGATCAGGCCCGACCAGAGCACCGTTTGCTTGGTGAGCCAGGTCAGTATCCGCTTGATCGGACTCTTGTTCGATTCCTTCAAAGCTAGCCTCCGTTGGGCTGTGGGAGAGATAACTCGCTACCGTAGGCTATAAGGGATCGAGAAGACAACTGACCTTGACGGATAAACCGGCACTGCGCGCTCGGCATAGCATGTCACCGCGCGCGGACAACAGCCAGCGCCGCCTGCGCCGGCCACGGCCTCGTCTGCGCCGGCTCGATCTCGCAGCCTTCGGGCGGAGCGCTTCGGCCTGCGCAGTCTGCGCGCGGCTGGTCGAGCGCGGTGAAACACCAGCCGCCGCAGCGCCCCGTCAGGTCCGGCACTGGCCCGCAGCGAAGTTCGTGCCCGTCGGGTTCCACGGGCACATGCTCAGCACGCGCCCGTCGGCATAGTGCCAAATGCCGTGCTGATCGACCACGAAGTGGTGGATTTCGCTCACCTGCGGCAGACGGGAGTTACGCAAATCCTGCTTGCTTGGGCCGGGGACGACGCGCCGGCCCCAGAGATGCGTGTGCCAAGAGCAGGAGAGCTCGTGGTTGCCGCGGCGACCGACGGGCAGCGCAAGGCCGACGTTGGTGTCGTCTCCCAGCCCTGCACGCACCACCCGCGTCAGTTGCCCGGTGCGTGCATCGCTCACGCACCAGCCGGCCACCTCCCGGCGGGTGGCGCGGGTGTCGTTCACGGCACGGATGAGGATATCGGCAACGGGCTGCGTAACCATGTCCGGACCGTCGGCCGGCAAGGGCGTCAGCGCACGCTGCGTGGCGCAGCCGGCACAGAGGGCCGCGCCGAGCATGGCGGCACCGATAAAGGGCGGGACTTTCATCATCATGTGCTGAAAACGGCAGGGCGTGCTGCCCCGCACGGGAAATGCCGATCATTCGGCGTTTCCCTAGCCTGGGATGCTGGAAGAGGTCCATCCGAGCATCACGTGCGCCGCGGACTTGGCAGCGAACCGCGAGCATAGCGCAAACAACTCCGGCGCGGCTCGGCGCCCCTGCCGTTTCGCCGCGCGTAGACACGGAGCACCGCGAAGACCCGTGCGGCATCCGGCGCAAACGCTGGGGCCTGCATGGGCACTGCCAACGGACACCAGCGCGCATCCCGGGCATGCGGCAGGGTCGCACGACGGCTGCAAGCTTGGCCGAGTCCGCTGGCGGCCGCGCCGGCGGCAAGCTTGCGGCCGCGGCGGGGCCTCTTAGGCATCAGCGGTCTTGGCGCCGGTGGATCGGCCCCGGTCGCGTCCAGCATCGATGGCGTCGCGGCAGCCGGACGACTCGCGGCCGAGAAGGTCGGCGCCGCAAGGTTGCCGGTGCGACGCGCACCGCCAACAGCGCCCAGGCTTGGGGAAGGCTCGCCGCGCGCTGGTGCCGTGCGGCGACCAGACCCCCGCTGCCGGCGGGCTTCTCTCGAGTGCGCCAGTACACGGTCTCGCAATCCCCGGTCGGATGCAACCGTGAGCACGCGCTGTTCGTGACCGACCACAAAGACTCAAGTGCCAAAAGGGCGGCGGGACCGCGGTGCTCGGCGCTGTCCCGGCACACGACGGTACACAGATCCCGCCCGTTCAACGCGATACATCGCAAGGAGACGGGGTAACTGTTGCCTGCTGCCGGCCCACAGGTGCCTCGGCGTCGCTCGGGCCGACGCCAGGAGGCCTGACAGTCAGGCGGTAACGGAAATCCAGCGGCCCAAGATCACAAACCAGTACGACCAATGCGGCGGGGACTCGCCGCGCAGCGGTCGCTGCCTCTTCGACTGCCGCGCGGCCCTTCCTGCCTGACCCAACCTCGTCCCAAAGCGCCGCTTCGCGATGCCATGCCGCAAGCTCGAGCCAATGAGACCGCGCCACGCGGAGCCGGTATAAGGCGGCAGACGGATCGGCTCGAGGGCCTCGCACTGGAAGCGCAGGCGCTTGAGCGGCAATGTTGGGATAGGTTTGGGATAGGTATGGTCGGGACGGATGACATGACCTGCTGGGGAGCATCGAGTCTGTGGCTACAAGTCTTTGCGCAGATTGCGCGCTGGTGCCGACTGCCGACTGACAGCTCATCTGTCTGATGCAGGCCGCTACGCCCCCATGGCACACCCCGCGCGGCGCCGAGCTGCGTTACAACTCGTTGGAATAGGCCGGCTATTCCGCCTGGTTGTGCCTCGCCGGGCGGTTTGCGATCAGGCACGCGGCACGCGCCTTGGGGGCCGTTCACCCACCGTTTCTAGGGTAACCCTTTGCTTACCTGGGTAGGCGATCGCTGAGTCGCCCTGAGATCTCACGCGGTTTGGAGTGCGACCGGAAGAGCGATCCAACAACCACGCGCCTGGACCTGTGGCTGGCGGCGAGTCTCGTCGAGGCAATAGCCCGCGATGAGCCCAGGCGGGAAGTGGACCAGCTGCTGCTCGCCGACCCGGAATTCGCGGTCAGCGGGCTGACGGAGGGCTTGGGCGGTGCCCGCGCCGTCGCGCCAGTCAGACTGGCGCGGCCGCTGCGTTGGGTGGGACCGGCAAACTGAGCGGACCCGGCAGCTGGCAATGGCGGCTGACGCCCGCCGCAGGCGGCTGGCTCTGGCTGTTGGGACTGCGACGGCGGGCGAGGTTTGCGCTGTTGCGGCTCGGCTCAGGCGTCGAGCTTGTCGTCGTCCGGCTCACCGAGGCACTGCTCGGACTCGTACCACATGACGTTGATGATGCCGAAGGCGACGGCGAGCAGGACGCCTAATATCCAGGTGAAATACCACATGGTCGGGCTCCTCTGATATTTGCGGTTGTTGCTGGGAGTGTCGAGTGTCGAGTGTCGAGGGACGAGGGACGAGGGACGAGGAAGAGAGCATACCTCGCCACTCGTTACTCGTTACTCGCTACTCGTTACTCGTTACTCGTTACTCGCTACTCGCTGCTAATAAGCCAACTTATCCTGGGACTCGATCTCCTCCACCGTGATCCGCCGCCACATGCGGGCATAGGTCCAGGTGGTGTAGGCGAGGATGATCGGGATAAAGATCACTGCGGCCCAGAACATGACGGTCAGCGTCAGATGGCTGGAGGTCGCATCCCAGGCGATGAGGCTGCTGCCCGGGTTGGTGCTGGACGGCATGATGAAGGGGAACATGGCGGACCCCGCCGTCATGATGACACCCGTAATGCCGACACCGCTCATGACGAGCCCGAGCCCGGCGCGGTCTTGCATGGAGAGGGACACGGCATAGCCCAAGCCCGCGAAGCCGATGATCGGGAAGAACAGTGTCCAGGGATGCCGCCCGTAGTTGGCGAGCCAGGCGAAGGGCTCGATGACCACCTCTTTCGTCAGCGGGTTCGGAGTGGCATCCGTCGGCGGCATGCTCACCACGCGAAAGCCGTCGACGAAGAAGGTGAGCCAGATCCCAGCCAGCGCAAAGCCGATGATGGTGGCGAGGCCGGTCACCTTGGCCCACTGCTTGGCGCGGGAGACGATGGGCTCGGAGGTGCGAAGCTGTAGCCAGATCGCCCCGTGTAGGGTGAGCATGCCGAGGCTGATCAACCCCGCCAGCAGCGCGAAGGGGTTCAGCAGTGCGAAGAAGCTGCCCGTGTAGTAGGGCCGCAGCAGTTCATCCAGGTGGAAGGGCACGCCCTGGAGCAGGTTGCCGAAGGCGATGCCGAACACCAGCGCCGGCACGGCACCGCCGATGAACAGGCCCCAGTCCCAGGCATTGCGCCAGGCCTTGTTGTCGATCTTGCTGCGGTAGTCGAAGCCGACCGGTCTGAAGAACAAGGCGAACAGCGCCAGCAGCATCGCAAAGTAGAAGCCCGAGAAGGCGGCGCCATAGACCAATGGCCAGGCCGCAAAGATGGCCCCGCCGGCGGTGATGAGCCAGACCTGGTTGCCGTCCCAGTGCGGGCCGACGGTGTTGATGATGACGCGGCGCTCGGCGTCGTTCTTACCGAGGAAGGGCAGGAGCGTGCCCACGCCCATGTCCATGCCGTCGGTGACCGCGAAGCCGATGAAAAGCACACCGACCAGGAGCCACCAGACGAATTTCAGGATCTCGTAGTCCAGGATCATGTCAGTCCTCCCGCTGCTGTGCTGGTGCATTGGTGGGGGCGGGGCCCGGACCATTGCCCGAATCGGACTCGGAATCCGCGACGAGCTTGGCCTGGCGCTCGTGGTAATAGCGCCCGGAGTGCAGCGAGCTCGGCCCTTGGCGCGCGAACTTGATCATCAGGAACATCTCGATGGCGAACAGCGCCGTGTAGAAGATGATGAACGCGCTCAGGCTGAAGATCAGATCATTCGCCGTCAGGCTGGAGGCGGCGACGGAGGTGGGCAGCACCTCGCCGATGGCCCAGGGCTGGCGGCCGAACTCGGCGACGAACCAGCCGGTCTCCGCGGCGATCCAGGGCACCGGGATGCTGAGCAGGAAGGCCCGCAGCAGCCAGCGCTTCTCCTGGATCTTGCGGGTGGCGTTGAAATAGAACCCGAGCACGAACAGCAGCAGCATCCAGAACCCAGCCGCTACCATGATGCGGAAGCTCCAGAACAGCGGCGCCACCTCCGGGATGGAGTCCTTTACCGCCATCTGGATCTGCTCCTCGGTGGCCTCGGCGGGGTTGTCTGTGTACTTCTTGAGCAGGAGCCCGTAGCCCAGGTCATCCATGTGGTCCTCGAAGGTACCGCGATTGTGGGCGTTGTCCTCGCCGTTGCGCAGCCGTTGCAGATATTCGTAGGCCACCATGCCGGAGCGGATGCGCACCTCGTGCTCACGCATCAGGTCCTTGAGGCCGACGACCTCTTCGTCCAGGGAGCGGGTGGCGATGAGCCCCAGCGCCCAGGGGACCTTGATCGCCATGTGCGTTTCTTCGTCCTCGTTGCTCGGTAGCCCGAAGATCGTAAAGCCCGCTGGTGCTTCGGCGGTATGCCATTCGGCCTCGATGGCGGCGAGCTTGACCTTCTGCACGTCGCCCACCTCGTAGCCGGACTCGTCGCCCAGCAGGATCACCGACAGGATGGACGCGAGCCCGAAGCCCATGGCCACGGAGAACGAGCGCTTGGCGAAGGCCAGATCCCGACCCTTGAGCATGTACCAAGCGCTGATGCCGGCGACGAACATGGCGGCGGTGACATAGCCGGCGGCCACCGTGTGCACGAACTTGACCTGCGCAACCGGATTGAACATCACCTCATAGAAGCTCTGCATCTCCATGCGCATAGTCTCGTAGCTGAACTCGGCACCCACCGGGTACTGCATCCAGCCGTTGGCGATGAGGATCCACATGGCGGAGAGGTTGGAGCCGATGGCGGTCAGGAAGGTCACCATCAGGTGCTGGCGCTTGGTGAGCCGCTCCCAGCCGAGGAAGAAGAGCCCGATGAAGGTGGACTCCAAAAAGAACGCCATCAGCCCCTCGATGGCCAGCGGCGCGCCGAAGACATCGCCGACATAGTGCGAGTAGTAGGACCAGTTCGTGCCGAACTGGAACTCCATAGTGAGCCCGGTGGTGACCCCCAGGGCGAAGTTGATGCCGAACAACTTGCCCCAGAACTTGGTCATGTCCTTGTAGATTTCGCGCCCGGTCATGACATAGACGCTCTCCATGATGACCAGCATCCAGGAGAGGCCCAATGTCAGCGGCACGAACAGGAAGTGATACATCGCGGTGGCGGCGAACTGCCAACGCGACAGCTCGATCATGGTGCTGTCAAGCATGCTTCGCTCTTCCGTCGTTGTTGCAGTGATCCCAGCAGGCGTGCCGGATCACCGCCGTACCGGCCCGATCCGCTACCGCCCATCCTCGCCCAGGCGCGCCGCTGCCCCTGCGGGCGCGCACTGACCGGGACGCATCCGGCGCCCGACACCTGCGGCCCGGCAACGCCCGCCGGGACGCCGCAGGCCAGTCCATGCATTAGAGGTCACTTATATTCCCCCAGCGGCCGGGTCGGACATGCGAATTGTCAATGTCGACAGAATTGCTCGGGCGACGGCGCGCTTGCGATGACCGGCGTCAAGGGGACTCCACCAGTTTTCCTTTTAAAACAGGGGTATAAAAAGTCTTGTTGGAGGCATCAAAAGGGGCTGGGGCGGCGGCACCACACCGACTTGCGTCAAGCGGCACCAGGAACCGCCCGCGGCGACACCAAGCATTGACCCTCCGGCTCGCTTGGTCTCCATACCGCAGGCTGAGTCTGGGGCGCCGGCGAGGCGCGGACCGGAAGCGCCGGCTTTCAGCCGGCTTCGCGCGCCGGGGGCTCGATGCCCCCGGGGCGCGACCTGCGGCCTGGAGCCATGATGCAGCGCGGCACGGGCGGCCCTGCATGCGCCTTAGTACCGGCCCGGACACCGCCGACCCGGCACCGAGCCGAATGGGCGCGGTGAGCCGGCTCAAAGCCGGCACTCCCGTGCGGTAGGGTGGACCAGCGAAGCGCAGTCCACCAAAGGAGACGCCTGCATCTGCTGTTCGACTTGCGTCGCCAAAAATTGCGGGGCGCCCTGCCCGGCACGGGAAACACCGATCAATGGGCGTTAACCAAATGCCGGGCAGCGCTCGGTGGACTTCGCTGTCGCTCGTCCACCCTACGGGTCTCGCCTAAGATCTCAGGCCGAAACAGCACCGCATGGTCTGCGTCCGTGGAATAGATGAGGGCTCGCCCGGCAGCCCCGGCCGGTCCGGGGCTGCCGATGCGGCCCCTGCATACCCAGCTCGGGGCAGGGACGGCGCCGGGCGCTACGCCAGATCGAATCGGTCGGCGTTCATCACCTTCGTCCATGCGGCGATGAAGTCCCGCACGAATTTCTCCTGGTTGTCGTCCTGCGCATAGACCTCCGAATAGGCGCGCAGGATGGCGTTGGAGCCGAAGACGAGGTCCACGCGCGTTGCCGTCCACTTGACCTCGCCCGTCTGGCAGTCGCGGACCTCGTACAGGTTCTCGCCCGCGGGCTCCCAGCGGTAGTCCATGTCCGTCAGGTTGACGAAGAAGTCGTTCGACAGCACGCCTTCGCGGTCGGTGAAGACGCCGTGCTTGGTGCCGCCGTGGTTGGTCCCCAGCACCCGCATGCCGCCGACGAGCACCGTCATCTCCGGCGCGGTCAGCCCCATCAGCTGCGTGTGATCGAGCATGAGCTCCTCGGCGCTGACGGTGTAGTCCTTTTTGAGCCAGTTCCGATAGCCGTCGTGGATGGGCTCCAGCGGCTCGAAGGAGTCGGCGTCGGTCATCTCATTGGTGGCATCGCCCCGCCCGCACGCGAAGGGCACGCTGACATCGAAGCCGGCGGCCTTGGCCGCCTGCTCGACGCCGACATTGCCCGCCAGCACGATGACATCGGCCACACTGGCGCCGGTCTGCTGCGCAATGCCTTCGAGGGTGTCCAGCACCTTGGCCAAGCGCTCCGGCTCGTTGCCTGCCCAGTCCTTCTGCGGCGCCAGCCGAATGCGTGCCCCGTTGGCGCCACCGCGCATATCGGAGCCGCGGAAGGTCCGGGCGCTGTCCCAGGCGGTGGCGACCATCTCGGCGATGGTGAGGTCGCTCGCGGCGATCTTGACCTTGACCGCGTCGATGTCGTAATCGGTGCGGCCCGCCGGCACCGGGTCCTGCCAGATCAGGTCTTCCTGCGGCACCCAGGGGCCGAGGTAGCGCGCCTTGGGGCCCATGTCCCGATGCGTGAGCTTGAACCAGGCGCGCGCGAAGACCTCCGCCAGGTAGTCTGGGTCGCGGTGGAACCGCTCCGAGATCTCCCGATAGGCCGGGTCCATCTTCATGGCCATGTCGGCATCGGTCATGATCGGGTTGTAGCGAATGGACGGGTCCTCGACATCCACGGGCTTGTCCTCATCCTTGATGTCCACCGGCTCCCATTGCCAGGCGCCCGCCGGACTCTTGCGCGACTCCCACTCGTGGCCCAACAGCATGGCGAAGTAGCCGTTGTCCCACTGGACGGGGTTGGTGGTCCAGGCGCCTTCGATGCCGCTGGTAACGGTGTCTCGGCCGATGCCGCGCTGGGTCTTGTTGTTCCAGCCGAGACCTTGCTCCTCCAAGGGCGTCGCCTCCGGCTCCGGCCCGAGCAGGGCCGCGTCGCCGTTGCCGTGGCATTTGCCGACGGTGTGGCCGCCGGCGGTGAGGGCGACGGTTTCCTCGTCGTTCATCGCCATGCGCGCGAAGGTCTCGCGTACGTCCTGCGCGGTCTTCAGCGGATCGGGGTTGCCGTCGACGCCTTCGGGGTTGACGTAGATGAGCCCCATCATCACCGCAGCCAGCGGATTCTCCAGGTCTCGCTCACCGGAGTAGCGGCTCTCGGGGTTGTCGCTGGTGGCGAGCCATTCCTTCTCCGAGCCCCAGTAGGTGTCCTTCTCCGGATGCCAGATGTCCTCGCGCCCGAAGCCGAAGCCGAAGGTCTTGAGCCCCATGGACTCATAGGCCACGGTGCCGGCGAGGATGATCAGATCCGCCCAGCTCAGCTTGTTGCCGTACTTCTTCTTGATGGGCCAAAGCAGGCGGCGGGCCTTGTCCAGATTGGCGTTGTCAGGCCAGCTGTTGATGGGCGCAAAGCGCTGATTGCCCGTGCCGCCGCCGCCGCGGCCATCGGCGATGCGGTAGCTGCCGGCGGCGTGCCAGGCCATGCGGATCATCAGACCGCCGTAGTGCCCCCAGTCCGCCGGCCACCACGCCTGGCTGTCGGTCATCAGGGCGTGCAGGTCCTGCTTGAGGGCGTCGAAGTCGAGCTCCTTGACCGCTTCGCGATAATCGAAGCCCGGGCCCATGGGGTCGGGCTTGGTGTCGTGCTGATGCAGGATGTCGAGATTCAGCGCCTTCGGCCACCAGTCCATGTTCGATGCCCCGGCGGCCGTCATGGCGCCGTGCATGACAGGACACTTGCCGGCCGTTGTGTTGACGTCGTTGCCCATCGTTGCCTCCGGTTCGTGGCTTCACCAGTTCGCGTTTGATAGGCCCGGCTCGGTTTGGCCGGGCTCGGGTGCTCGTCGAGCATGGCCTCAGGCTAGAGTCAGGGGTGCGCCTTGTCCAATGCGCTGATTCTGCCTAGCTGATCGGCTACGGCAATCGTATGCGCTAAGGCAATAGGCAAAAGCTGACGCACAGGCTTGAGGCCGTCGCAGCGCCGCGAGCGCCTGCCCAGAGCCGTTCAACCGAGCGGCGTGATCCAGCACCCGGCAGCACCCGCGCGGTTGCCGGCCCAGACAAGCGCGTCGTTGCGAATCGGCGGCTCCGCCCGAGCGACCCGCCCCCCACCAGGGCAAGCGTCCGGGCAAGAGTCAGGGCAAGGGCTCTAGATGCAGATGGCGCCCGGCCCCGGCGTCGTCGCCGTGATCGTGGGCTTCTTCGGCGACCCGCACCGGCAGCACCGACAGCCGGCCGTGGCGCACACCGGGCTGGGCGATGACGGCATCGGCGAAGGCGCGCACCCGGTCCGTGGCGCCGCGCAGCACCACGGTCTCCAGGCAGTGGTCGTGGTCCAGGTGCACGTGCAGGGTGGACACGGCGAGGTCGTGGTGCTGGTGGTGGGCCTGGGTCAGCCGGCCGGCGAGCTCGCGCTCGTGGTGGTTGTAGACATAGCTCAGACTGGCGACGCAGTGACCGGTGGGCTCGCGCTGCAGGCGCTCGGCCTGGAGGCGCTCGCGGATCAGGTCGCGGACGGCCTCGGAGCGGTTGGCGTAGCCGTGCTCGGCGCGAAAGCGCTCGAAGGCGTCGCTCAGGTCGTCGTCGAGGGTGATGGTGACACGCTGCATCTGGGATTCCTCAGGGCGGCGCAGGGCCGGCGGCATCGAAGCAGCATAGCTTATCCGACCCTCACTCCCCGGCATGGTGATCCGCATGCAGCGGCGCCGCGCCCGTATGCGCGGCCTCGCCATCCACACCGGGCCCATGCAGATGCAAATGGGCATGGCGATGGGTGTGCTCGTGGCTGTGGAGGGTCGCCGGCGCGAGCTTGCCTTCGTGCAGCGCGACCGCACGGGTAGCGAGTCGTACAAGCAGCCGGCGGTCGTGGGAGACGATGACCATGGCCAGGTCCAGGCCCTCCAGGTGGGCGAGCAGGTGTGCCTCGATGGCCTCGTCCAGGCCGTTGGTGGGCTCGTCCAGCAGCAGCACCTGCGGGCGCATGGCGAGCACCGTCGCCAGTGCCACCAGGCGCTTCTCGCCGGCGGAGAGGCGATGGGTCACGCGCTCGCCGAAGCCGGTGAGGCCCAGGGCGGCCAGGGTCGCTTCGGCGTCCGCGCGGGCCTGCTCGCGCGAGCGCCCGAGGTTGAGGGGGCCGAAGGCAACGTCCTCCAGCACCGTGGGGCAGAACAGCTGGTCGTCCGAGTCCTGGAACAGCAGCCCCACCCGCGCGCGCACCGGCACGAAGTCGGCCTCCACCCGCCGCGGCTCGCCGAAGGCCAGCACCTGCCCGGCGCTCGGGCGCCGCAGGCCCACCAGCAGGTGCAGCAGGCTGGTCTTGCCGGCGCCGTTGCGCCCGGTGAGCGCCACGCGCTCGCCGGGGTGCAGCGCGAAGTCCGCGCCCCGCAGCACGGCACGGTCGGCGAAGCCGAAGTGCAGGCCGCGCAGCTCCAGCAGCGGCGCGCTCACGGCAGCCGGTCCAGCGCAACCAGCCCCACCAGCAGCGGCGCCAGCGCCAGCAGCCAGGCGGTGTCCGCGCTTTGCCAGTGCCGGCTGTCCAGCAGGTGGAAGCGGCCCCGAAAGCCGCGGCAGCGCATGGCTGCCTCGATGCGCCGGGCGCGCTCCAGGCTGCGCACCAGGAGCATGCCGATGAGGTTGCCGTAGCTGACCCAGGTATGGCGGTTGCTGCGGGGCACGAAGGCCCGCGCCCGCATGGCCCGGCGCAGGCGCCGGCGCTCGTCGTCCAGCAGCGCGATCTGGCGCACCGTCAACAGCAGCAGGTGCACCAGCTTGGGCGGCATGCCGAGCCGCGCCAGGGCGTGCCCGAGTACCGCAGGCTCCAGCCCGCCCAGCAGACCCAGCAGCGCCAGCACCACCGCATTGGCCTTGACGGCGATGAGCGCCGCCAGGCGCAGGCCCTCGTGGGTAACCGTGAGCGTGCCGAGGGTCAGCCAGGGCTCGCCTGGGGTGGTGAAGGGCAGGCTCAGCAGCACCACCACCATCAGCCCCTCCAGGACCGCGAGGCGGCGCAGCACCGCCGGCCAGCTCAGGCCACCCGCGGCGGCCAGGGCAAGGGCGGCGCCGAGCGCCAGAAGCGCCGCCGGCAGTGTCTGGAGGCTCACGGTGGCCAGCGCGAGAAGCATCGCGGCCAGCACCGGCAGCCGCGGGTCCCGCCGCGCGAGCCAATAGCCGCCGCGGCTGACAGGCAGGGCCGTATCCGTCATGTACCGGTGCGCCCGCGCCGGCAGCGCCACCAGAGCCCGAGGCCGGCGAGCCCGAGGATGTACCCGAGCCCGCCCAGCACGTCGCGCAGCTGCACGGCCTCGCGGGCGGCGAGGGCCTCCTCCCGCAGCGGGCGCACCTGCCGGGCGACGGCGCGCTCGATGGCGGCGGCCAGGGCAGGATCGAGGGTGAGATCAGCATCGGCAGTGGGCGGGGGCGAGTGGGGCTGGTCGTCGGAACCGCCGGCCCGGGCGCCGCCGGTGCCCGCGCCGCTGTGAGAGCCGGCACCGGAAGTGGCCGGCTTGGAGCCCCCGTTTCTGCTGTCGGCGGGGGCCGTCGCCTGCGGAAAGGCCGCCGCCAGCTCGCCGGCGCCGATGCGCCATGTCGCGCGGTGACCATCCGGTGTCTCGGCGACGATGCGATGGGTCACCGGCGCCTCGGCCTGATAAGCAAAGCCGCCGTCGGCGCCCGAGCGCAGCTCCGCCAGCACCTCACCCGCGGCGTTCTGCACCAGCACCGGCACGTCCGTCGCCTTGGCGCCGCCGGCGAAGTAGACCTCGCCCTGAATGCGGCGGCCGTCGGCGGCGGCAAAGAGATTGAGCTTGTGCGCCAATGCGGGGTCAGCAATGAGGGCCATCAGGAGCAGGCCGAGCGCTTGCCAGCCGAGCGCCTGCCCAAGGCCGGGCCGGCATCGCCGGCGCCGTTGGCGCGTCCTGGCCTCGGCATCGCCTGCCGGGCAGGGCGTGGTTACAGCATCCATTGTCATACCTCGCGTGCTGGTTACACGTGTGCCGGGGGCAGCGCGCCTGATCCGCGCGCGGACACCATCCCCGACGCAAACCCGTCCGCCCACAACCTTCGCGGGGCGCGGACCGATGCCGCGCGGTATGGGTGCTGCCCGCGGCCGGCGGCAGAGCCACGTGACCGGGACCGCGGCCGCGACACGGCATCGGACGGCCACGGCAGTATGATTTCTGAGACTCTCATCATACAACCCCGTCCGAGTCGCCAGTCCCACCCACTCCCATGATCGGCGCCGGGAGAACCTGAAGAACCCTTTACAGGCAGCCTAATAGTCGGCAAAGGTCCCGTAGTAGCCGTTAAAGACTTGGCGTTTGTGGAATTGCCAAAACCGCTCGATCAGGTTCAGGCTCGGCGCGGAGAGCGGTAGGGATTGCAAATCGATCCGTGCTCTCTGGTGACACCGCTGGAGCGCTGTCGCAAGCGCATTGACAATGCCCTTTCGCGGCTGATCTCGCCGCAGGGAGCAACCACAAGCCTAGCAAGGTAATCCGATCCCACTCCCTCGTTATCGTGCCCGGGACTGGACAACGACCCGGCAGGACATCGAACGATGGACGCTCGATTTTCCGTCATCGCGGACGACCGGGAGCGCGGCGGCTCGGTGGTCGCCGCCTTGCGCAAACGACCGGACGTTCTGGTTGAGGTCGCGCGCCTGGCCGCGGGCGACTACCGGGTCGACGACCACCTGCTGGTCGAGCGCAAGACCCTGACCGACCTCACCGCATCCATCAAGGATGGGCGCCTCTTCACCCAGGCCATCCGCCTCGCGAATGCCCCGCTGCCGGGCATCCTTATCCTGGAAGGCCGCGCCCGGGATCTGGCCGACTCGCGCATGCGCCGGGAGGCGATCCAGGGCGCCCTGATCCACCTCGCCGTCTTCCTGCGCCTACCCATCCTGCGCGCTCAGGACCCCGAGGAGACCGCCTGGCTCGTCCTCGCCGCCGCCCGCCAAGCCCGAAACCGGGCGGCGTTCGCCCCGCAGCGCCCGGGCCGCCGGCCCTGCGGCAAGGCGCGCACCCGGGCTCGGATCCTCCAAGGACTGCCCGGCGTCGGCCCTGAGCGCGCCCGCAGGCTGATCGAGCGCTTCGGGTCTGTGGAGGCCACCATGGCCGCCTCCGCCCAAGACCTCGCCACTGTGCCCGGCATCGGCCCGGACACCGCCAAGCTGATCCGCTGGGCGGTGGAAGAGCCGACCGCCGCCTACCCGGCGGGCGCATCCGGGGACGACCCGGAGATTTGACGGCGGGAGAGGGGCAAGACGCCGGCGCCCGGGGTGGCTTGGATTTCCTATCCGTCAGCGTCACGCGGCTGATCGGATAGGACCAGGCAGCATCTCCGGGGCCACCCGGTGCAGAAAGCCGAGCACGGTGCCGGTGACCAGCGCCTCCACCAGCGCCAGCGGCACGTAGATGATCACGACGGCCTTGGCTGCGGGCAGGAAGGGCTCGCCGCTCAGCCCCAGGCTCAGGGCTACCATCAGCGCCGTCAGCAGCACACCGGCGGCGCCGGCCGCGGCGCCGATGCCGAGCACGGCACGAGGCCGCGCGCGCGACAACAGTGGTCGGAGCGCCGCCGCGCACAGCAGCGCCGGCAGGGCGATGTTCAGGGTGTTGACGCCGAGGACGACGACCCCGCCGTAGCCGAAAAACGCCGCCTGGAGCACCAGGGCCACGAACAGCGCCGGCACCGCCGTCCAGCCGAGCAGGAGGCCCATGAGGCCGTTCAGCAGCAAGTGTGCGCTGCTCGGCCCCAGCGGGATGCTGATGAGCGAGGACACGAAGAAGGCCGCCGCCAGCACCGCCGCCTGCGGCAGGCCCTCCCAGTCCAGCCGGCGCAGGGCGATGGCGAGCAGCCCCGCCGAGGCCGCGGCGCCCGTCAGCAGCACCGGCGCGCTCAGGACGCCGTCGGGGATGTGGGCCATGGGCGCAGTCTTTGCTCTCCGGATAGAAGGCGCTTAAGGTGCCATATCGCGGGCGCGCACCCAGATTAGCGCGCCCTCCTCCACCGGCACGTCTTCGCCGTCGGGATTCTGCATGGGCTCATCCCCTTCGATGAGCGCCGCGAAGCCCCACCAGCCGGCCCGAGGCATGGCGTAGCTGAACACACCATTGGCGTCGGCCTTCAGCACTTGGGTAACGAAGGGCGCCGCCGGCGGCTCGACGCTGCCGTCATTGCGCCATTCCACTTCCACCTCGGCGAAGGGCACCGGCTCGCCGCCCTTCTTGATCACGCCGGTGAAGACATTACCCGTCCAGAGGCCATAGGGCCGGGTCAGCGGCTCGATCTCCACCGGCAGGCCGACCATCCGGTCCCAGCCTGCCTCAGCGCCATAGGCGTCGACGACGGTCTTGGTGTAGTGGACGATCATCACGCCTTCCGCCGGCTCCCAATAGGGCGCGGGCTCGACGTAGAAGATATAGCCGCCCGGCCCCGGCACCTCGTAGCTTGCCCGGTAGGCGGCCTTGCCGTCCACCTGCGTCGGCTCCAGCGCCTCTTTCAGGTCCTGCTTCCCATCCGCCGTCAGCACCCCGAAGGCCGCCGGCTCGCCCATGGCCATGGCCGGCCCCTGCTCCATCGGATGCGTGAAGGTGAGCGCCATGGACAGCTCGCCGCCGGTGTCGGCATCGACAATCTCCGTGGACGGGATCAGCTCCTGGAAATGGGCCGTGGCCGCCGGCGGAACCGCGAGCAGCGGGGTCAGCAGCAGCGCAGACAGGACGGCTCGACGGGCGCGCCGCGCCGGCATGGGGCAAAGGTTTGACATCGGGGTCTCCCTCGGATCGGTCAGGTTGCTGCGGCCGGTCGAGTCAGCACGCGGCCGTCACAGACGCTGCACAGCATGATATGAGCATTGCGAAAAAGATCATACCGAGCCGACGCAGACTGCCGCAAGTGTCGCAGGGACGCGTTAGAGTACGTGGGTGCGCCCTCAAGTCCACGTTTACAGCGTTCCTTTACAGCGTTCCTTAAGGACTGACGCCATGACCGTCGAAGACAGCGAAGGCGAACAGCGAGCCGAGCGCCCGGTACTGCTTCAGCTGAAGAAGCTGCGGCAGATCCGGCTGCGCCAGGAACAGGCCATCGAGGCGCTAGGGGCGCCCTGGGGCCTGTCCTCCGAGGCCAGCTTCCGGGCTGCGCTGAAGGGCATCCTGGAGGAGTCCTTCGGGGTCGAAGTGCTCAACGTCAACGAATTCGATGACGAGGGGACCGTCTTCGGCGTACCGGATCAGGTCGAGATCGACATCATCGTGCGCAACGGCGAGCTGATCCTCTGCGAGCTGAAATCATCCATGTCGAAGGCCGACATCTACACCTTCGAGCGCAAGGTGGACTACTACCAGCGCCGCCACGGCCGCACCGCGACGCGCAAGATCGTCATCTCGCCTATGGTCCGCCCGGAGGCGCGACCGGTGGCGGAACGTCTGGGGATCGAGATCTTCGGCTCCGCCGACCAAGTGTCGGCCCTGTAGTACACATGCCCGCCTGCTGCGCCGTCGCAGGCGCTCGGTCTACAGCACTGCGAGACTTTCAGACCCTGTCCTCGGCCGCCTGCCGAAACCAGGCGACCACCTGTTGCCAGTGTTAGCGGCTGAGCGAACCTGCGCATAAACGGTGAACAGTTCCGCGACGCCCGCCCGAGGGGCACGGGGTACTGGCTGCGAGGCTCGCTGCGAGGAGCAGGCTCAGAAGGGCATGTCGTCGTCGACCTTGAAGAGGTCGGGCTGGAAGTGATCCTGCTGTTCGCTGCGGTAGTGCGCCTGGATCTGCTCGCCGTAGCAGTCCCAGACGCGCTCGCGTAGGCAGTCGAGCCATTCGTAGACGGCGAGTGCTTGTGCCGTGGACCAATGCTGAGGGATATCTTGCAGCGGGAGCATGGCGGCCTCCGTTGGGCTGTGGTCAATTGTTGCGCGGGGTTTCCGGGCGGGTGTTGGTCTTGCGCGCCGCGCGTTGCCGGCGCCGCTGCTCGCTGCGCTCCTTGGCCTCTTTGAGGCGATAGGACTCGCCCTCGATCTGGATGATCTCGGCGTTGTGCACCAAGCGATCGACCAGGGAGACGACGCAGGCGGCGTTGGGGAAGACCTCGCCCCACTCGGCGAAAGGTCGGTTGGTCGTCACCAGGGTGGACTTCTCCTGGTAGCGGCGCGAGACGACCTCGAAGAGCAGGTCGGCATGGCGATTGGAGTAAGAGAGATAGCCGATTTCATCGATGAGCAGCAGGCGCGGGCGTGCATACAGCGAGAGGCGATGGCGCAGGGCGCGGTCGCCATCGGCACCGGCGAGCTCACCGAGCATGTGCCCGGCGCTGGTGCATAAGACGGTGTGCCCGGCGAGCACCGCCTGGTGGGCGATGTTGCGGGCGAGGGTGGACTTGCCCACGCCGTTGGGGCCGACCAGGATGGCGTTGGCGGCCTCGGCGAGGAAGTCCAGGTCCATCAACGCCTCGATGGCCGCGCGGTCACAGCGCTTGGGCCAGTCCCAGTCGAAGTCGGCCAGCGCGCGGAAGCGCCCGAGCTTGGCGTTGCCGAGGCGCCGCTCCAGCGAGCGGCGCGCGCGCTCTTCCTCCTCCCACGCGATCAGGGGTGCGAGCCAATCGCTGGCGGCGACCTCCGACCAATGCGCCACCAGCCCATAGAGCTTCAGCGCCTTGGCTCTGGCCAGGAGGGGATCATCCGTCGTCGTGCGCGTCATCGTCGCTCTCCCGGGCCGCTTGCAGTTGGTCGTAAGCATCGAGCTTGTGCGGCGTGACCACGACCTCACGTACGCGCTGGTTATCGGGCAGGGTGATCGCCAGCGGCGGCGGCTGCTCGCGCTGCTCGCGGCGGCGCTCCAGGGCCAGGCGCACCGCATTGGGATGGGGCACATCACGGGCCAGGGCCTTAGGCGTAAGCCGCTTCGAGCTCGGCGGCGCCGTAGCGCTCGAGCAGGCGCAACAGCGTCGCGGTGATCGAGCCGAGGTTCTCCCCGCGCTCGGCGGCGCGGGTCAGCAGCGCCCGGCTGTTGGGCGCGGCCTGCGCCAGGCGGTCGGTGCCGCGATGCTGGCGCGCCTCGCGCTTGCGCGCCACCAACGCGGCGATGTGTGCCGGGTCCTCGACCTGCCGGCCTTTGTCATAGCTGCGCGGGTGGGTGGCCAGCAGCGTGGCGCCGTCCACTATCCGCACCTCGCCGGGGCTGGCCACCACCGTGAGCGTGCGGCGCACATGGGTCGCCGGAATGCTGTAGTCGTTGCGATCAAAGCGCACGTAGGGCGTCTTGCCGGCGCTGACCGCGACCTGCTCGTCGGTGGAGAAGGGGTTATCCGGCAGGGCGAGGAGCTTCGGCTGCTCCTGCGCAAGCGCCTCCCGCACCGTCATCGAGCGATCCTCGGGGCACGGGCGATCGGCGGCTTGGCCCCGGCACCAGGCGTCGGCCTGCGCATTGAGATCATCCAGATCGCGCCAGGTGCGCGCGGCGAAGAAGGCCTCGCGCACATAGCGAATGGCGCGCTCCACACGCCCCTTCTCGTTGCCCCGTGCCGGCGCCACCGGGCGCGGCTCGAAGCGGTAATGGGCGGCCAGTTCCAGCAAGGTGGGATGGAAGCGGATCGCCTCACCCCGGCGCTCCAGCACGGCACTTTTCAGATTGTCGTAGAGCAGGACCCGCGGCAGTCCGCCCCAGGTCTCGAATGCGCCGATATGCCCGCGCAGGAAATTGGCCATCTGCGCATCGAGGTAGAAGTGCAGGAAGATCGCGCGCGAGCAGCTCAAGACCATCACGAACGCCATCAGCGTCCGCTCGGCGTTGCCGATGGTGATCTTGCCGAAATGGCCCCAGTCGACCTGGGCCTGCTCGCCGGGCAAGGTCTTCAAGCGCAGATAAGCCTCGGGCTGCGGTCGCGGGCGGTAGTGGGCAATCAGGTGGCGGAAGTGATCCGCTCCACCGCGGTAACCGCGCTCGCGCACCATGGCGTAGAGACGCGCGGCGCTCAGGCGCGGATACTGCTCGAGCGTCTTCAACACGAACGGCAGGTAGGGATCGATCAGCGACGCCCGGTGGGGTCGCTCGACCTTCGGCAGCCCGGCCTGGGAGAGCACCCGATCGACGGTGGCGTGGTGCACGCCGAGCTGGCGGGCAATGGTGCCGACCCGCCATCGCTCCACATGGAAATAACGCAGGATCTTCGCTTCGAGCTCCGAGGGGATGGCCAAGGTCGTGTACTCCGCGCCGTCAGACCACCCCCATCCAGCGCTCAAGCACCTCGGCAGCGGGCCATCCGCGGGGGTGGCAAGTCGATGGCCGCGCGTGTCGAGGGTCGGCGCAGGAAGCCCTGACGCAGCAACGGCGAACAGCGCCGTCCGCAGCGGTGACAACGGCGCTCGGCACCGGCATCGGCGCCGGGAACCGTCCCTTGGCGCGCCGACGTCCTCGACGTGATGGGCAGTCTGTCATCGGGCCGGTGCGGGCAAGAACCCTGATGCGTCACTTTCGCACTGCGGCGCCGGCGATAGCGGTGCTGGCGGGCGGCATGGGCGAGGCGACCGCGGCGCGAGGCTTGATAGCGCCGCGCGGCTTCGCGCTGGGATTGGCGGCGAGCGGTTTGTGCGCACTGCTTGCCGCAATAGCGGTTGCCCCGATCGCAGTGGCTGCAGATCACCACCTGGCGGCGGCAACGGGCACAATTGAACAGACGCGCAGTGCGGCACATCGGCGGCTCCTGCCGCCGAGTGCTGGATCAGAACCCACGGGCGCGCGATACTCTCCCGCGAGCCGTGCCTGGCACGGTTTGGGGGCGCGGTATCGGGGTGACTGTGGCGGTCGAGCCCGGTGCCGCGCCTGTCTCAACGGCCCCGATCCTGTAGCCGATTCCGCCGGGTTGTCACCTCCCGGTCCGAGCGAACGGTCACAACCGCCGCGCGTCGCGCGCACAACCCCCCCTCCCGGGCCGGATCACAGCGCGTCGCCACGCCCCTGGCGGGGTGAGCGCGTCCAGTCGCCCTCCGGGCTCCTTCCCGCGCTCACCCCGCCAGGGGCGCCCGCCACCAACCTCCCCAACCGAACACCACCCAAACGCTCTTCACCGGGCTCGATGGCGATCTACCGCGCTGTTCACCGAAGATGCGCGGGTCTGGACCGCCATCGACATCCGGCCCTATCGATGTCAAGTGCCATAGGAGGCAGGTCTGAGGCCGCTCGGATCTCGGTCAGCCGATCAGTCACCGCCGCGCAAATAGTGACTGCTGCGGGCAGAAGGTAGGCGCGACCGCGGCGGTCGTGGCAGCGTGCGGCCGCGACCCGACGGCTGCGGCCGTTGATGACCGCGCCTTCGCTCGTCCGCTGTAACGATTCGTAGTAACGAAGCGTTACGTCCGCTGGCGGGCGGTCTACTAGAATGTCTTGTAAAACAGGAATTTATCATTTGGCATGGCGGGTGCAATGCCTAGGGCAGTCACGCTCACTGCCCACGGAGACTTACCATGCCTGCCACTGCATCTGCATCTGCATCCGCCACTGTCACTGCCCCCGCCACCACCAACGCAGCCCACGCCGCCGAGCCCCTGAATCCGGCCACCGACTTCGCCGAGCTCGCCCGCACCCATTGGTCGGCGCTGTACAAGTACGCCTACCGCCTCGCCGGCGACCCGCACACCGCCGAGGACCTGGTGCAGGACAGCCTGCTGCGCGCCTGGCGCTCGCGCGAGAAGCTCAAGGAGCCGGCGGCGGTGAAGGGGTGGCTGAAGACCATCGTGCGCCGCGAGAACGCGCGGCGCTTCGAGCGTATCCAGCCGCGCGAGAGCGCGATCCCGACCGAGGAGCTGGGCGCCGAGCGCCAGAGCTACGACACCTCCACCGAGGCCTTCGTGCTGCGCCGGGCGATTGCCGCGCTGCCGGCGGAGTACCGCGAGCCGCTGATCCTGCAGGTGCTGCACGGGCACTCGCAGCAGGAGATCGCCGAGCGCTTGGGGCTCAGCTCCGCGGGCGTGGGCACACGGCTGTTCCGGGCGCGGCAGAAGCTGCGCGTGGCGCTGGGGGAGCGGGCATGAGCGCTGCCCCAACCCGCTCGGCGCCGGCGCCCGAGGCGCCGGCGGCGCAGCGGCCGCTGCTGCTGGTGGAGGACGACGCGCCGCTGCGGCAGATGCTGAGCTGGGACCTTGCCGATCTGGGCTACGACATCGCCGCCGCCGCCGGCTGTGCCGAGGCGCGGCGGCTGGCGGCGCGGCAATCCTTCCGCTTTGCGTTGATCGATGTCCACCTGCCCGACGGCGACGGCCGGCAACTGGGCGCGGCGCTGGCCGAGTGTGGCGGTTTGGAGCAGGTCGTGCTCATGACGGGCCGCCACGGCGTGGCGGCGGTGCCGACACGGCACGGCATATCGGCCTTGCTGACCAAGCCGGTGGATATCGGCAAGATTCACCGGCTGTTCACGGCCGTCCTCGGCTCGGCTCGCCCGGCCGCGGCAGGGTGAGACCCTTTGATCGGGTGCGGGCGCGGCTACCACTTCACTGTCTCAGACAATGCTGCAGGTCCGAACTGTTAAACGCCCTCTAAACGGTTACAAAGATTCTCAAAACCGCACCTTGAGCCCAATACGCAAACGGCGCTCCGGCATCTGCTCAAACGACGCCGGCGCCACCCCGAGCACCCGCCGGTCCGGCTCGCCGGCCGCCACCGAGCGCACCGCATCCAGTAGCGCCGCGCCCTTGCCGTCGTCCTCCAGCAGTAGGGTGGACAAGCGCAGCGCAGTCCACCAGGTTACGGGCGGCCCCGTGGTGGACTTCGCTGGCGCTCGTCCACCCTACGGCTCGCACTAACGATCAAGCCGCGGGGGCGTCTCCGGCGTAGCCCAGGCTTCCAGCCCTGATTGTGTCAGGCCAGGATGGCCTGACTACTCAGCCAGCGCCCAAGGCGGCCGGAGTTATGATCCTAGGAACGGTAGTTGAACGGCCCCCAGGGTGCGTCCCGCGTGGCGTCCAGCAAGGCACAACGAGGCGGAATAGCCGACCTATTCCAACGAGTTGTAACGCAGCTGGGCGCCGCGCGGGGCGTGCCATGGGGGTCGTAGCGGCCCTCACCCGGCAGGTGACCTCGAAATCGGTACGAATTCTCAAATTGCGCAAGCACTTGTAGCTGCGACCAAGCGATCAACTGCCGTTTCTAGGATGATTAAGGCCCTTCCGCGATGCCAAGGTCAGGTGCTCTAGCGGGCGGTCCATCACTCACCAACCCGTCGCAGCACGGCCCTGATAGCTGTCGCCGAGATACGGAAATCGCACGCGTGCGGGGCGGCGAAGACATCTCGGGCCGGCGGGAGCAGTCCGCGCCGATGTGCCAGGCCGATGACGGCGGCGGTGCCGGTCACCTGCAGGTCATGCTCCATGGCGATGGCCCGACCCGCGCGCTCGTCCATCAGGACGAGGCGGGCCACGCGTCCAGATCGTCGAGGTCGATCACCGGGATGCCGAGCCCGGACAGGTGCTTGGCGAAGCCCCCACCGACATGCCGGCCAGGTGCGCCGCAGGGGCCAGGGACAGGTGGCCATCCCCTTGTCCTCGGTCCAGTCGTCGGGAGCTGGCGGGTCGCGTGCGCGGCCGTTGCGCCCCTCCGCGACCCCGCGGGTCGCAGCGCGGTTTGTCAGCACCGGCGCCATCCCCCAGAATCCCGGGATTGCAGCCGCGGTGCCCGTCCATGTGTGAGCTCTTCGCCATGTCCAGCCTGATGCCGGCGACGCTCAGCTTCTCGCTGGAGCGCTTGGCGCGGCGCGGCGGCGCCGAGGGCCCGCACCGCGACGGCTGGGGCATCGCGTTCTACGAGGGGCCGGACTGCCTGCTCTTGCGCGAGCCGCGGCCGGCGAGCGAGAGCCCCCTGATGCGCTTCATGGAGCAGCAGGGGCTGCGCACCAACATGGCGCTGTCGCACATTCGGCTCGCCACCTTCGGCAACCGCTCTCTGCGCAATACCCAGCCCTTTTTGCGCGAGCTCGGCGGGCGCATGCACGCATTTGCCCACAACGGGGACCTGCCGGACCTGTTGGCGGAGCCCGATGATCCGCGGGCGCCCTACCGGCCGGTGGGGGAGACGGACTCCGAGCGGGCCTTCTGCGGGCTGCTCACGCGCCTGGCGCCGCTGTGGCGCGATGCCGGCGGCGGGGTGCCGGAGCTCGCGGAGCGGCTCGCCGTCATCGGGGCGCATGCCGCCGAGCTGCGTGCACTGGGCCCGGCCAACTTCCTCTACGCCGACGGCGATGCGCTCTTCGTGCACGCCCATCAGCGCACGCAGCTGGACGGGCGCCTGCGCCCGCCCGGGCTCTATCTGCTCCAGCGCTGCTGCTGGCGCTCGGCGCCGGAGCTGGCGGACAGCGGCGTCGAGCTCCAAAGCGTGCGCCAGGATGTGGCGCTGGTCGCGAGCGCGCCCCTGACGGAGGAGCTATGGCAGCCGCTCGGCGAAGGCGATCTCATCGCCCTGTCTAAGGGCGCCTGCTACAACGCCGAGGGTACGCTCAGTGCCCCGGAGCAGGTCGCGAGCGCTACACCCGGTCAGGCCATGGCGGACGCGGACGACGGTGTCGGCGCTCTGGGCTGCTAGGGAAAGGCCGATTCTTGGCCGGGATGGCCAATCAATCGGGATCTCCCTAGGCCACGAGCCGCTCAGCCCGCCTGCCCCGCGGCCCGGATGTGCGCGGCGAGCATCTCGAGCAGGGTTTGGGGATTGACCGGCTTGATCAGCACGTCGGCGCCGCCGGCCGCTGCGCACAGGTCGCGGGCTGCGTCGTCTTCACGGCCGGTGATGAAGATCACGGGCACCTGCGCGAGCTCGGGCTGGGCCTTGATGCGCCGGCAAACGTCCGGGCCGTCCAGGTCCGGCATCATGATGTCGAGCAACACGGCCTGTGGATGATCGCGGGTGGCGATCTCCACCGCCCGCTCGCCGCTGCGCGTCGCCCTCACCCGGTAGTGCCGGCGCAGAATGTTGTTCAGGACGTGCAAATTGGTGACGCTGTCGTCAGCGATCAGCACGGTTTGTGGTTCCCGGGTCACCAACGGCCTCCCGTGCCTCATCGGAGCTCAGTGTGGCAAGTGCTGTGCGCGCCGCAGTGTAGTCGAACTCGTGGATGCATTGGCGCACGCGTTCGACCACGGCGGCCTGTGCCGGCCTGTCGGCGAGCGCCTGCGCGAGCGCCGCGGCGACGTCGGCGGCGCGGGTGTCGTCGACCTGCAGCAGCCCGTGCAGGCGCTTGACGAGTCTGTCCAGATCCACAGGCGCGCCTGGCACTGGGCCGCTGCCGGTGGCCTCGGTGCCGGTGGCGAGCCGCCCGACGGCGTGCCGCAGGGAGCGCAGGTGCTCGGCGGCGAGCGCGAACTCGAAGGCCTCCACACGGCGGCGCAGACCGGCGATGTGCCGACCGAGGTCGCTGTCCTCGCCCAGCGTCTCCGCGAGCTCCGCGGCCACACCCAAGGCCTCGGCATCGCCGCCGTCGAGCAGATCCTGCAAGCGGGCCGTCAGCTGCTGGCAGTGCCCCGCCGTGACTCGGTCCAGGTCCGGCAGCTCGCAACAGGGCTCGGCCTCGGTGGCGGGCGCCGTTGCCGCCCCGTCCAGGGACAGCGCCAAGTGCTCCATCTGCGTTTCGATGGCTGCCACCAGCGGTCGGATTTCGGTCGCAGGTGCCGCCTTGCGGCAGGCTGCATAGAGCTCGCCGGCGAGCTCGGCGATCTGCATCAGCCCGAGGTTGCCGGCGACGCCCTTCAAGGTGTGGGCGAGCCGTAGCTGCGCGTCCGGCCGGGCATCGCTGCCGGCGCGCTCGAAGGCCGCTCCGAAGCCCCGGTACTCCTCGCAGAGCCCCTGCAGCAAGGAGCGCCGCTGGGCCGCGGGCTGCGGCGAGGTCGCCGCGGTGCGCGCCTCCCCGGCGTCTGTTTCTCGCGCAACAGGCTCCGGGGCTGTGGCGGCGGGTGTGTCGGCAGTCCGGTCGTGCTCGCTGGTCGGGGCCTCCGCGGGCACGGCGCGGGCGGGGCCCGGAGGCTCGATGTGCTGCGGGTCACCCAGGCGCCGGGGCGGCCTAGGGGGCTTGTGGCCGGCGGGCTCGCCCAGGGCGGCCTCGTAGACGGCGGAGGCGCTCACGGGCTTCGAAAGACAGCCTGCGAGCTCCAGATCCGCGAGCTGCTGGCTCAGATCGAGCTGGTCGTCGGCATAGGCGGTGACCAGCACCACGCGCGGCTTGGGGATCAGTGCGGCATCCGCGGCGATGGCGCGGGCGACGGCCACACCGTCCTGCCCGGGCATGCGCCAGTCCAGGAAGACGAGCCGGTAGGGGTCGCCTTCGGCGCAGGCCGTGCGCAGCGCCGCCAGCGCGCCGTCGCCGTCGGCGGCCGTGCCGGCGCGCAGCCCCAAGGATTCCACCAGCATCGCCAGGATGCCGCGGGCAGTGGCGTTGTCATCCACTACCAGCACATGCTCGTCCTGCGGCAGGCTGGGGCGCTCGGGCGCCGCCTGGGGCTGCGGTGCGAAGCGCGCGGTGCAATGGAAGGTGCTGCCTGCGCCAGGCTCGCTCTCCACCCAGATTTGCCCGCCCATCATCTCCGTCAGGCGTTTGCAGATGGCGAGTCCGAGGCCGGTGCCGCCGAAGCGCCGCGTCGTGGAGTCGTCCACCTGGTGAAAGGGTTTGAACAGCTCGGCGCGCTCGCGCTCCGAGAGCCCGATACCCGTGTCGCTCACGGAGAAACGCAGCACGACCTGCTCGCTGCCGTGCTCAAGGACGCGCACGCGGACCACCACCTCGCCCTGTTTGGTGAATTTGACGGCGTTGCTGGCGAGGTTGACCAGCATCTGCGAGAGCCGCAGCGGATCGCCAACCAGCGCCGCGGGCAGCGTCGACGGGGTGTCCAGCAACAGCTCGAGGCCCTTGTGGTCCGCCTTGGGGCCGACCCGCTTGGCCAGGGTCTCCAGGACCTCGTCCAACTGGAAGGGCACCGCGTCCAGGGTCAGCTTGCCGGCCTCCAGGCGCGAGAAATCCAGCAGATCGTTGATGATCGCCAGCAGCTCGCGCGCGGAGTGGTGCGCGCTCTCGATGCAGTCGCGCGGCCGCGCCGGCACCTCGGCGCCGAGGGCCAGATGGGTCATGCCGATGATGGCGTTGATGGGTGTGCGCAGCTCATGGCTCATGTTGGCCAGGAAGGCGGACTTGGCCCGGCTCGCCTCCTGCGCCTGATCGCGGGCGCGGCGTAGCTCCGCCTCGCTGTCCTTACGCTCGGTGACGTCGTGGGCGATGCCGCAGAGGCCGTAGGGTCGGCCCTCGGCATCCAGGAGCGGAAACTTGTAGGTGTCCAGGACGATCTCGGTGTCGCCGTGGAGGCGCACGTCCTCGAACTGGCGCGGCTCGCCCCGGTCCAGCACCACCTCGTCGTCCCGCGCCATATCGGCGGCTACCTCAGGCGGGAACAGCAGCTCGTCGCTGTGTCCGAGCACCTCGGCTTCGGGTCGTTGCGCCAGCGCGCACCAACGGCGATTGACTAGGGTATAGCGGCCCTGCCGGTCCTTGACGTGGAACAGCGTCGGCGCGTGATCGAGGATGGACTGTAGCTCTTCGCGCGAGCGCCGCAGCTCTTCGGTGCGCTCGCGCAGCGCCTGCTCGGCCTGGCGGCGGGCACGCAGGTCGCGGAGGGCGGCCACCACATGCGGGCGGTCCTTGCGCGTGACCCGCGCCAGGCGGATGTCCACCGGTATCTCTTCGCCGGACTTGGCGAGTGCCGTCAGCGCCCGCCCGGCCCCCATGCTGCGGGCCTCGGGGCCGTCACCGATGCCTTGGCGGTGGGTGACATGCGCATCGCGCAGGGCTGCCGGCACTAACACCTCCACGGGCTGGCGCGCCAGCTCGCGCCGGGTGTAGCCCAACAGGTGCTCGGCCTCGCGGTTGAGTACCACGATGCGCCCGGCTGCGGTGCAGAGCACGATCGCGTCCGGCGCTGCCTCGAAGATTGCCTGCCATTGTTGCTCGCGGCTTTGCAGGCGTTGCTCGGCGCGCTCCAGACGCGCTTTCAGGGCCTGATGACGCCGGCGCCAGCGCTGCCACTGCCACCAGCCGAGACCGGCCAGCACGACGGCGGCAAGCGGCAAGGCTTTCCCGGCCGCAGCCTCGATGGGGGGTGATGCGAACAGGGCACCTGGCGCGAGTGCCAGGGCGCAGACAGCCGCAACGGCTTCGGGCGCACGCAGCCCAGGGTTGCGCCGGTGCAGGGCCGGGCAGCCGGCGGCCCTCCCTGGCCGGCGGCGGCTCAATGCTCGCCCGCTTCCTCGGTGATGACGAGCTCGGGGTAGAAGGTCTTGTCCGGCTCCTTGGCGGCGAGCTCGCGGGCCTTGGCCTCGGCCTCGCCATAGGTCATCTCTCCCTCGAGATGGCCCTTCTCGAACTTCGCCTTGCTGCGCCAGCCGATCCGGTAGCCCGGATCATCGGCACGCTTCCACAGTGGATCGCCCTTGGTTTTCAACACCGTCGCCATTGGTTGTGTCCTCGTCGATGCATCGTTTTGTCACGGTGATCGGCCCGAGCGCTGCGGCGCCCGGGTCCTGCAGGGGCGGCGCATGCGGCGCCGCCCCGAAGCCTGATGCGGGATACGGCGCCGAGCGCCGGTCATACGCAGCCCGTGGGCTTGGGCAGGCCGCCCCATTTGCAGATGAGCTTCATCGGGCCCCTCTTGAAGATGCCGTAGAGCTCCTTGGTGCTCACGCCCTGCTTCTTCGCAAAGATGCGAATCGGCGGCACGACACCGTCATTGTCGTACATGGCGCGGGCTTCGTGGATGAAGCCCATCACCTGGTCGTCCATCTCGAACTCGTCGTCTGCGGCGAGCTCCCGGGCGAGGTCTTCGTTCCAATCGTCGCGGTTGACGAGGAAGCCCTCGCCGTCGACGGGTACGCTGACTGTCATAGCGATACCTCTTACAGCTGCTGTGGTTGGCGGGCGCGCAGGCCGCGCGCCGCATGTCCCTTATCCCATTAGGGTTGCCGGGCGGGATTCTACCCTTTGCAAAGCAGGGTTAAGGCGCTGTCGCGGTGCCGGGCCACGGGCGCAGCGCCTTGTCCGCGATCGCCGCGGAGAGTGTCGCGCTGTCCGCCAGCGGCCCTTGTGCGGCGAGCCGCAATAGGCGCTCGCCGCAGCGCAAGGTGACACCCAGCGGGTCCAGGCCGGCCACCCGGGCGCCGGCGCCTTCGGCGTCCGCGCACCAGCCGCCAAGCCAGTCGGCATGTGCGCCGGCGAGGTGGCGGGCCAGCGCCGCCTCCGTGTCGGCGTCGAAGGCAATCTGCGCCAACAGCCGGTCGACGCCGAGCCAGCGCGCGGTGGCGAAGCCGCCATTGTAGTGACACCGCAGCGGCTCGAAGCGGTGCAGGCGGAAGTTCAGCTGCTCGGCGTAGACGCGGCCCCAGGGGAAGTGCCGACACCAGCGCGTCAGCGCCTGCGCGTCGTCGTAAGGCGCGCAGCGCCCGAGGCAGGTGAGCCGCCGCCCCTGCTGAATGTCGCCGTCGCGCTCGTCGAACAGGGTGAGCGCCGCGCGCGGGTCGGCGGCGAGGTTGCGGCTGTGCTGCGCGAGGTGGCTCAGCAGCAGCAGCGCCGCGCCGCTGTTGTCCAGACACAGCGGCACCACAGAGCCGAACGGGAACCCTGGCTCCGCGCTCGAGTGTGTCGACAGGACCCCGTGAAAACGCCCGCACCAGAGGCTGCGGGCGTCGGCCGCGGCGTCGGTCTGCGGCGGTGATGTGCTGTCGTCCTGGGCCATGTCCGTGCTCCCGGCGGCCGTGCAGCCCCGCGGCGCTCGCTTGGCTGTGCTGCCGCGCCCAGGGCTGCGGCGCTCAGGCGCGCGCCACGCGCACGGCCTCGAGCACGCCGTCCCAGAAACGGATGCGTGCGCAAACGGCCTCTTCGGCGGCGGTGGCGGCCTCTTCCAGGCGCTTGTCGTCGTCGCCGCAGAGATTCTCCAGCAGCCGCAGCGACAGCGGGCCGTGGAAGTCCTCGTCCAGATGGATGTGGCGATTCAGATACTGATGGAAGGTGGGCGCCTGGTCGGCGCCCACGCCGGCACCCTCGAGCAGACGGCGGAACATGTCCGGGATGATGCGCTCGCGCCCGACGGCCAGTGCGGCGGCGGCCGCATGCGGCTTGTCCTCGCGGATGAAGCAGAAGGTGGTCTCGGTGAAGTAGCGCGCCGGCACCGGCGTGCTGTCGGCGTAGAGGGCGGCATCGAGGCCGTCGCGCTGGACGGTGTCCAGGAAGCGCAGCGGGGCGTCGGCGTCGGCGCCGACCTCGGCCATGGACTTCAGGTACAGCTGAAAGTGGCTGCTGTACTCGGTGCCGGCCTCGGTTTCGACGGCGTCGGATTCCTCCTCCAGCACCAGCTGGTTGATGAAATAGGCCACGGCCGGGTCCGCCGGCGGCATCCAGGGCGTCGTGGTGGGCGCCACGTTGTGCTGTAAGTACTTGATCAGCGACATGAAGTCCCAGACGGCGTAAACGTGATGGGACATGAATACCCGCAGGTCCGCGAGGTCGGTGACCTCCGTGTAGACCGGGTGCGCGTTCAGCTCACGCTGCAGGTCTGCGATGGGGGCGAGGTCCGGGGTGGCCATGCTGCTGTCCTCGTGTTGCGGTGATCGGCCAAGGGGTAGCGCTTGGCGTGCCGGGAGAATGGGGTCCCCGCCGTGGCGTCCACAATGCCGCGGCGCCGAGCCATCGGCCATCTTGCGGGGTGCGCCGACCTCAGTTCAAGCGGAACACGATGGGCACCCGTACCGTCCAGTGCTGCCGGCCGATGGCCCCGGGGATGGGGTCGAAGCGCGCCAGCCGGCGCACCGTGCGCTCGGCGGCGTCGTCCAGGGTCTTCGCGCCGGCGCTGCGGCTCACGCGGATGCCGCTGAAGCCGCCGTCGGCGGCGATGGTGAACTGCACCCGGGCGGTGCCCTCGAGGCCGCGGCGGCGGGCCGTGGGCGGATAATTGCGCTCGCGGGCCAGTGCCCGGCGCAGGGCCGCCAGGTAGCGGCGCTCTGCCCGGCCGCGGCTGCCCGGCTCGGGGCCCGGCTCGGCACCCGGCTGGGAGCCAGTGGCGCTGCGCCCTGGTGTGCGGCCCGCGGGCTTGTTGGTGGCGCGCCCGCTGTCGGGGGCCGGGCGTCGGCTGTCGGCTCCGCCGCCGCGGGATTGCTCGGCGCTGGCGGCGATCTCCGCATCCAGTGCGGCGAGGCCGGACAGCTCCGCATCGCCGTCGGCGGCCGGTTGTCCGCTGTCGGCCTCTTCGGCCTTGGCCTTGCGCGCCGCGGCGATCTCCGCATCCAGCGCTGCCAGACCCGAGAGCTCGCGCTCGGGGGCTGCCGTGGCGTCGCGCTTGGCGGTCGCTGACACCCGCTCAGGCGCCGGCGACTCGGCCTTGGGTGCCGGCTTCGGCTTCGGCTTTGGCTTCGCAGCAGCACGCGGCGCGGCCGGCGTTGAAGCCGCTGCCTGCGGGCTCGAATCTCGCGCCGGTTTGCGTCTGTCCGGCGTTGTTGGCGGTGCGTCCGGTGCGGGGTCTTCGAGGATGCGCGCGTCAGGCTTGGGAAGCAGCGGCGTTGCCAGCTGCTCGGCGAGCGCATCGGACTTTGGCGTGGGGGGCGCTGCGGCGGATGCCCGGCCCGTCGTCTCGGCCTCGCTGCCGTCGTCCGCGCCGCTCGGGGGTGCGGATGCGGTCTGCGCGCCCGCGTCCGTTGCGGTCGCATGGGCGGCGGGGGCGGGCTGTTGCGGTGGCATCGCGTCGGCGGCATCGCCCCCGGGTGCGGCGAGACTGAAAACCTGCACGGACACCGCCCCTGCTGGCTCAGCCCCGGCGGGCGGCCCTTGCGCCCAGCTCAGCGCCAGCAGCAGGCCCACATGCAGCAGCAGCGACCCCAGGACCGCCGCCACCAAGACCCGGCGCTGGCCGGCGCCGCCGGGCGGCGTTGCCGGGGCTGGCGCCAGCGACGGCGTGGGGACTGCTCGGCTCGGTGGCGCCGCCCGTGTTGCTGCGCGCAACGGCACGGCCGCTGCCTTGGCTGCGCCCGAGGTTGGCAGGCGCAGCGGCGGGCGACCTGCGGCGGGTGCAGGCGCGGGGCGGGCCATGTTGGATCGCTCCCGCTCGCCGTCGGCGGCGGGGCTGGGCTCGAGCGCGTTCACTGTCGACTGCCTGGCGAAGGCCCGGGGCCCCAGGGGCACCGGCGGGCGAGATCTTTGGCGCGGGTCCGAGCCGGTGTGCGTGCGCACCAGTCAGGCGGGCACACCGGCGCGCATTCGGGCGGGGTGCTCGCGTATTAGTCTACAGCGATACGGTCGGCGTTGCAGTGGCCCGGCGGGAGCGCCGGAGCGATGAGTCCGTCGCGCGCCTCTGCCTCAGTCGCATCGCCAGGGCGTTCTTGCCCGGTCTCCCAGGCGCGTCAGCGATGCTTCTTGCCCGCGTCATACCTGGAGGAGCTGCGGGCGCACGCTGTTTTTTCAGCCGGTTTTTAGTGAAAACCCGAGTGTGCGTAGAGGTTAAGCCTGAGGCTCTCTACGGTAGAGGTGGTCTTGGCCTACGGTGCTGGCCAGCATCGGCCCAGGTCAACCGCAGGCCAGCAATGCAGACGACCGCCGGGGCGGCGTTGCTGTGTCGGCAGGGACGACGTGTATAGTACGCACGCCGAACGGCTGCCAATGCCCTGCTGGGCGTTTGCTCTATGGGCCTGTCGCTGTGGGCGGGGCCGCGGCGGCCGTAAGCGAAGTACAAACCATCGTTGTTCACGGGGGGCGCGGCGTGGAACAGATCTCCGAAGCCATAGGGCTCGTCAACGGCCTGGTCTGGGGGCCGCCGATGCTGGTGCTGATTCTCGGCACCGGCCTGTACCTGACTGCCGGACTTGGTGTGCTGCCGCTGCGCAAGCTCGGCTTCGGCTTCCGCATGCTGTGGGCCGGGCGCACCGAGCAGGGCAAGGGGGACATCACGCCGTTCAATGCGCTGGCGACATCGCTGTCGGCCACCATCGGTACGGGCAATATCGCCGGCGTCGGCACGGCCATCGCCATCGGCGGGCCCGGCGCTTTGTTCTGGATGTGGATCACGGCCCTGGTGGGCATGGCCACCAAGTACGCGGAAGCGGTGCTTGCCGTGCGCTACCGCGAGGTCGACGAGAACAACAATCACGTCGGCGGGCCCATGTACTACATCCGCAACGGCCTCGGGAAGAATTGGCTCTGGCTGGCGACCCTGTTCGCCATCTTTGGGGCCTTGGCGGGCTTCGGCATCGGCAACACGGTGCAGGCCAACTCGGTGGCGGACGCGCTGGATTCCAAGTTCGGGGTGCCGTTCTGGATGACGGGCGTCGGCCTCGCGGTGCTGGTGGGCCTGGTGCTCATCGGCGGTATTCGCTGGATCGCCCAGGTCGCCGGCAAGCTCGTGCCCTTCATGGCCATCCTGTATCTGCTGGCGGGCCTGATCGTGCTGGGGCTCAACATCGGCGAAGTGCCGGCGGCCTTCATGACCATCGTCAACGATGCCTTCACCCCGACGGCGCAGGTTGGCGGCTTCGCCGGCGCAGGCGTCATGCTGGCGATTCAGATGGGTGTCGCCCGCGGCATCTTCTCCAACGAGGCGGGCCTCGGCAGTGCGCCCATCGCCCATGCGGCCGCCGAGACGGACAGCCCGGTGCGCCAGGGCACGGTCGCCATGCTCGGCACCTTCATCGACACCATCATCATCTGCACCATCACCGGCTTGGTCATCGTCGTCTCCGGTGCCTGGCAGTCCGGCGAGAACGGTGCGGCGCTGTCCGCCATGGCCTTCGGCGACGAGCTGCCGGGGGCCGGCGCCTATGTGGTGGCCCTAGGTCTCGCGCTGTTCGCCTACACCACCATCCTCGGTTGGAGCGTCTACGGTGAGCGCTGTGTGGAATACCTGTTCGGCGTGCGCGCCATCATCCCCTTCCGCGTGCTCTGGGTCGCCGCCTTGCCCGCGGGCGCGCTGGTGAATCTGGATTTCGTCTGGCTCGTCGCCGACACCCTGAACGCCATGATGGCCATCCCGAACCTCATCGCGTTGCTGCTGCTGAGCCCGGTGGTGTTCAAGATTTCCAAGGAGTTCTTTGCCGCGCAGAAGGCGCAGCGCGCGGCGGGCTAGTCCTGCCACTGTCGTGACACCGCTCCGCGGTGTCACGGCATCCCAAGCGCTCTGCGCCCTGCCTGGGGAAATGAGCCGCGGGCGCGGTGCAGACACCAGCGCTCTCGGCCTGTCTGGCTCGCACCAGCGGGTGCCACGCACGCCGCACAGCTTAGGGTCCCAGGCCCAGCCCCCCGGGGTATCGGGCGAGCCGGCCGAATTATGGTTACCGTCCCCGGAATTTGATACCCGTCAGGCGTCGGCCTTGGCGCCGCCCATGCACTGCGGGGACTCGGGGGCCTGCCCGCCGCCCTTCTCGAACCACTCGTCCGGGGTCCAGGCGTGGATGGCCAGCGCGTGCATGCCGCCGTCGAGCTCCGGCTTCAGCAGGGCGTTGACGCGGCGGTGGCGCCCGATGCGCTTCTCGCCGCTGAAGTTGTCGCTGACTACGAGCACCTTGAAGTGCGACTCGGCTCCTTCCGGGACGTTGTGCATGTAGCTCTCGTCGGTGACCTCCAGGTGCATCGGGATCAGGGCGTCGGACAGGGCTTGCTCGATACGGGCTTTTCTGGTCATCGGGGGACTCGCGGTGATTGGCTCGGTGTTTGTGTGGGGGCAGATGTGTGGCTGTCGGGGCGGGGTCAAGTGCACAGGGGGGTGCGCAGTGCGTGGTGCGCAGTGCGGGGCAGCCCTTCGCACCCGCACCTCGCACCTCGCACTGCGCACCTCGCACTCCGCACTTCGTCCTCCGTACTTCCATCCCAATGTAGCCCCACTGATGCGGCAAGACCCGGAGCTTCCCCATGACCCCGCCCACCCAGTTTCCCTGTGTCTGCTGCGGCCACCTGGTGCACGATCAGGTGCCGGGCTCCCACCAAATCTGCCCCATCTGCGGCTGGGAAGACGACCTCTCGCAGCTGCGGTTCCCGGAGATGCCGGGCGGCGCCAATACCGTGAGCCTGACCAAGGCGCAGCGCAACTACCAGGACTACGGCGCCTCCGAGCGCCGCAACCGCGGCCAGACCCGCGCGCCGGTGGACGGCGAGCCGCGCGAGCGGGAGTGGCGGCCGGTGGACCTGCGGCGGGACAACATCGAGCACCCGCAGCGCGGTACCTCTTATACCGACTCCTATCCCTGGCCGGACACCACCGTGCTCTACTACTGGCGCAGCAGTTTTTGGCGGCGCTTCGCCAGCTGACCTGCTGCGATTGCGAAAACTCAATAGCTAAAATTTAGCGGATTGCCTTCTCAAATATTGGGGTTGGCCTTAATGTTCTGCATCAAGACCGAGCACCTCGGTCAAGAAACGCCCGCTGCCTGTGCATGCGCCCATGCGGCAGGGTCCGAGTCGCACCACGGACCCCAAGGCACGCCATGAACCCTGAGGATTCCACCATGCAGAACACCCCTTCCCGTCAGGACCAGATCCGCGCCCTGGAGCAAGACTGGGCCGAGAGCCCCCGCTGGACCGACGTGCAGCGCGCCTACAGTGCCGCCGACGTCGTGCGTCTGCGCGGCTCCGTGCAGCCGGAGCACACCTACGCCCGCAACGGGGCGGAGAAGCTGTGGGACCTGATTCACGGCAGCGCCAAGAAGGGCTATGTCAACTGCATGGGGGCCATCACCGGCGGCCAGGCAATGCAACAGGCCAAGGCGGGCATCGAGGCCATTTACCTCTCCGGCTGGCAGGTGGCCGCCGACGGCAACACCTCCGAGACCATGTACCCGGACCAGTCCCTGTACGCCTACGATTCGGTACCGACCATGGTCCGGCGCATCAACAACGCCTTCAAGCGCGCCGACGAGATCCAGTGGTCCAAGGAGATCGGCCCCGGTGACGAGGGCTACATCGACTACTTCCTGCCCATCGTCGCCGATGCCGAGGCCGGCTTCGGCGGTGTGCTGAACGCCTTCGAGCTGATGAAGAACATGATCGGCGCCGGCGCCGCCGGTGTGCACTTCGAGGACCAGCTCGCGGCCGTCAAGAAGTGCGGCCACATGGGCGGCAAGGTGCTGGTGCCCACCAGCGAGGCGGTGCAGAAGCTCGTCGCCGCCCGCTTGGCGTCCGACGTCATGGGCGTCCCCACCCTGGTGCTGGCGCGCACCGACGCCGAGGCGGCCAACCTGCTGACCTCCGACGTCGACGAGAACGACCGCCCCTTCCTCAGCGGCGAGCGTACCGCCGAGGGCTTCTATCGGGTCAACAACGGCCTGGAGCAGGCCATCAGCCGCGGCTTGGCCTATGCGCCCTTCGCCGACCTGGTGTGGTGTGAGACGGCCACGCCGGACCTGGGCTTCGCGCGCGAGTTCTCGCAGGCCGTGCTCGAGAAGAACCCGAACAAGCTGCTGGCCTACAATTGCTCGCCGTCCTTCAACTGGAAGAAGAACCTGGACGACCGGACCATTGCCAAGTTCCAGGAAGAGCTGGCGGACATGGGCTACAAGTACCAGTTCATCACCCTCGCCGGCATCCACAATATGTGGTTCAACATGTTCGACCTCGCCTACGACTACGCCCGCGGCGAAGGCATGAAGCACTATGTGGAGAAGGTGCAGCAGCCGGAGTTCGACGCGCGTGACAAGGGCTACACCTTCGTCAGCCACCAGCAGGAGGTGGGCGCCGGCTACTTCGACGACATCACCACCACCATCCAGGGCGGCGTGTCCTCGGTGACGGCGCTGACGGGCTCCACGGAAGAGTCCCAATTTTGATCAGGAAGGTGCGCAGTGCGGGGTAGGTGCGAAGTGCGGCACGGATGTCGCGCGTCCCGCACTACGCACCGCGCACTATTCACACCGCTCGAGTCTTCATCTGTCGAATCCCGCCGCACCCCGGGGCGCGGCCGACGAAACCAGACATCCCCATGCCTGAGCTATCCACCGCCGACCTGTTCGACCGCTTCGGCGAGGCGCTCCGTGTTTGTGCCCCGTCGTTCCGGGACTTCGGTGCCCGCGCCGCCTTCGCCGGCAGCGCCGTCACCGTGAAATGCTTCGAAGACAACTCCCGCATCAAGGAAGCCCTCGCCGAGCCCGGCCAAGGGCGGGTGCTGGTGGCCGATTGCGGCGGCTCGCTGCGGTGCGCCATGCTGGGTGACATGATCGCGGAGAGCGCCGTCGAGCAGGGCTGGGCCGGTGTCGTCATCGACGGCTGTGTCCGCGACGTGGCGCGCCTGGCCCAGCTCGACCTCGGCATCAAGGCCATCGCGTCGACTCCGCGCAAGAGCACCAGGCGCGGCGAAGGCCAGCGTGACTTATTGGTGGAGGTTGGCGGGATCGCCGTCCATCCCGGCGACACCGTGGTTTGTGACCGCGATGGCATACTCGTGGCGCCGCCATCCGTATCGTCGGAGCTGCTGGAGGGCGCAGATCAGGCATCACCACGAAACTGACTGGCCCCGACGCGGACAAAGGACTGTCTTGACGACAGCCACGAGACCTGCAATGCCGACCCTGCCCGACGACCCCCGCCGCCGGCTACACCTGTGCATGCCGAGCGGCAGCCCGCTGTCATCGACACTGGTCGGGCGCAGCCTCGCCCCTCGGCCATCGCCCCTCGGCCCGGCGCCGCCACCGCCGAAGGATGCTCGCGCCGATTGCATTGGCAGCGAAGGCGGCGCCAGCACCGAGCCAACCCCGCGAGCGCGGCACAAATAGATGGCCTGGCTCGAGGCCAAACAGCTTGCCGAGGCCATCCTCGACGGCTTCGACCGCCATTACCGTCTGTTCCGCGCCATCACCGCCGACGCCCGGCTGCATTTCGAGCAAGCCGACTGGACGGCCGCGCAGCGCTGCGCGCGCGAGCGCATCGACTTCTACGACTGCCGGGTGGGCGAGACCGTCGCCGTGCTGCGCCGGGAATTCCATCTGCGCGGCGCCGATGACAACCTCTGGCGGCGGGTGAAGGTGGAGTACTCCCGCCTGCTGCCCCAGCACCACCAGCCGGAGCTCGCCGAGACCTTCTACAACTCCGTGTTTTGCCGGCTCTTCGACCGGCGCTACTACAACAACGCCTACATCTTCGTCTGGCCCATGCTCTCCACCGAGCACCTGGAGGCGGAGGTGCCCATCTTCCGGCCCTACTATCCGGACCGCCACGGCTTTGCGGCCGTCATTGCCGATATCCTGCGCGACATGGATTTCGCCCTGCCGTTTCGCGACCAGCGCCGCGACGTGCGCAATGTCATGCGCGCCATCCGCGAGCGCTTCCCGCCGAACCGGGCGCGGCAGCAGAACTTCCAGCTGGCGGTGCTGTTGACGCCCTTCTTCCGCAACAAGGCGGCGTACATCATCGGCAAGGCCATCAACGGTGCGCAGCAGACCCCCTTCGCCATACCGGTGCTGAACGACGAGCAGGGCGGGCTCTATGTCGACGCCCTGCTCACCGGCTCCGATGAGCTGGCCAACGTCTTCAGCTTCTCCCGCGCCTATTTCATGGTGGACACGGAGGTGCCGGCGGCGGTGGTGGAGTTCCTGCGCCCGCTGATGCCGCACAAGTCCAAGGCGGAGCTCTACACGGCCATCGGGCTGCAGAAGTTCGGCAAGGCGGAGTTCTACCGGGATTTCCTCAAGCACCTGCGCTATTCGTCAGACCGCTTCGTGATCGCCCCCGGCATCCGCGGTATGGTCATGTGCGTGTTCACGCTGCCGTCCTTCCCGTTCGTGTTCAAGGTCATCAAGGACCGGTTCCCGCCGCCGAAGGAGATGACCCCCGAGCAGGTGATGGCCAAATACCGGCTGGTGAAGCTGCATGATCGCGTCGGGCGCATGGCGGACTCCTGGGAGTACTCACACGTCGCCTTCCCGCGGGCGCGCTTCTCCGACGAGCTCATCACCATGCTGCGCGAAGAGTGCGCCAGCAGCGTCGCGGTGGAAGGCGATCAGGCCATCGTCAAGCACGTCTACATCGAGCGGCGCATGTCGCCACTGAACCTCTACATGGCCAGCGCCGACGACGAGGAGATCGCCCACGCCGCCCGGGAATATGGCGATGCCATCAAGCAATTGGCGGCAGCCAACATCTTCCCGGGAGATTTCCTGTTCAAGAACTTTGGCGTCACCCGCCAGGGCCGGGTGGTCTTCTACGACTACGACGAGCTCTGCTACCTGACCGAGTGCAACTTCCGCGACATCCCCGAGCCGCCCTTCCCGGAAATGGAGCTGGCGGAGGAGCCCTGGTACACGGCAGGCCCGGCGGATGTCTTCCCGGAAGAGTTCGCCACCTTCCTGCTCACCGAGCCCAGGTTCCGCAAGGCCTTCCGCGCCTGCCATGCCGAGGTCTTCGAGCCGGCCTGGTGGCGCGCCCGACAAGCGGCGATCCGCGAGGGCGACATGGTGGATGTCTTCCCATACCCCGCCGCAAGGCGCTTCGGCGCACCCCCGGACGCCTGCGGCTGACGCCCCCATGGGAGCGGCATCCCTGCCGCGACGACTTCCAGCGCACCGCGGGGGCCCATCGCGGCAAGGATGCCGCTCCCACGGAGGCGCAGGCACCGTGGGAGCGGCATCCCTGCCGCGAAGACTTCCAGCGCACCGAGGGGCACATCGCGGCAAGGATGCCGCTCCCACGGACGCACGGGCACTGTGGGAGCGGCATCCCTGCCGCGACGACTTCCAGAGCACCGAGGGAACGCATCGCGGCAAGGACGCCGCTCCCACGGACGCACGGGCACTGTGGGAGCGGCATCCCTGCCGCGAAGACTTCCAGAGCACCGAGGGCGACACATCGCGGCAAGGATGCCGCTCCCACGGACGCACGGACATTGTGGGAGCGGCACCCCTGCCGCGAAGACTTCCAGAGCACCGAGGGCGACACATCGCGGCAAGGATGCCGCTCCCACGGACGCACGGACACTGTGGGAGCGGCATCCCTGCCGCGACGATTTCCAGAGCACCGAGGGGCACATCGCGGCAAGAATGCCGCTCCCACGGACGCACGGGCACTGTGGGAGCGGCATCCCTGCCGCGAAGATTTCCAGAGCACCGAGGGGCACATCGCGGCAAGGATGCCGCTCCCACGGAGCACGGGACAGCGCCAACATTGCTCGCGGGCCCGCCTCGGCATCGGCCGGGCCGACGCCAGGAGGCTCGACAATCAGGTGGGTACCGTCAGCGCGGCGTCGGACGGCGTGCCTCGGCCCGCGCTATACGAGACGCTTGCATCGCCCCGAGCCGAGCCGAGCCGCGTCGGGCCCGGCACGTAAACGCCTCGCCGGCGTCACTCGCAGGGGATTTCGAGGGCGATCATGCCTTCTTCGAGATGGTCCGACACCATCGGGTGGGCGAGCACGTACTCCGCGGCCCGGATGCTGTAGTCGCCGACGGCGTCGTCGACGGCCTGCTCCCATTCGTCCGCGCCGTAGTCGCCGCGGCCGACCCACATCAGGGCCACCAGCTCCGCGCGCTGGCGCTCGGAGAGGTCGTGGACGATACTGCGAAACTCGCCGACGTTGTAATCGCTACCGTGGTCGGCGAGCATCTGCAACGCCCAGTCCTCGGATGAGCTCTCACCTTCCTGCGGGATGCAGACCTCTTCTTTGGCCTGGAACTCCCTGGCCAGGGCAATGAGGCCGCAGAGTGTTTCTTGCCGGATGTGCATGCGCACAGGCGCCTCCTCAGGAGCTGTTCTGGTCCGCGGGGCACCGGCGGAACTGCCGGCGCCGGCGTGCCGGCAGCCCCCAATGGGCACCGGCGGTGTCACCCCTTTCGAGCCGAGTCTACTACGGTGTCATGTTACGGGCGGCTGACGGAGAACAACGGAATTGCGGACGCCGATGGCCCACCGGTTGCGCAGCCAGGGTGCGATTGACCCGCTCTCGCGGCGGGTCTCTGGCGCGCGCTGCGGGCTCAGGGCCCAGCATCGCTGTGCTTGATGGCCGGGCGCGATGCGCGCGCTCCCCTCGCACTCGGAATGCTCGACCCGCCCGGTTGTCCCACACTGAGCCAACGCCGCCACCAGCCAGCTGCACCCGCCCGCGCGCATGATCTCCGTCCCCCCAGACACCAATCCGCAAGCCGACGAAGTGCTCTTCCTGCCGCTGGGCGGCACCGGTGAGATCGGCATGAACCTGAACCTCTACGGCCACGATGGCCACTGGCTCATGGTCGACCTCGGCATCACCTTCGGCGGCGACGCCTTCCCGGACTACGACGTGCTGATGGCGGACCCGGCGTTCATCGTCAGCCGGCGCCAACGGCTCGCCGGCATCGTGCTCACGCACGCCCACGAGGACCATGTCGGCGCCGTCGCCTATCTCTGGAAGCGGCTCAAGTGTCCCGTCTACGCCACGCCCTTCACCGCCGCCATCGCCCGCTACAAGCTCGCCCGCGCCGGGCTCGACGGCGTGTCGGTGCAGGAGCTGCCGCTGGGGGCGCGCTTCGAGGCGGGCCCCTTCGGCGTCGAGTACATCGGCATGACCCACAGCATCCCGGAGCCCAATGCGCTGCTCATCACCACCCCGGCCGGCGCGGTGTTCCACACCGGCGACTGGAAGCTGGACGACGGCCCCGTCATCGGCGAGCGCTACGATGTCACGCGCCTGCGGCTGCTGCGTCGCGAGCCGGTGCTGGCCATGGTCTGTGACTCCACCAACGCCGTGGTGGCCGGCAGCACCGGCTCCGAGGCCGGGCTGCTCGCGCCGCTGCGGGAGATCGTCGACGCCGCCGCCGGCCGCGTGGTGGTGACCTCCTTTGCCAGCAACGTCGCGCGGCTGGTGACCCTGGCGCGGGTGGCCGAGGCCACCGGCCGGCGCTTCGGCGTCATCGGCCAGGCCATGGAGCGCATGGTGGCCGTGGCCCGCGCCACCGGCTATTGGCCGGAGGACCTGCCCGAGCTGGTGGATGCCCGCCACCTGGGCTACCTGCCGCGGGAAGAGGTGCTGGCCGCCTGCACCGGCAGCCAGGGCGAGCCGCGCTCAGCCTTGTCCCGCATGGCCGCGGACAGCCATCGCGACATCCTGCTGGATCCGGGGGACACCGTGATCTTCTCCTCCAAGCTCATCCCCGGCAACGAACGCCCGGTGCAGCAGGTTCAGGCCAGATTGCGCGCCCTCGGCTGCGAGCTGGTCACCGACACCGATGCCCACGTGCACGTCTCCGGCCACCCGGCGGCGGAGGATCTGAAGCGGCTGTATGATTGGGTGCAGCCGCCGGCGGTGGTGCCCACCCACGGCACCCCCCGGCACCTGCGCGCCAATGCGGACATCGCCCGCGGCTGCCATGTGCCCCGTGTCACCGTCATCGCCAACGGCGACGTTTGCCGGCTCACCGGCGATGGCCCGCAGGTCTTGGGACAAGTGCCCACCGGCCGCCTGGCGCTGGACACCGACGGCCGCCTCGCGCCGGTGCCGGCGGGCGTGCTCGCCGAGATGCGCGCGGCCGTCAGCTAACCACGGAGGTCAAGACCCATGCTCCAAGCCATGCCCCCGGCCCTGCTGCGGCTCGTCATCGCGGCGCTGTTGACGCTTGCCGTCGCCGCCGGCTGCGCCACCGCCCCGGAGACCGGGCGCAGCCAGCTGATCCTGATGGACCCGGCGCAGGAGGCCCAGATGGGCCTGAAGGCCTTCAGCCAGCTCAAGGAGCAGAAGCCCTATATCACCAGCGGCAAGAACGCGGACATGGTTCGCCGGGTCGGTCGACGCATCGCCAAGGTGGCCCCGGTGGAATACGCAGACTGGGAATTCGTCCTGTTCGAGGACGACACGCCCAACGCCTTCGCGCTGCCGGGGGGCAAGGTCGGCGTCAACACCGGCATCCTCGAGATCACCAAGAACGAGGCCGGCTTGGCCACGGTCCTCGCCCATGAGGTCGCCCATGTGGTGGCCCGTCACGGCGCCGAGCGGGCCTCACAGACCCTGGGTCTGCAGATGCTCGGGGCCATCGCCGACGCCGCCCTGGCCCAGAACGCCCCCGGCGCCCGCCAGGGGATCATGCAGGCCTATGGGCTCGGCGCCCAGGTGGGCGTGCTGCTGCCGTACTCCCGGGTGCACGAGCTGGAGGCGGACGAGTTGGGCCTGCTCTACATGGCCCGCGCCGGCTATAACCCGCAGGAGGCCATCGCCTTCTGGCAGCGCTTCCAGGCCTACAACCGCGAGCAGGGCGGCGGCAAGCCGCCGGAGTTCCTGAGCACCCACCCGCTGGACGACCGGCGCATCGCCCAATTGCGGGCCATGCTGCCGCGCGCCGAGGCGGAATACGCGCGCGCGAGCAAGGCCTGATGGGCCCGCGCGTGACTCGGCTCGGGCGGTGTTGCTGATGCGCAGCCTGCTCACACGGGCGCTGCCCTGGCTCGCGGTGGCCCTGATTGTGCTCGGTGCCTGGTGGCTCTGGCCCGGCGGCGACGCCGCCAGCCCGCGGCTGCTGGACCCGGCGGCGCTGGCCGCGGCACTGCCGCCGGATGGTCAGGACAGCTTCGCAGCGTTGGACGCCACCGCCGACTGGACCCCCGAGCTGCCGCAGGACCTGGGCCCGCACCCCGCTTTCCGCACCGAGCTCTGGGACCTCACCGGGCAGTTGCGCGCCGACGACGGCCGGCGCTACGGCCTGCGCCTCACCCTGGTGCGCCTGGGGCTGCGCGCGCCGGGCGAGGACGGCGGGCGCGCCTCCGGGCTCGCCGCCGACGCCCTGCTGCTCGGGCGCTTCGCCCTGGTGCCCGAGGACGGCGAGCCCCTGCGCGCCGAGCGCGCGAGCCGCACCGCCGCCGGGCTCGCCGGTGCAACGACGGACCCGCCGGAGGTCTGGCTGGAGGACTGGCGGTTACGCTCGGGCGGTGCCGACAGCGCGGGAGGACTCGCCGCCGGCCGCCTCGCGGTGGCCGCCGAAGGCGCGCGGCTGGAGCTTGCCCTGACATCGGAGAAGGCCCCCGTCACGCCGGCCGCGAGCCTGCTGACCGGCGGCGCCGGTGCACCGGGCGGGCAGGACAGGGGCCCGGCGTTCCGCTGGCTCGCCCAGCCCAGGCTTGGCCTGAGCGGGCGGCTCCTGCGCGACGACGCCGAGACCCGCGTCAGCGGCAGCGCCTGGCTGGATCATGTCTGGGGCGGTGCCGGTGTCGGGCTCGCCGGCACCCGCGGGCAGCTGGCCCTGAACCGCTTTCTGCTCCAGCTGGACGACGCCAGCGAGCTGCTCTGCATCCACCTGCGCCGGCGTGCCGGCGGCGGCACGCCGGTGCCCACCTGCCTGGTCATCGCCCCCGACGGCGGCACCCGCGTGCTCCAGCGCCGGGCACTGACCCTGGCGCCCAAGGAGGCCACCTGGCGCAGTAGCGACGGCGCCGCCACCTATCCCGTCGCCTGGCGGCTCGCGGCACCGGGGCTGGATCTGTCGCTGGACATCCGCGCCCTGCAGCCGGACCAGGAGATCATGCTCGGCGAGCGCCTCTGGAGCGGCGCCGTCGCCATCGACGGCGAGCGCGCCGGCGAGCCCGTCGCCGGCGGCGGGCGCATGGACCTGAGCGGCTACGCCCCTGCCGACGGCTGAGCCAAGGCGATCACCACCCGGCAGCACGGCCAGCCCGGACCACCGGGACGCCGACGACCGGGAGCGCCGACTTCCAGTCGGCCGCGCCCGCCGCGGGCTCGATGCCCGCGGCGGGCGCCTGGTACGAGGACCGCTTGCAGGGGCGCATGCTATTCCAGCCAGAACGGCACACGACCCGCGAACCCCATAGCCAGGGGACAAAAGCGCGCAGTCGCACGCGGCCGACGTAGGTCGGCGCTGAGCGCCAGCGAAGCCCGACGCAAGCGGCTAAACCGACGCCCCGGCTTTGGACTTCGGCCGGGCCACCCCGGAACCACGCCCGCCTGCGTCTGTCACGACGGTGGCAGCACCGGTCCCGATCCAGCTGTCAATCAGCGCCCACTTATGTTGCGATACCGGCAGATGCCGGCAGCGCAGCCCCGACACAGACCCCGCCGGTCGGTGCGCCCAGAGCGTGATCGACCCCGCGGCAAACCGAGCAGTCTCCCTGCGCCAAACCCGATGCAAACAACCTCTTCCATGCGCCGCCTGCCCTTTCCTGCCGCGGCGCCCGTCGCCGGGCCCGCCAGCTGGCTCGCCGCCGCCCTAGCGCTCGCCCTCACCGGCTGCGGCGAGCAGCCGCCGGAGGTGGTCATCGCCGAGCCCGGCGAAATCCCGCCCGCCGAGCAGCGCCCGGGCGACCCGCAGGCCGGTCGCAAGGCGCTGCTGAACCGCGCCGTGGTCACCTGCGGTCTGCCCTACAGCGCCTATGCCGCCAGCACCGGCGCGCCGGCGCCGGAATACGACCTGCCGGGCCGCGAGGATCGCAACACCGAGCTGCCCTACCAGCTCACCGCCCACACCGCCGACAGCGGCGTGGAGCTGGTCACCAGCAACTGCCTCGGCTGCCATGCGGCGCCGCTGAACGGCGAGCTGGTGATCGGCCTCGGCAACGAATTCCTGGACTTCACCCGCGACCCGGTCATGGCCGTGGAGGCCGCCGGCGCCTACGTGGAAGGCGAGGCCGAGGCCGCCGCCTGGCAGGACTGGGCGGACAGGCTCGCCGCCATCGCCCCCTGGACCATGACCGACACCGTCGGCGCCAATCCGGCGCAGGCCCTGACCCTGGCGCTCATGGCCCACCGCGACCCGGAGACCCTTGCCTGGTCCGACGAGCCGCTGATGGAGCCCCCGCCCGAAGACGTGCTGCCCGTCAGCGTGCCGCCCTGGTGGAACGTGGATAAGAAGCACGCCATGTTCTACAACGGGCAGGGCCGGGGCGATCATGTCGGCACCATGATCCTGGCCTCCACCACCTGCACCGACAGCGTCGCCGAGGCGCGCGAGATTGACCGCTGGTTCACCGACGTCGCCGCCTACCTGGCCACGCTGGAGGCGCCCGACTACCCCTGGCCCATCGACCAGGCCCTCGCCGCCGACGGCGAGCGCGTCTTCAACCGCGAATGCAAGGAATGCCACGGCCGCTACGGCCGCGGCGAGCACTATCCGAACAAGCTGGTGGGCCTGGACGAAGTCGGCACCGACCCGGCCATGGCCGAGGCCGCCGTCGACGACGCCGAGGACTACATCCGTTGGTTCGAAAGCTCCTTCTACGGCCGCCATTCCGACGCCGTGCCCGGCCGCGGTTATGTCGCCCCGCCGCTGGACGGCGTCTGGGCCACTGCACCTTATCTGCACAACGGCGCCGTGCCCACCATCGCCGGCCTGCTGGACACCGAAAAGCGCCCCACCTACTGGCGCCACGACGGTGCCGATCCCGACTACGACCAGGCCGCGCTCGGCTGGCAGTACCGCGAGCTGGAGCAGGGCCGTGAGCAGTTCGCGAGCCTGGAAGCGCAGAAGTGGGTCTACGACACCACTAGGCGCGGCTACGGCAACCAGGGGCACGACTTCGGCGACGAGCTGAGCCGGTCCGAGCGTACGGCGCTGCTGGAATACCTCAAGACGCTCTAGTCATCGCCCATCGCCCATCGCCCCTCGTACGGCCGCGGCCGGTGCGGGCGTCATCCCGCCCGCCACGGGCTCGCGCATCTGCACCCCGCGACCTTCTACCCCTTACTAATCAACCCCAACAGGAGCATCCGATGTTTCGCAAACCTCTCGCCACTCTGAGCCTGATCGCCGCCGTCAGCTTGTCGCACGCCGCCATGGCCAGCGACGACGACCACCACGGAGAAGACCATCACTCACCATTCGAGGGCATGCACCTGCTGCTGCTGATGCAGAACATGCAGTACTACGTGCACAAGCTCGGCCTCGCCATCGATGCCAACAACCCCACGCTGGAGGACTTCTACGCCCACGAGGTGGAAGAGGTCATCGACGCCGTCAGCGAGGTCGAGGACTACGAAGGCATCCCCATCGCCGAGAACCTGCAAAAGACCCTGATGCCCGCCTTCGAGCAGATGGAAGCCGCCATCGACAAGGGCGAGCGCGAGCCCATCGACGCCGCTTACAACGAGCTCATCACCGGCTGCAACAACTGCCACGCCGCCTCCGAGCACGGCTACATCCATATCCGCCGCAACCACACCAACCCCTATCCGCAGGACTTCTCCCCCCACGATTGACCCAGTGGGAGCGGCCTCCGGCCGCGACAGCGCTCCGCCTCGAGCATCGCGGCCAGAGACCGCTCCCACGGTGCTCCTGCCGCTGTGGGAGCGGCGTCCCGCCGCGACGGCACTCCGACCGGGGCATCGCGGCCCGAGGCCGCTCCCACGGCGCAGCCCAGCAACCCAACCGCGTGTTGCTAGACTTGAAGTAGCAGAGCAGAAAAATCTCTTGAAAGGGTCTTGTCAGAAGTATTCAGCGACGCTACCATAGGCGGCTCAGTTGCGGGGTGGAGCAGTCAGGCAGCTCGTCGGGCTCATAACCCGAAGGTCGTAGGTTCAAATCCTGCCCCCGCTACCACACAATCCAAGGGCTTAGCGAGTTCTCGCTAGGCCCTTTTTGTTTGCAGCGGGATCTGCGTAAGCGCTGGGGTAAGCAATGCTCCAGAGTCGATCCGCGCCTCCCACGCGCGCCATCATCGGCTGAAAGCCTTAAGCAAGGCGCGTGCCGCAATCGTGCTTGACGACCCGGAGCCTGCCCTCTGCGCGCGTCGGCCCGTTGCGGCCGAGCCTGATCCATCACCGCGACCGCCAGTACTTGTCGATCCGCGGCAGGGCCGACCAGGCCGCGCGGCTGATCGAGGTCCGCTGCACCGCTGCCGACCCGGGGCGCGTGGCGCAGCTGGTGCTCGGCGAGCTGGTCTGGGTGCTGACCCGCGCCTATGGCGACAGCAAGGCCCAGGTGGTGTCGGCGCTGGAGCAGGTCCTGGTGGTCATCGCCGAGCTGACGGTGGAGGGCGAGAGCCTGGCCTTCCACGCCCCGCATGCTTTCCGAGTCAAGGCCGCGCCTGTGGACCTGCCCAGGCGCACCCTGACCGACGGGGTCGAGCTGGCCGCCTGGCTCAAGGAGGCCGAGCGGCGCATCCGCGACAAGCTCGCCGATGGGCCCGTGGTGGTCTAACGCGACCTGGGCGACTACATTGATGCAGATCGAACAACCTTTTTGATCTGCATCCTGATGCCATGCGTACCACCCTCAACATCGACGACGACCTGCTGGAGCAGGCCCGCAGCCTCTCCGGAGTGCAGGAGAAGACGGCCCTGATCCGCGAAGGGCTCAAGGCGCTCATCGAGCGTGAGAGCGCCCGTCGGCTCGCGGCCCTCGGCGGCACCCAGCCGCAGCTGGAGCCCGTGCCCCGGCGGCAATCCCAGCCCGACCCGTGATCTCCCTGCCCTGACCCTGCCACCATGGTCCTGGTGGATACCGCCGTGTGGATCGACCACCTGCGCGCCGGCGAGCCGCACCTCGCCGCGCTGTTGGAACAGACCGACGTGGTCATGCACCCGATGGTGCTGGGCGAGCTCGCCTGCGGCAATGTCAAGCATCGCGCGGCCATGCTGGGCCTGTGGCAGGGCCTGCCCCGGCTCGGCGCGGCGACGCGAGCCGCCGCGCTGGACTTTCTGGAGCAGCATCGGCTTTGGGGCCGCGGACTCGGCTTCATCGACGTGCACCTGTTGGTGTCAGCCGCGCAGCGTGAGGGGACGACCCTCTGGACACGCGACAAGCGCCTGCACCAGGCCGCGAGCGAGCTGCATCTCGCCTTTGCCGAGCCGGCCGCGCAAGGACCGACCAAATCCGTGGATGGCACCCCTGACTCGCCCGACCCACCCGACGATGCCTAAGCCCACCAGCCACACCCGCACCGACGCAGCCAGGGCTTTCTACGTAGCCAGGGCTTCCAGTCCTGGTAAACCCAGCTCAACAACGGCTTCCACCCCCGAACAAGCAAGCGCACCCGACGCTTCCGACCCGTATGCCCCAGGCCAGGATGGCCTGGCTACGCAGCAGCACAAGCCCAGCATCGCCGACACGCTGGCGTGGCTCCGCCGCGCAGTCTGGTCGCTGCCGCTCCAGGACCACCGCAGCGACGACGCCATCCTGGGCTACAACGCCAAAGGCCACTTCGATTGACGGCCACCGCCACCGCCACCGCCAACGGAGCAGACCCCATGGAGCCCCTCGCCAAGCCTCTGCGCCGCGACCTGGAGACCGACGTCTTCAAGGCCCGCGACCTGGCCGACGCGGCCGCGCGGGCGGCGCTCACCCACCTCTGCGTCGACGAGCCGAGCGCGCCCGGCTATCTGACTGCTGGAGCAGGTCCGCAGCGGCAGCGCTCATGGCGCCGAGTTGCTGTTGCCCGATAGATGCTACGGCCGGCTTCGCGCCGGCCGCCCTCAGCCCACCCCGAACCAGGCATCCACCAGCTGGCCCGTGATCAGTCCGACCGCGCCGGCTGCGGCGGCGATGCCGAGGGTGGTGAGCGCCGTCGGCAAAGTGCGCCTGCGCCCGAGTCTTGCCCGCCAGACGCCGAGGGCGAGCATCAAGGCCGCGGTGAGGACCACGGAGACGACGCGTGCCGGCAGAATCGGCAGCAGCGCGAAGGGCAGCACAGGCAGCAGGGACGCCGACAGGTCCGATGCCAACATCCAAAAGGCCCGGGCCGTTGGGTTGTCGCCTTTGCCGGCCATTGGCGGCGGCAGCGTTGCTTCGGCGAGGGCTGGGAGCCCGCCGGCGCGCTTGCCGGATTCCGCGACGAGGTCGGATGCCGCGGCGGCGTCGAGACCGCCGGCTTGGAGTCTGATCTCGATGTCGGCGGCGACGCGGCCGGGGTCTTGCGCCTGCAAGGCTCGTAGGTGCTCTAGGCCCACCCGGCGCTGGTCCTGCTCCGATCCAGACCCGGCTGGCGAATTGTTGGGCGGTAGCCTTGCCCTTGCGGGGGCATATACCCCGGATGCGGTGGCAATGCCCATCCTTGCCAGGCGTGCGCCGGCGCCACACGCGGAGCTATGCCGTGGCATGCGCCTTGCCCGCGGTGGGTTGAGTCCCGTCAGGTCGGGACGCCTTTGAACGCACTCGGGAGGTTCGACATGTCGAAGCCCATTTCCGGACTACTGGCAGGACTTGCGGCGACCCTGGTCCTGTCCGCGCTGATGCTCCTTAAAGGGTCGCTCGGGATGCTGCCCCAGCTGAACGTGATCACCATGCTGGCCGGCCTTGGTGGTAATGCCCTTGGCATCCAGCCGACGCCGATGCTTGGCTGGGCGCTGCACGTTGCCATCGGCACGGTGCTGTGGGGGCTGCTGTTCGCGTTCATCGGCGGCATGGTGCCCGGCAACAGCTGGACCCTGCGCGGCATGCTGTTCTCCATCGGGGCCTGGCTGCTGATGATGCTCGTGCTAATGCCGCTGGTCGGCACGGGCTTTTTCGCCCTGGATCTGGGCGTGATGGCGCCTGTCGCGACGCTGGTGCTGCATGTGATCTTCGGTGCCGTGCTGGGCGTGGCGTATGGCGCTCTGATCCGTTATGCACCGCAGCGGCCGGTTGCAACAGCCGCACGCTGAGCCGGCTTTGTGGCATGCCGCGTCGCGCGCCAACGACTGTGGATCGGCGTGCCATGGCGGCGGGTCCCCGCCCTGCTGCGCGCTTTGGCGGCGCGCGGCGCTCGAGATGTTGCGGCCAGCCCGCTGGATCGGGCGGGGCCTAGGGATCGGATGCCCCGGCGCTGGGGTCACGGCGCTGCGGCGCGCTCGGCGATGCGCCGCAGCGCCGTCTCGCACACGGGCCGATACACGGGCGCCCAGCGCGGGATGAGAAAGCTGACCCGGCACCGGGCCGGGTCGAGGGGTGTCACGCGGTGGCCGGTGGCGCCCATGCCTGCGACGCGCCAGGCCCAGTAGCGGCCGTCCTGCCAGTCGGTGATGCGAAACGGCAGCCAGAGCCCCGGGGAGGTCTGGATGCGGCCGGACATGCCAGGTCCGATGTGGCGGGCCGGTGCCCGCACGGCCCGCACGCTCGGGCCCCAGTGCGGCCACTCCTCGGTGTCGATGAGGATGCGCCAGGCGGTCTCGGCCGAGGTGTCGATGTCCAGGCTGACGGGGGTCATGGCCGTGGTGCTCGCGGATCGGCGTGCTTCCGCGCGATACTGTCCCTTTGCCGCGGTGTCGTCGCTGATGGCGCTGCCGGCGGCCGGGGCATCCATCGGCGCCATTGATAGGGGAGATCTGCCATGTCGGAGCGCCAGCGCCGCCTCATCGGCATTGTGCTGTTGGTGGTGGGCATCGGTGTCGCCTCCTCGCAGGCGCTGCTGACGTCGTGCAGCGCGGTGGCGGCCGCCTCGGCGACCACGCTGGTGCGCTGAGGACGTTGTCATGAAGCGACTCCTGCTCCTGCTCATTGTCATCGCCATCGCCGCCGCATTGGTGGCGGCGTTATGGCGATGGATCAACGCACAGGCCACGGAGGAGCCCGAGGCGGCCGCAGGGGATGGAGCCACCGCCCCCGAGTGGCCGCTCTTCCTGTTGCCGCTGCCGGCGGCGGCCGCTGCGCTGATCGCGCTGATCCGCGGGCAGCTCGGGCTGCTGGTGGGCGATGTGCTCGGCTATGGCCTGCTGCTCGGCGGGGCGCTGCTGGCTCGCCGCGGGCTCGACGGCGCCGCGGCCGGGCCCGGTGCCGGTGCCTGGTGGCAGCGCTGGTCGCCGAAGACCGCAGGCGCTGGGCTCATGGCACTAGGCAGCGGGGTGACGGCCTGGCTCGGTGTCGGCCATCACCCGGCCATCGGCGCCGCCTTCGCGCTGGTGACCCTGCTCGGCTTCCATCTGGTCTATGGCTTGGACTTCGCCTTTCTGCGGCGCCGGCCGCAGGGCTTGGGCCGCTACGGCAGCGAGTCCCTGCGCCGTGCCGCCGGGTCCATCGCCGCCATCGAGCAGGCGAGCCGCAACATCCGCCAGCCGGAGCTGGATCGACGGCTCACCAGCATCGCCATGCTGGCTCGGCAGATCCTGGGGCGCGTGCAGGACGACCCGCGGGATCTGTGGCGGGCGCGGAAGTTTCTGAACGTCTACCTGGACGGCGTGCAGCGCGTGGTGGAGGGCTATGCGAGCACCCATGGCGAGGTGGCCACACCGGATCTGGAGCAACGCTTCCGCCACGCGCTGGAGACCGTGGAGGCCGCCTTCCGGGAGCAGCACCAAGTGCTGCTGGAGCGCGACGTCGAGGACCTCGACGTGCAGATCGAGGTGCTGACCCGGCAGCTGGAGCGCGAGGGCATCCTCTAGCACACTCTGTCGGCATCGGCATCGGCATCGGCATCGGCATCGGCATCGGCATCGGCATTGGGCGCGCTCGTCTCCGAGCTTTTTGATTGGTTAAAGCAATTGCTTGACTATTCTCAATTGGTTTGACCGATGGCAGCTATCATGCCAAACGATTTCCTCCACGGATTCAGGGGCCTTACCGTATTGCTCAACCCGGCGACGACGGGTGCAACCCAAACCTTCCGCAATCGGAGACACGCAGATGCAAGACACGACCCAATCGGTCCCCCAGGCTGCCCCCCAGTCCACCTCGCCCATGCCGCGCTTGAACGAGCCGGCACCGGCCTTCGACGCGCCGACCACGCACGGGCGTAAGACGCTCGAGGACTACCGCGGCAAGTGGCTGGTGCTGTTCTCCCACCCGGCGGACTTCACGCCGGTGTGCACCACGGAGTTCATCGCCTTCGCCAAGCGCCACGCGGACTTCCAGGCGCTGGACTGCGAGCTGCTCGGCCTCTCCATCGACAGCCACTATTCGCACATCGCCTGGGAGCGGAACATCAAGGAGAAGTTCGGCGTCGACATCGGCTTCCCGATCATCGCCGATTTGTCCATGACCGTTGCCAAGGCCTACGGCATGATCCAGCCCGGCGCCAGCGACACCTCGGCGGTGCGAGCCACCTTCGTCATCGACCCCGAGGGCGTGCTGCGGGCGATGGTCTACTACCCCATGACCAACGGCCGCTCCATCGATGAGTTCGTGCGGCTGGTGAAGGCGCTCCAGACCTCGGACGCCAACGGCGTTGCCACGCCCGAGGGCTGGCAGCCCGGCGACAAGGTCATCGTGCCGCCGCCTGCGACCGCAGAGCAGGCCGAAGCCCGCATGGACGAGGGCTACGAGTGCAGCGACTGGTACTTCTGCAAGAAGGCGCTGTAACTGCGGCGGCGGGCCGCCCTGGACACGGCGACCACCAAGGAGGCAAGGACGCCTCCTTGATCATTGCCCCAACCGAATACCGCACGAACGCGACACGAACAACAAGGCCAGGTCTCGATGGCCGTTGTCGCGTGTGGCTGCGGCGGCGGACGGGGGGTAGGCCAGGTCTCGATGGCCGTTGTCGCGTGTGGCTGCGGCGGCGGACGGGAGGGTGGACAAGCGAAGCGCAGTCCACCGAGTGCTGTGCGGCCCCCTGCGCCCCCTACCGCCCCGGGTGGACTTCGCTGGCGCTCGTCCACCCTACGTGCTTGCGATCACCGCCGGCAGCGGCGGCTGTCCTCAAAGCGGGATCTGGTCGAAGCGGGTCACCCGGCGGTGGGCGGCGGCCAGTCGCGGCACGCCCTCGCGCACCACCCAGATGGTCTGCCAACCGGCCTCGCGGGCGGCGTCCAGCTCCTCGCGCACGTCGGAGAGGAATAGGATGCGCCCGGGCAGCATGCCGATGGCCTCGGCGATGCGGCGGTAGGAGGCCACTTCGCGCTTGTGGCCGACGTGCGTATCGAAGTAACCGGAGAGCAGCGGCGTCAGGTCGCCGGCGAGGGTATGGCCGTAAATCAGCTTTTGGGCGTGCACCGAGCCCGACGAGTAGATGTAGAGCGCGAGGCCCCGCGCATGCCAGGCCGCGAGCGCCGGCGCTACGTCCGGATACAGGTGGCTCACCAGCTCGCCGGTGCGATAGCCCTCCTCCCAGATGAGCCCCTGGAGCGCCTTGAGCGGCGTGACCTTCTGGTCGCGCTCCATCCAGTGGCACATGCGCACCACCACCGCCTCGTCGTTGAAGACGCCGCCGGCTTCCCGGGCCTCGTCCAGGATTGCGCCCACCTCCGGCTCGTCCCGGTGCTGGCGGACATAGTTCGGCAGGCGCTCCCGGGCATAGGGGTAGAGCACGTCGGTGGCGAACGCGACGGACGTGGTGGTGCCCTCGATGTCCAGGACGACGGCGTCGACCGATAGCATGTGTGACTCCGTTGCGGTGGTTCGTGGGGGCCTTATCGCTTGGCCCGATCATGGTCGCGCCCAACGACTTCCGGCTGTGGGAGCGGCATCCTTGCCGCGACAGGCGGCGCACTGCTGCGCAGCCGGTGCTCCCGAGCACGTCGACCCAAGGGCAGGCCGAACTATGCGCTCACCCTCAGGCGCGCTCAAGCGGTTGGTCCGTCAGCACCGGAGGTCGGGCTGCGGCAAGAAGCCCTACACGGCGCTCGCTGCAAGCGCCTGACTGTCGGGCCTCCTGACGTCGGCCCGACCGACGCCGGGCGGGCGCATCCGTCGTCGCCTCAGTCTAGCCGATCCACATCCACGGCGACGCTCAGCTGGTGCTCGCCGCCGCCGTAGAAGACGCCGCGCACTGGGGTGACGTCGCCGTAGTCGCGGCCGACGGCGGTGGTGATGTGCTGCTCGCCGAGCAGGCAGTCGTTGGTGGGGTCATAGTCGATCCAGACGCCGGTGGAGGCTTGGGCGCTCGCGGTGGTGTCCGCGGCAGATCGGTGGCTTGGGTCGTGCGCGGCTGCTGTCGCCTTGGCGCCCGTGGCTGGGCCTGTGCCGGCGGCGGTGCTCACGCTGAGCGGCAGGTAGAGGGCGTACCAGGCGTGGGAGGCGTCGGCGCCGCGCAGCTTCGGCTGGCCGGGCGGCGGCAGGGTCTCCAGGTAGCCGCTCACGTAGCGGGCGGCGAGGCCCAACGCCCGCAGACAGGCGATGCCGACGTGCGCGAAGTCCTGGCAGACGCCGCGGCGCTGGGACAGCACCTCGGCCAGCGGCGTGGCGACGCCGGTGGCGGCGGGGTCGTATTCAAGCTCGGCGTAGATGCGGGCCATCAGCTCCCGGGCCGCCGCCAGCACCGGGCGCCCCGGCGTGAAGGAGACCAGCGCATACTCCAGCGCCTCGGCCCGGGCCGGGATGGCCGGGGAGGGCAGCGTGAACATGCGGGCATTGATGGTCTCGGGCTCGCGTGCCTCGCGCAGGCGCGTGCGCACCTGCTCCCAGGGCGGCGAGGCCGCGGCGTCCGGCTCGGGCGGGGCGGTGACCGCCACCTCGCTGACGGCGCTCACCTCCAGCGCCGCGTGCGACTGCTGGATGGAGAAATACTGGACGCGGTTGCCGAAGAGGTCGGTGTGCTCGCGCGACACCGACGGCCAGGGCGTGACCCGTACCTGGCTCTTCGGGCAGTGCTGGTGCGGGGTCTGCCGGGGCTTGAGGTGCGAGATGCTGTGACAGAGCGACACCGGGCTGCCATAGCCGTAGTGGGTGGTGTGGCTGACGCGAAAGCGCATGATCAGCGTCGCACCGCGCTTAAACGATGCTCGATCATGTGATGCGGGTGCTCCTCATGGCGGAAGTACTGCGCCGTCAGCGCATCCGAGACCGCTGCCATACCCGCCTCTTGCGCGGTGAGGAAGTCCGCCAGCGCACCCCGGCGCCTGCCGTCGGCATCCGGCTGGGCGAGCTGGTCCAGCCCCGCGAGCCGCAGCTCCGTCAGCAGCCGCAGCATGCCCTTTTGCGCGGCGGTGCGCACCGGGCCCATGGGGTCCTGCGGCATGTCCTCCACCAGCGCCGAGAGGCGCAAGATCTGGTAGGCCAGCGAGCGCGGGTTGGCCTCGTCCTGCACCACCAGGTCCAGCAGGGCCCCGACCCGGGTGCCCGCCTGATAGCGGCGCCGGTAAGTGATCAGGCTGTCGGTGACGCCGAGGATGGCCTCCACCACCAGCCCTTCCTCCGGTGCCGGGATGACCGTCACCAGGGTGGAGCGCAGCAGGGCGGCGAGGTTCAGGCCGCGCTCCAGCCGCCGCCCGGCCTCAAGGAAATGCCAGCCCTCGTTGTGGGTCATGTTCTCCTGCGTCAGCGCCGAGAAGGCCACCAGAGAGGTCACCAGCGGGTCCAGCACGTCCAGGGCGGCGTTCAGAGTCCGCGGCGGCTGGCCGGTGAGCCGGCGCAGGTGGCGCTCGATGTCGTTGATGACCCGCCAGGTGTCGCTGGAGAGCCGCTCGCGCACCGACCATGCCGCTTGCCCTAGGGCCTGGAGCGTCTGCGGCAGGGCGCCGACGCGCTCGAGGTCGGTGATGAGCGACAGCAGCTCCGGCGTCGGCGCCGCCAGGGCGGCGGGCTCGGCGCCGGTGGGCAGGGGCACATTGCCGTGGCACTGCTCGTTCAGGGCCTCCAGCAGGGTGCCGAGGCAGCCGATGCCCTGCTCTTCCGGTGTGAAGCTGCTGCGGGCGGTGAGGTTGATGGCCGTGACCCGCAGCAGGCGCACCAGGCCCTCGGCGCGCTCGGCGTAGCGCCCGATCCAGAACAGATTGTCGGCGACGCGGGAGGAGACGTCGCTCTCGCGCACCACCGCCGGGCTCTGGGTGTCTTGCAGTCCGAGCAGGCTTTCTTCGCGCTCGGGCTCGGTGGCCAGCACCCAGGTGTCCTTGCCGAGGCCGCCGAGCTGGCTCGACACCATGGGCGTGTCCTTGGACAGGGCGACGCGGCTCAGACCGCCCGGCATGACGGCATAGCCGTCGTCTTCGGCCACCGAGAAGCTGCGCAGCACGAAGGGCCGCGGCTCGATGCGCCCATCCACGTACACCGGTGCCGTGGACGGCTTGACCTCCTCCTGGGCGACGAAGCGGTGGGGCTCCGCCTGGATCTGCGCCACCAGCCTGGCGCGGGCGTCGCGGCCCAGATTGCGCCCGAACAGCACCCGTTGCCCGGGGCCGCCGTTTACGGGGTCGTCAGTGCGCCCGCCGGCGGGCTTGATGACCAGCGTATCCAGGTTGGCCAGGACATATTCGCGGTCCTGCGGGCGCCCGCACCACCAGGTATCCAGGTGCGGCAGCAGCAGGTCCTCGCCCAGCAGCTGGCGGCAGAGCTCCGGCAGAAAGGCCATCAGCCCCGGGTGCTCCAGCACGCCGCTGCCCAGCGCATTGGCGACGGTCAGGTTGCCGGTGCGTACCGCCTGCACCATCCCCGGCACGCCGAGCATGCTGTCCTCGCGCAGCTCCAGCGGGTCGCAGAAGCAGTCGTCCACCCGCCGCAGCACCGCGTCGATGCGCTCCAGCCGGCCCAGGGTACGCAGCCAGAGCGCGCCGTCGCGCACCGACAGGTCCGCCCCCTGCACCAGGGTGTAGCCCAGGTAGTTGGCGAGATAGGCGTGCTCGAAGTAGGCGGCGTTCGCCGGCCCCGGGGTCATGAGCGCGACCCGCGCCTGTGGGGCATCGCCCGGTGCTAGACGGTTCATGGCCCGGCGCAGGCCGCGGAAGAAGCCGGCGAGGCGATGTACGTGGCTGTCGCGGAAGAGGCTCGGCATGACCCGCGAGAGCACCACCCGATTTTCCAGCGCATAGCCGGCGCCGGAGGGCGTCTGGGTGCGGTCGCCGATGACGCGCCAGTGGCCGTGCGTATCGCGGGTCAGATCTGCACCGTAGAACACCAGGGGGCGCTCGCCGGCGACGCCGATGCCGTGGCAGGGCAGCAGGTAGCCGGGATAGCCGTCCACCAGCTCTGGCGGCAGCAGGCCCTGGGTGATGAGTCGGCGCGGGCCGTAGAGGTCCAGCAGCACGGCGTTCAGCAGCTCTGCGCGCTGGATCAGCCCGCGCTCCAGCTCCGCCCATTCCTCGCCGCGCAGCAGCAGCGGCAGCGGGTCCAGCTCCCAGGGGCGGGACATGCCGCGCGGGTCGCCGTGCAGGTTGTAGGTGACGCCGTTGTCGCGGATCAGTCGGTGTGCCTCGCGCCAGCGGGTCTCGATGCCGCCGCGCCCGAGCTGGCGCAGGGTGTCGATCAGGTACTGCCAGTGCGGGCGTAGGCCGCCGTCGGCGGCGCGCATCTCGTCGCAGCTGCCGGGCGCCGGCACATAGGCGTCCTCCAGGCGGACGTCGTCCAGCTGGGCGAGGGGGCTCGTGGCGGACATGGGCGCTCGCGGCCGGGCCGGCGCATCGGGGAAGTAGGGGTGAAGTTTGAAGGGTGAAGTGCGAGGTGGGAAGAGCGAGTGTCCGGCTCGCTCGCCGAGCGCCGCCGTCTGCAGCCCTCGCCTACGCCTCCTAAGGATGCGCCTTCAAGGGAGAGACCGATAAATGGGCTTACCTTGGCAAAATCCGCCGGCCGTCCCGGCCCGTACGGGAAACGCCAATCGATCGGCCTTTTTTTAATACACGAAGGGTATGAACTTTTTCACCCGCTGGGCGTAGTCGCTGTATTCCGGGTGCCGCTCGGTGAGCCAAGCTTCTTCTTTGCCGGCCTTGTAGTTGAAGAACAAGAACGCCACGACCAGCCCGAGCAGATGCGACAGGCTCAAGTTGAAGACGGTCCAGGCGGCGCCGGCGAAGAGCAGGCTGGCATACAGCGGGTGGCGAACCATGGCGTAGACCCCGTGCTGCACCAGCTGATTGTGGTCCACCGGATAGGGCAGCGGCGTCAGATAATCGCGGATGTGCACCGAGCCGAAGGCGCCGAAGATCAACGCGAGGACGGCGAAGGGCGCCGCGAGCCAGCCGCGCAGGGCGCCGCTCGCGTCCATGGCATCGGCGCCCATGAACGGCTGCCACACCGGCAGCAGCGCAAAGCCGATCATCAGCGCGAACTGGATCGCCACCAGGATCTCCCCCCGCTGCCCGAAGCCCCGCTTCTCACCAGTATCGCCAGCCATGCTCATTTCTCCGTCGGACGTGCCAAAGACCCACTCAGATTGGGTTTGCCAAGCCCCTCCCAAGGGGCACCACAGGCCAGGATTCTGTAGCGGCAACACGCCTCTGCCTTCAGGGGACGACACAGCTCACGACGACAGCCGCAGCAACCAATTATGGGGACGGTATACCTATCCCTGTTAGGCATTATGGTTACCGCCCCGTAATTGGCGGGTGGAGCCGCGAGCTCGAATCTATTTTTAAGGTGACAGTATACTTATTTTGTCGCGGAGCGTGCCAGACATCTCATGTACAACCCCATCGCATCGGGCATTAACATAATTAGATACACCGTCCCCTTATTGTGGGCGCCCCCAGCCCCCAG
>NZ_NRRV01000010.1 GCF_016583825.1 Thiohalocapsa halophila | reverse complement strand
ATCAAGGCCAACAGCGATGATTCCGTCGCCGCGACCACCGCCAAGCTCGCCCGACGCGTGCGCCGGGTGTTCGACTATTTCCTCATGACCGACAACACCAAGCCCCGCGCCTGCCGCGCAGCCGCGGAGGGAGGCTAGAACGGTTTTGCCGTGCGGGCGGCGGGCATCAAGGTGCGGGGCCTTCGAGCCAAGGCCCGCGGCGCCGACAGGGCCGGCGCTGCGGGCCGATCGCGGCGGGGCGTGCTCGGCTCAGCGCATGCGTGAGCTGTAGCCGGGCATGGGCATCGGTGCAGATGCCTGCGGCGGCTCCGCGGGCGCCGCCATCTCGCTGGAGGCGCCGTGCATGTCGCCGAAGAACTTGAAGAAGTCCGAGTCGGGCGCGAGCACCAGCGTACTGTCCCCGGCACCTAGGGACGTTTGGTAGGCGTTCAGACTCCGGTAGAACGCGAAAAACTCCGGATCGGCCGTGTACGCGTTGGCGTAGACCTCAGCGGCTTTCGCATCGCCCTGTCCACGGGTCTCTTCCGCCTCTTTGTAGGCATCGGCAATGATGACCGTGCGCTGACGGTCGGCGTCGGCGCGGATGCGCTCGGCTGCCTCCGAGCCCTTGGCGCGGAGGTCGCGGGCGACGCGCTCGCGCTCGGCGCGCATGCGGTTGTAGACGGACTCGCTGACCTCCGGCGGTAGGTCGATCTTCTTGACGCGGACATCCACCACATCCACGCCGAGCTCCGTTGCCTGTGCGTCGATCTGCTTGGTGAGCTCCTTCATCAGCGCCAGGCGCTCCTCCGAGACCACTTCCTGGATGGTGCGCTTACCGAACTCGTCGCGCAGACTGGTGTTGATCCGCTCCGAGAGCAGCCGCGCCGTGCGCGCTGAGTCGCCGCCGGTGGAACGGAAGAACTGCGCCGCGTTGCTGATGCGCCACTTGGTGAAGGAGTCGACGATGACGTCCTTCTTCTCGATGGTGAGGAAGCGCTCCGGGCGGGAGTCCAGTGTTTGGATGCGCGCGTCGAAGGTGAGGATGTTGTTCAGCAGCGGCACCTTCAGATGCAGGCCCGGATCATAGTCGCTGCCAACGATCTCACCGAGCCGCAGCTTGATGGCCGTCTCGTACTCTTTGACGACGAAGGTCGAGGCGTAGATCAACAGCGCCAACAGCACGATGGCTGCGGGCAGCATTACCTTCTTGATGTCATCCATCAGCGGGTGCTCCGTTCACGCGAAGTTGAACGGCTGCGCGGGTCGGGCGTGCCCGTGCTCGCCGTGGTCGGTTGCGACAGGCCGCGGCGCGAATCGCTCGTGCTGGCCTGGCTTTGCTTGGACTTCTTCATGAGCTGATCCAGCGGCAGGTACATCAGGCTGTCCCCGCCCGGCACATCCAGCAGCACGGTGTTATTGGCGCCGAGCACGTTCTCGATGGTCTCCAGATAGAGACGCTCGCGGGTGACCTGAGGCGCCTTGCTGTACTCGTTGAGGACGGCCGTGAAGCGCGAGGTCTGACCTTCCGCTTCGGCGATGACGCGGTCGCGGTAGGCCTTGGCATCGGCGACGGCACGGGCGGCCTCTCCGCGGGCCTGCGGCAGGATCTCGTTGGCGTAGGCTTCCGCCTGGTTCTCCAGGCGCTCCTTGTCCTCGCGTGCCTTGATGGCGTCGTCGAAGGCGGCTTTCACCGGCTCCGGCGGCTTCGCCGGCTGCATGTTGACCGAGGTCACCAGCAGGCCGGTTTTATACTCGTCCATCAAGCTCTGCACGCGCTCCTTGATCATGGTCGCGATGGCGCTGCGGCCCTCGGTGAGGATGAAGTCGAGCTTGCTGCCGCCGATGGTCTTGCGCACCACGGTCTCGGTGGCGTCGCGCAGGGTCTTCTCGGGGGCCTGGTCTTGGAACAGGTAATTCCCGGCGTCCTGGATGCGCGACTGCACGGTGAGCTCGACATCGACGATGTTCTCGTCCTTCGTGAGCATCGCCGCCTTGTGGGTGAAGGACGAGATCTCGTCAACGTTCACCAGCTGAACCGTCTCCACGGGGTAAGGGATGTGCCAGTGCGGCCCCGGCTCGGTGGTCTTGGCGTAGGCGCCGAAGCGCATGACGACGCCGCGCTCGGCGGGGTCGACGATATAGATACCGGTGAAGAGCCAAATGATCAGCAGTACCGCGGCGATGATGCCGATGGTGCGCTTGCTGATATCCGGACCACTACCACCGCCGCCGCCGCCGCCTTTGCCGCCACCCAGGAAGCCACTGACGCGCTCCTGCAGCTTGCGCACGATTTCATCGAGATCGGGCGGTCCGGAATTGTTGGGGCCACCGCCCCAGGGGTCTTTGCCGCCGCCTCCGGGCTCGTTCCAAGCCATAGTGTCTCCGCAGATCGTCAGTGTGGGTGTTGCTGATACCGGCCGCCAGCGCCGCTGCCGGCGCGCTGCGCGAACGGCGCGAAGTGCCGGCCGCCGGAGATGATATCAAGACGTCGGGTCGGATCGGGGCTGCGCGGCCCCGCGCGGCGGACGGTGGTGCCCCGTCCCCCGACCGCAGCCCCTCGGCTCGGCCGCCGCAGTGGCCGCCGGTGGCGCACTCAATCTGCGCGCGCGAGCGCTCGATCAGGCCGAGACGCAGGTGGCGGACAAGGCGCAGCGAGGGCGCAGATGCGCTGGCTGAGCGCATCCTTGCCTTGCGCGACGCGCTCCCAGCGTGCCTGGGGCATGCTGATTCGCATGTCCCAGCCGCCGAGGTCCGTGGGGCTGTCCTGCTCGATCCCGGCGTGCCGGAACAGCCAGGCTCGCAGCGCGCCGTCTTCGGGACCCAACAGCAAGCGCTGATGCACCGTCGCGGTCGCGAGCCGCTCGCCGATGGCCACGAGCAACGGCTCGATGCCTTCTCCTGTGACAGCCGACAGCCAGACCCGTTCAACCCGGCCGTCGGCGTCTCGGTCCACGCGCGGGGTCGGGTCCACGCCGGTGCCGTCCAGGGCATCGACCTTGTTGTAGACCATGATGCGCGGGACCTCTTCGGCGCCGATCTCGGCCAGGACCGTCTCGACGTCCTGGATATGGCGGGCGCGCTCCAGCGGGTCTGCGTCGACGACGTGCAGCAGCAAATCCGCCGAGCGCGTCTCTTCCAGCGTGGCACGAAAGGCCGCCACCAGCTCGTGCGGCAGCTGGCTGATGAAGCCGACGGTGTCCGCCAGCACCGCGTCCTGCGCGCCGGGCAAGGGCAGCCGCCGCAGGGTCGGGTCCAAGGTCGCAAACAGTTGGTCGGCCTGGAGTACGCCGGCCGCGGTGAGCCGGTTGAACAGCGTGGATTTGCCGACATTGGTGTAGCCCACCAGGGCCACCGTCGGCACCTCGCGGCGCTCGCGGGCGCGGCGGCCTTGATCGCGCTGGACCTCGATGCGCGCCAGGCGCTCCTTCAGCAGGGCGATGCGCTTGCCGAGCAGCCGGCGGTCCGTCTCCAGCTGGGTCTCACCCGGCCCGCGCAGGCCGATGCCGCCCTTTTGCCGCTCCAGATGGGTCCAGCCCCGTACCAGCCTGGTGGAGAGGTGGCGCAGCTGTGCCAGCTCCACTTGCAGCTTGCCCTCGAAGGAGCGCGCACGCTGGGCGAAGATGTCCAGGATCAGGCCGCTGCGGTCCACCACCCGACACTGGAGCAAGCGCTCGAGATTGCGCTCCTGCGCCGGACTCAGGCCGTGGTCGACAATGACCAGCTCCGCCTCGACCGCGGCCACCATGGCCTTTAGCTCCTCGGCCTTGCCGCTGCCGACGAAGTACTTGGGGTCCGGCGTCGCCCGGGTGCCGCCGACGAAGCCGACCATGGTGGCGCCGGCGGCCTCGGCCAGCTGCTGCAATTCTTCGCGCGCATCGCCTGGCAGCTCGCCGCCGACGGCCAGCTGCACCAGCACGGCGCGCTCGCCGGAGGTGGGTCGCTCAAACACTATTGCTTACGTCGCCGCCGCGGGCGGTCGCTTCGAGGCGGCTGGAAACCGAGCCGCCGGTGCCAACCCGGCGATCAGGCTGATAACGACCAACTTGGCAGCGATCAGCTCGGCGGCGAGGCAGCGCTGGCGCTGCCGGGCGCGCTCGCGCCAGCGCCGGGGCGCCGGCGGCTCTGGATGGGGTCGAGGCATGGCGGATCAGCTGTTGCCCTCCTCGGCTTCCGCGTCCGGGGCTGCGGGCAGCTTCACGTTGCGCGCAGGCACCACCGTGGAGATAGCGTGCTTGTAGATCATTTGGCTGACATTGTTCTTCAACAGCACGACGAACTGGTCGAAAGACTCGATTTGACCCTGGAGCTTGATGCCGTTCACCAGGAAGATCGAGACCGGGACCCGCTCTTTGCGCAAGGCATTGAGAAACGGATCTTGCAGACTCTGGCCTTTGGACATTGTTATGACTCCATATTGTCTCGCACCGGTCGGTTGTTCCGCAGCCGGTTTTGCTTGAGTGTCAGGCGCATCAAAGATCTGAAAATAGCATATCCGCCGCGGCGTCGGCGCGGGAAAAACGCAGCCGACTGGCGTCGATTTGCCATCGCCCGCCGCAGGGCTCTGCCGGGGGCACCGGCGCGCTCAAGCACCGAGGCCCACACGGCGCCGGAGGATCGCCAGCGCCTGCGCGAGCGGCGCCGCCTCATCCCAGAGCCAGGTGCAGTCGGGCTCGCTGCGCAGCCAGGTGTATTGCCGCTTGGCGAGCTGGCGGGTGGCGGCGAGTGCGCGCGCGCGCATGGTCGCGGCATCGAAGGCGCCGGCGAGGTGGGCCCAGGCCTGGCGATAGCCCACCGCGCGCATGGCGGGCAGCTCCGGCGCGAGGTCGCCGCGGCGCATCAGCCCCCGGACCTCGTCCAGAAAGCCCGCCGCGAGCATGGCGTCGAAGCGCGTCTCAATGCGCCGATGCAGCACCGCGCGCTCCCGCGGCGAGCGCACCAGCTTGACTGTCGGCAGGTCCAGGGCGCCGTCGCCGGCCTGCCAAAGGCTGCTCATGGGCCGACCGCTGGCCAAGTAGACCTCCAGCGCCCGCTGCACCCGCTGCGGGTCGTTCGGATGGATGCGGGCGGCGGCGGCCGGGTCCACATCCGCCAGCCAGCCATGCATGCCTACGGGCCCGCGCGCCGCCGCCTCGCGTGCGAGCCGCTCGCGCAGCGCCGGGTCCGCCTCCGGCAGCGGCGAGAGGCCGCGCAGCAACGCCCGAAAGTAGAGCATGGTGCCGCCCACCAGCAGGGGCAGCGCACCGCGGGCGCGGATCTGCGCAATGGCGGCCAAGGCGTCCGCGCGAAAGCGGGCCGCGGAGTAGGCCTCCGCCGGGTCGCAGATATCCACCAGTCGGTGCGGATAGCGGGCCCGCAGCGCCGGCGACGGCTTGGCGGTGCCGATGTCCAGGCCGCGGTAGACCAGCGCGGAGTCTACACTCACGATCTCGCAGGGCAGCATCGGGGCCAGGGCATCCACCACTGCGACTGCGAGATCCGTCTTGCCGGAAGCCGTGGGGCCCATGATCAGCACAACGGGCAGCTCTCCACCGGCGGCGTCCGTCGCCGCCGGCCCTGCCCTGCGCTGGTCCGCGGTGGACACTCAGCGCCCGCGCAGAAAGAGCGCGTCCAGCTCGCGCTGGGTCAGCCGCGTCCAGGTGGGGCGTCCGTGGTTGCATTGATCGGCGCGCTCGGTGCGCTCCATGTCCCGCAGCAGGGCGTTCATCTCGGCGAGCGTCAGGCGGCGGTTGGCGCGCACGGCGCCATGGCAGGCCATGGTGGCGAGCAGGCCGTCCACCGCGGCCTCGATGCGCTCGCTGCGGCCGTGGGTGCCGAGGTCCGCGAGCACGTCCCGCAGCAATTGCTCGGCATCCGCCTGCGCCAGCAGCGCCGGTAGCTCGCGCACCACCAGCTGCGTCTCGCCGAGGCGCCCGATCACCAGGCCGAGCCGCGTGAGCAGGTCCACATGGGCGTCGGCGAGATCCGCTTCGACCTGGCTCACGTGCACGGACACGGGCATCAACAGCGGCTGGCGCACCAGCTGCTCGCCGTGCACCGCCTGCTTCAGGCGCTCGTAGCCGATGCGCTCGTGCGCCGCGTGCATGTCCACGATGACGAGTCCGTCCGCGGTCTCGGCGAGGACGTAGATGCCGTTCAGCTGGCCGATGGCGAAGCCGAGCGGCGGCAGCTCGGTGTGCGCATCCGGTGCCGCTGCGGGCGCCTCTGCGAGCGCCGGCGCCGGCCCCTGGAAGGCGAGTGCCGCCGCAGCCGCGGCTCGGCTGGGCGGGGTGTGGCTGAGCCGCTCGGAGCCATAGCTGCCGCGCGCGTCTGCGATGCCGAGCGGCAGCGCCCGCGGCACGCTGGCCGGCCCTTGGCGCTCTGCGGCTGCGCCCGCGGCGGGCGCGGACGCAGCCGGCTCGGCGGCGGGCCCATCCGCGCCGCGCTGCCCCGCCGCCAAACGCCGATGCAAGACCTGGAAGATGAAATCGTGTACCTGCCGGGACTCGCGGAAGCGGACCTCGTGCTTGGCGGGATGGACGTTGACGTCCACCTGCCGCGGCGGCAGCTCCAGGAACAGCAGAAAGGCCGGATGGCGGCTGTGGTGCAGCACGTCGCGGAAGGCCTGGCGCACGGCATGGGTCACCAGTTTGTCGCGCACCAGGCGGCCGTTGACATAGAAGAACTGCATGTCGCCCTGGCTGCGGGCGAAGGCCGGGCTTGCCACCAGGCCGTGCAGCCGCAGGCCCACCGCCGAGTCATCCAGCGTCAGGGCATGGGCGAGGAATTCCTCGCCCAGCAGTCGGCGCAGGCGCGTCGGGTCCAGGGCGGCGTCGGCGGCGGGCAACTCCAGGGAGACCCGGCCGTTGTGGGTGAGCCGCAGCGACAGGTCACCGCGCGCCAAGGCGAAGCGCGTCAGCAGCTGATCGATGTGGCCGAGCTCGGTGCGCTCGGTGCGCAGAAACTTCCGCCGAGCGGGCACGTTGTAGAAGAGATCCCGCACCTCGACACTGGTCCCAACCCCATGGGCCGCGGGCTGCGGCGGCTCGGTGCCGTCGCTGCCGTCACAGGCGAGGCGCCAGGCGTGCGCATCGCCGTCGCGGCGGGAGGTGAGTGCAAAGCGGGATACCGAGGCGATGCTCGGCAGGGCCTCACCGCGAAAGCCGAGCGTGGCTACGCCTTCCAGGTCAGCGAGGCTGGCGATCTTGCTGGTGGCGTGACGCGCCACGGCCAGCGCCAGATCATCGCGCCCGAGGCCACCGCCGTCGTCGGTGACCCGCATCAGCTTGATGCCGCCCTGCTCCAGGTCGACCCGGAGGCTGTGGGCGCCGGCGTCCAGGCTGTTCTCCACCAGCTCCTTGATCACGGAGGCCGGGCGCTCGATCACCTCGCCGGCGGCGATCTGATTGATGAGCTGGGCAGGCAGGGAGCGGATGGTCGCCATCGAGCGGATGGAACCAGAAGCATGAAGCGCCCGCAACCCGAGTGCCGATCAATGGGCGCTTCAATGGACGCTGGCCGCGGCGCGATCAGTCCCGGGGCTTGGCCAGGGAGCTTGCGAGGGGGGCTGGCGAGGGGGCGAGCCGCCGCCGGGATGATGGTCGCTCGGCTGGAAATGGGGGTGGCGGGCGATGCCGGGGAGCGCCGGTGCCTGCGCGAGGCGCACGCCGGTGAGATCCAGATCATAGTGCCAAGCAACGTCGGCAAAGGTCACGGCTCCCGCGGCCGGCAGTGCACCGAGCCCGTCCCGACCCGGTGCGTCGTCGCGCGCGAAGCGCGTGCCGGGGGGCGGATACTCCTTGAAGTAGTCGACAATGCCCTGCACCAGGTAGTCCGCGAGCTTGTTCTGGTAACGACCACTGCGCAGGCGCTTCTCTTCGTCCGGATTGGAAATGAAGGCCGTCTCCACCAGCATGGACGGGATGTCAGGCGACTTCAGCACCGCAAAGCCCGCCTTCTGGATGCGCGTCTGGTGCACGTCCCCGAGCGCGCGGAGCTTGGACAGCACGCGCGAGGCGGCGATGCTGCTGTGCTCCAGGGTGGCGTTTTGGGTCATGTCCAGCAGCACGCCGGCGAGCACGTCGTTCTGCTCGGCCAGGCTGACGCCGCCGATGAGGTCCGCGCGGTTCTCCCGCTCCGCAAGCCATTTGGCGGCCTCGCTGGTAGCGCCGCCGTTGGATAGGGTGTAAACGGATGAGCCGCGCACGCGGCGGTCCCGGAAGGCGTCCGCATGGATGGACACGAACAAATCCGCCTGATGCTTGCGTGCCTTGGCGATGCGCTGGCGCAGCGCAATGTAGTAGTCGCCGTCGCGGATCAGCACCGCGCGCATACCCCGCTGGCGATCGATGCGAGCGGCGAGCTTGCGGGAGATGGCCAGGGTCACGTCCTTCTCATGGGTGCCCCCCGGGCCGATGGCCCCGGGGTCCTCGCCGCCGTGGCCGGCATCGACGGCGACGATGACGTCGCGGTCCCGCGCGCCTTTGGGCTGCACGGACAAGTGTCGCGGCGTCGCCGCGGGCGACGTGCGGCTGACCACCCGCGCCCGAGCAGGCTGTGTGCGCGCAGACACGTCGATGACCAGCCGGTGGCCGTAGGTCCCGTTGGGCTTCAGCTGAAAGCTCTTGGCCTTGACCGGCTGCTTTAGGTCCAGCACCACCCGCAGATCGTCGCCCTCCCGCACACCGCTGCGCAGCCCCGCCACCAGCACGTCGTCGGCGTCGGCCGGCGGCAGGTCGCCGGTGAGGCGGGCGTCGGTGATGTCCACCACCAGCCGGGGGGGATTATCCAGGGAGAAGACGCGATGGCGGATGGGCGCCGCGGTGTCGAGAACGATGCGTGTGTGATCGGGCGCATTCCAGATGCGTGCGCCCTCGACCGGCACCTGCGCCGCCGTCGCAGCCGGTGCTAAGGCGGCGAGCAGCAGCATCAGCAGGAGTGCCAGCGCGGTCTTGAGTCGGCGGGTTGTCAGTGGGGTTGCCATGTCGAAGCCCCTGCGCAGAGTCTTCGGTGAGCGGGAAGCGTTGCGCTCAGGATAGCACCCAGGCCGCCACTATTCCAAGTGTATACGGGCCGTTGCGACGGGTTCTTCAGGCTCCACAATGACATTTGTGGCAGACCTGCGACAGCTGTGCCCAGACAACCGCGGCAGCGGGCCGCAGCGCTCGCAGCAATGTCTTCAAGGGTCCGCGGCGGCCGCCGGCGCCTGCGGCAGCCGCGCGCTCAGCGCCGCCCGCCATGCCGCAGCCGGGGTGAAGCACAGCTTGCGGCCGCCATCGTACTGCTCGATGCGCACGCTGAGGTCCGGTGCCGGCAGCACGCCAGCGCCCCGCTCCGGCCATTCCACCAGCACCAGGCTGGCACCGTCCAGGAGGTCGCGGATGCCCAAGTACTCCAGCTCATCGGCATCGGCGATGCGGTAGAGGTCCAGGTGGTGAACCAGGGCGTGCGGCAGCTCGAAGCTCTCCACCAGGGTATAGGTGGGACTGCGCACCGGCCCTTGATGGCCGAGCCCCCGCAGCAGACCCCGCACCAGGGTCGTCTTGCCGGCGCCGAGGTCGCCGGTGAGGAATACTAGGCCGCCGGCGCGGGCGAGACCAGGCGGCCCTCCCGGCTGCCCGCAGAGCAGTGTCCCCAGGGTCGCACCCCAGGCAAGCTGGGCCGCTTCGTCGGCGGCGACGCGCTCGAGGGTCGCGGCGCTTGTCATGGCTGCACTCTGCCGATGAAAAGCTGCGGCAGGGTATCGATAAGGTCCCCGGCCAGCAGCCCGCGGTCGGCGCCGGCGGCGGCGCGGTCGCCGGCCGCGGCGTGTAGACAGACGGCGGCGCTCGCCGCCTGCTGCGGGTCCAGGGCCGGAGCCTGAGCCCAGAGCGCGGCGATGATGCCTGTCAGCGCATCGCCCATGCCGGCGCTCGCCATGGCCGGATTGCCGTCGCTGCAAACCGCCGGCGGTCGCTGCCCGGGGCCGTGGACGATGGTGCCGGCGCCTTTGAGCACCACGGCACCGCCGTAGCGTGCCTGGAGTGCCGCCGCCGCTGCAAAGCGGTCCTGCTCGATGTCGGCCACGCGCTGCTCCAGCAGGCGTGCCGCCTCGCCGGGATGCGGGGTCAGGACCCAGTGCTCGCGCCGGCGCGGCGCCCGGGCGAGCAGGTTCAGCGCGTCGGCGTCCACCACTAGCCGTCGCTCCAAGCCGAGCACGGCCTCCAACAGCGCCTCGCCCCAGGCCTCGCGCCCCAGACCGGGACCCACGGCGATGACATCGGCTCGAGCGGCCGCCTGGAGCAGCCCGTCGGCGCTGCTCACGCCCTGCACCATCAGCTCCGGGCGGGTCAGGTTCAGGAGCGCCGCGTGCTCCGGGTGCGTGGCGACAGTCACCAGGCCGGCGCCGGCGCGCAGGGCCGCCTCGCCGGCGAGCCTGACCGCACCCGAGGTTCCGGGCGCCCCGCCCACCACCAGCACATGGCCGGCGGTGCCTTTGTGGGCGTCCGCGGCACGCGGCGGCAGCAGCTCGCGCTCCTTGCGCCAATCCACCCGGCGCGCGGAGAGCACTTCGCTGGCGTAGATGGCCGGCGGCACGGCGAGCCCGTCGAAGTGCAGCGCGCCGCAGCAGGCGGGGCCGCGCGCAGTGAAGCAGCCTTGCTTGAGGCCGATGAAGCTGATGGTGGCCGCCGCCCGCACCGCGCTACCGAGGACCTGACCCGTGTCGGCCGCGAGTCCGGAGGGGATGTCCAATGCCAGCACCGGGGCGCGGCTCGCATTGACGGCGTCGATGGCTTCAGCCCAGTGACCGGCCACGGCGCGGGTGAGGCCCGTGCCGAGCAGGGCGTCGACGATGATGTCCACATCCCCCGGCAGGCGCTGGTACGGCTCGGCAGCGCCGCCGCGCTCGGCGAAACGGGCGGCGGCGGCCGCGCTCGCCGCGGAGCGCTTGGTATGATCACCCAGCGTCAGCAGCCGCACGTCGAGGCCGGCGGCGAGGGCCTCGGCGGCGAGCACATAGCCGTCGCCGCCGTTGTTGCCGGCGCCGGCGAGCACCAGGACGCGGCGGGCCGCCGGCCAACGCGCCTGCAGCACCTCGAAGGCGGCGCGACCCGCCCGCTGCATCAGCTCGGCGGCGGGGATGTCGTGGCGCTCGATGGCGCAACGGTCCAACGCGCGGACCTGCTCGGCACGATAAAGCGCATAGGGGATGGGTTGTTTTTCCGGCACAGCGCGCACCACACTAGTCAACAAGTTGCAGCGACGCGCGGCGACAGCCGCCCTGCCGCGCCCGCGAGCCCCGCAGCCCGCTACCCTATCCACCCGCGCCGACTTTGCAACCCCGCAGTTTCGGCCGACGCAATGCATACAGGACCGACGGGCGGGCTGTGGCGAGCAGAGCCGTACAACAGCGTCGATCAGACGCCACAACCGCACCCGTGCACCACCGGCCCATCACCACCGACGGAGCATCGTGACAGACGCCAACGCCGACGCACCGGCGCCAGCCGACTCACCCCGCACGCCTCTCTCGTGCGCCGATGGCGCCCGCCTGGCGGCCGCCATCAAGGGTTGGGGGGCAGAGCTGGGCTTCCAACAGGTGGGCATCGCCGACTGCGATCTGAGCCTCGCCGAGGCGCGCCTGGGCGCCTGGCTGGGACAGGACATGCACGGCGATATGCACTGGCTCGCGCGCCACGGCAGCAAGCGCACGCGCCCCGCCGAGCTGGTGCCGGGCACGCTGCGGGTCATCTCCGCACGCATGGATTATCTGCCCGAATACCAAGTCAATATCGAGCGCGTCCTCGGCGATCCGGCCCAGGCCTTCGTGTCCCGCTATGCCCTGGGCCGGGACTACCACAAGGTGCTGCGCCAACGCCTGAAGCGCCTGGCCCAGCGCATCGAGGCCCGCGTCGGCGCCTTCGGCTACCGGGTGTTCGTCGACTCCGCCCCGGTCATGGAGAAGCCCCTGGCGCAGAAGGCCGGGCTCGGCTGGATCGGCAAGCACACCAATGTCATCAATCCCCAGGCCGGATCTTGGTTCTTCCTGGGCGAGATCTACTGCGACCTGCCGCTGCCCGTGGACCCGCCCGCCGAGGACCATTGCGGGCGCTGCAAGGCCTGCATCGACATCTGCCCGACGGACGCCATCGTCGCGCCCTATGTGCTGGATGCGCGGCTTTGCATTTCTTATCTGACCATCGAGCACCCGGGGCCCATTCCGGAGCCGCTGCGCGGGCGTATGGGCAACCATATCTACGGCTGCGACGACTGCCAGCTGGCCTGCCCGTGGAACCGCTTCGCGCACCTCACCGAAGAGGCCGACTTCCTGCCCCGAGAGGGCCTGGACACGCCGACACTGCTGGCGCTCTTCGCCTGGGACGAAGACGAGTTCCTCGCGCGCACCGCGGGCAGCGCCATCCGCCGCATCGGCCACGAGCGCTGGCTCAGGAACATCGCCGTCGCCCTCGGCAATGCCGAGCCCTCGGCCGCGGTACGCGAGGCGCTCACTGCCCGCGCAGATCATCCGAGCCTGCTGGTGCGCGAGCACGCGCGCTGGGCCTTGAGCGCCCAGGGCGCGGGCGCCGCGGCATGAGCCGCCCGGCAAGCATCAAGGCCGAGCACCCAAGCACAGCGCGCGAGCTCATACCTGCAGCAGTTCCGCGCGATAGTGCTTGAGCTCGGCGATGGATTCGCGGATGTCGTCCAGCGCCAGGTGCTTGTTCTGCTTTTTGAAGGCCTCGGCGATATCCGGCGCCCACAGCCGGGCGCAGATCTTGAGGCTGCTGACGTCGAGATTGCGGTAGTGGAAGAAGGCCTCTAGCCGCGGCATGCAGCGCGCCAGGAAGCGGCGATCTTGGCAGATGCTGTTGCCGCACAGCGGCGCCTGCTTCGGCTGGCACCAATTTTGAAGAAAGGCCAGCGTCCGCGCCTCGGCCTCGGCCTCGGTGATCTCACTGCTGCGCACCCGCTCCAGCAGGCCGGACTCGCCGTGGTGGCGGGTGTTCCAGCCGTCCATGCTCGCGAGCACGGCCTCCGGCTGTTGGATGGCCAGCACGGGGCCCTCCGCCAGGATGGTCAGCTCCGGGTCCGTGACGATGCTCGCGATCTCGAGGATGCAGTCATTGAAGGGGTCGAGCCCCGTCATTTCCAGGTCGATCCAGGCCAGATTCCCCGCTTGCTCCATTGGCTTCTCCCGTCATCACCACGATTTGCCGGATGGTAGCGCGATCGCGCCCGCTGCGGCGCCGAGCGTTGCTAGAATCCAACCTCAGCGATTTCCGGAGAATAGCCATGTCTGTCGAGCTTCCCGCCGTTCGTCTGTCTGCTGCCGCCACACTGCTCGCCGCCGGCGCCGTGCTGCTGACCAGCCTCGCGGCCCCGGCCAGCGAAGGCGTCGATGCCCACGCTCTGATCGAGAAAAACTGCACCAGCTGCCACGGCAGCGAGATGTATACGCGGGAAGACCGCAAGATCGACTCCTACAGCGCGCTGGAGACCCAGGTGGAGGCCTGCAACACCAACCTGGACACCGGCATGTTCCCCGAAGAAGTCGAAGCCGTGGCCCAGCGCCTGAACAACGAGTACTACAAGTTCGACCGGTGAGCCAACGCGGGCAGCCTGCGCGCGGCAGCAGGCCAAGGCCTGCGCCGGCGCGCTGGCGCGCCGCGCCGGGCAGCAGGATGGCGGCCTGATGCCGAAGCGCCGCTTGTCGGAGCGCCAGCGCCGGCGCATCCAGGCGATCCAGGAGCGCCGCCGGCAGCGGTTGGAGAGCCGCACCAGCGCCGTCCTCGATGACCTCGACGCCGAGCGGGATACAGGCGCGGCGACCACGGGGCCCGGTGACGGCGCCGAGCCGGCCGTCGGCGAGCGACAGTCGCAACAAGGCTCGGTGATCACCCGCCACGGCGCGCACCTCGCCATCGAAGCCGCCGACGGCTCGCTGCATCACTGCGTCGCCCGCCGTAACATCGGTCAGCCGGTGTGCGGAGACCGCGTGATCTGGGTACCAACCGAGCCCAGCCGCGGCGTGGTGACGGCGCTGGCGGAACGGGAGAATGTCCTCAGCCGCCCTGACTACGCGGGCCGCGACAAGCCGCTGGCGGCCAATCTGACCCTGCTGGCCGTCGTGGTGGCCCCCGAGCCGCCGCCGAGCGGGTTTCTGCTGGACCAATACCTGGTGGCAGCGGAATTGATGGGCGTGCGCGCCCTGGTGGTGGCTGCGAAAATGGATCTGCTGGATACGCCGGCCCGCCGCGCCTTCATCGACGCCCTGGCGCCCTATCCCGAGCTCGGCTACCCGGTCTGCCCCGTCAGCACCAAAGGCAGCCCAGGGATCACCGCGCTGCTCCCGCATCTCACGGCGCAGACCGCCATCCTGCTGGGGCAGTCCGGTGTCGGCAAGTCGTCGTTGGTCCAGCTGCTACTGCCGGATCAGGACATTCAGGTGGGGCGGCTGTCCGCGGCCACCGGCCTCGGCCGTCACACCACTTCCACCGCCACCTGCTATCGGCTGCCGCCTGGGGACGCCGCCGGCGGGCGGCTCATCGACTCTCCCGGCGTGCGCAGCTTCCGCCTGGCGGGTCTCTCCCAGGCGCAGCTGGAGGACGGCTTCCCGGAGCTCGGCACAGTGCGCGGCGAGTGCCGCTTCCGCGATTGCCGCCACTTGGACGAGCCCGACTGCGCCGTGCGCGCAGCGGTGGCGGCGGGCAGCATCCACCCGCAGCGGCTCGCGCGGTTTCAGCAGCTGCGTGAGGGTTTGGTGCGGTGAGGCGTCGCCCCGGCGCCGTCGTGACGAGCGCCGTCCCGGCAGCGGCTGCCCCCAGGGCATCAATCCGGCAGCCAGCTGGGGTCCATGATGGCTTCCAGGGTCCAAGGACATGCATCCGGAAAGGCCGCGAGTCCGGTTTCATCGATCGAACCGCCCTGCCCGCAGCAGCTCAGCCTGCTGGTCGGCCCAGGCGATAACGTCCTGCTCATAGGTGGTCATGCGCAGCGAGCCGTCGCTGGATTGGCGTTCGGGAATGCTCATGCCATGTCCAGTGTGTTGAGTGTCAAAGCGGTAGTAACACAAAAACCAAGGTGCCCGTCAACGCGTGAGCTCGATCGGCGCGATTGACATCGATCCCGACATCGAGGGGGAACGTCGCCGCGTGTCGTGGGAGCTCGGCGCGGGTCTACGAGCCGCCGCCGGCATCCGCCGGATCATCGCCGAAGATGCCGTGCAGGAACCAGCCGCCGGCGCCGCGCAGCTCGCGATAGATCCACAGCCGCTCACCGTCGGCGGTGCGGGCGACATAGTAATCCCGGGCCACTTGAAAGCCGTCCCACCAGCCGGTGTCGATGCGCTCGCAGCCGGCGCCCAGGTCCAGCGGACCGTCCAGCCAGGGGCGGCCGCCTCGCAGCTCGAGTGCCGCCGGCGCCGCCAGCAGCCACAGGGGCCGGTCACGGCGCTCGCCGGTGGCGGTGCCGGGCGGTGCCGGGTTGTCCGAGCCCTTGCGGGCTGCCCTGCCCCGTCCGGCCCCTGCTGGCGGCGCCCGGCCCGGCGGGGCCGCCGTCAGCTGCGGCTCGCACGCACGCCAGGCGCGCTCCGGGCGATGGTCCGCCACCGCCGCGAACCCCTGCACCGCCGCCGGCCCGAGCCGCGCCCGCAGACGGTCCAGCAGCGCCGGGTCCGGCACCGAGGCGCCAGTGTCCCGCGGGAAGAGCTCGGTGTCGGCGGGCGCCAGCGGGCGCAGCTGCTCGCTGCTGACGGCAATGGCCTGCACCGGCGCCGCCAGCCGCAGCCGGTCCAGGCGCTCGCGCAGTAGGGCCAGCCAGTGCTGCGGGTCCCGCGCCGGCGCCGCCGAGCCGAGGGTGAGCCGCGTCGGCGGCCCGTCGGCATGGTGGAAGCGCCAGTCCAGACGCTGCACGCCCGCCTGGCGGGCGTAGAGCATCCCGACCAGCTCGTCGATGAGCCGCCGGCAGGCGAAGGCGAGCGCCGGGGCGTCCGGCACCTCCGCCGGCAGCTCCAGGGCGGCGCGAAAGCGCGCCGGCGGCACATAGGCCCGGCGCGGGTCCGGGCGCTCGCCGAGCAGGCGCTCCAGCTGTTGCAGCCGGGCGATGCCGAGGCGCTCGGCGAGGCCGGCCCGCGGCAGGCGCAGCAGCTCGGCCACGCAGACAATGCCCATGCGCTGCAGGTCGTCCAGCTCCGCCGCCGTGAAATCCAGCGCCGCCACCGGCAGCGCGGCGAGGCTGCGGCGCAGGGCGGCGTGGTCGGCGACGATGCCGGTCTCGGCCCCGGCGCCGGCGAGCACCAGCGCCGCCGCCGGCGTCGGCGCCAGCACACAGCGCGCCCGCCAGCCGAGGCCGGTGACGCCCTCCAGCACCCGCCGGCGCAGCGCCGCGGCACCGCCGAAGAGCTTGAGGCTGCGGCCCGCCTCCAGCACCAGGGCCGCCGGCGGCACCAGGCTCACCTGGTCGCTGAAGCCATAGGCCCAGGCCGCGAGCCGGCCGAGGGCCGCCCGCCTCGGCATCGTGCCCGGCCTGTCGGAGGCCGCCGCGCTGCTTCAGCAGGGTCAGGTCCAGCCCCTCGGCACAGGCGCTCACCCTGAGCCGCAGCACCGCCGGCGAGGTCTCGCCGGCGGCGGCGAGGGGGCGCAGCAGCAGCACCGGGGTGTCGGTCTCCGCGGCGGCGAGCTGGAGCCGGCGCAGCGCCGCCGGTGTCCAGCCGCCGGCGGCCGCCGACAGGCGCGCTCCGCCCGGGCCGACCCCGTACCCGACCCCGTACCCGTCCAGGCCAGCACCGCGGCACAGGTGCCCGAGCGCAGCCCCTGCTCCGCCGCCCAGGCGGCATCGGCGCCGGCATGGACCACCAGAATGCGCCGCAGGTCCAGCCCGCGAGCCGCCAGCGCCGGTGCAAAGGGGATATGCGGCGGGTCCACCCACAACAGCCAGCGGGGATGGGTCCGGGGTTGGACCCGGGGCTGGACCGGGCGGTCGTCACGGTGCTGACCGCCGTTGCTGAGGGCCGCCAGCAGCGGCAGCAGCAGCGCGAGGCCGGCGCCCTGGTGGGCGCTCAGCACCTCGCTGAGCCCGGCCGCCGGCCAGCCATGGCCGGACAGCGCTGCGTCCAACGCGCGAAAGCCGGTGGACAAGCCGGCGGGTGCCGCCTGCGGTGTGGCATGGCCGCGCCAGAGGTCCGCACGGTCGGCGAGGAGTTGGTCGAGCTGCATGGCGCTGGGCTCCGGTGATCATCAGGGCCTACGGGTTGGCAGGCCCTGGAATGGGGTTTTCTGAGCACAGGCGTCCCGGCTTCTTGGCTGTGTCGCCTTAGTCGGGTCGCCTTGGCCGAGTCGCCTTGGCCGGATCACCCGGCCTGGGGCGCCCTGGCAGCCAGTCTTGGCGCGGCGACCCCGCCGGCCTACAACCGGCGGGCGCCGCCGCCACCGGCCATCAGCCCGCGGCGCAGCACACCGACACCGAGCCCTTCGATGACGAGGGTCTGCTCGCGCAGATCCACGTTGATGGCTGCGAAGTCCGGGTTCTCCGGCAGCAATTGCACGCGGTGGCGCCAGTTCGCCTGCCGGCGGAAGCGCTTGACGGTGACCTCATCATCCAGCCGGACGACGACGATCTGGCCGTTCTCGGCCGCCGGTGTGCGATGCACCGCCAGCAGGTCGCCGTCCAGAATGCCGGCGTCGCGCATGCTGACGCCGCGTACCCGCAGGAGATAATCCGCCCGCGGGTGGAACAGCGCCGGGTCCAGGTGGTGGTGCTCTTCGATGTGCTCGGCGGCGAGGATGGGGCTGCCGGCGGCCACCCGCCCCACCACCGGCAATTGCAGCTCGTCCTCCGCCGGCACCAGCAGCCGGATGCCGCGGGAGGCGCCCTGCTGCATCTCGATGACGCCGTGGCGGGCCAGGGCCTTGAGGTGGTCCACGGCGGCGGTGACGGACCTGAAGCCGAAGGCCTGCGCGATCTCGGCGCGCGTCGGCGGATAACCCGTCTCGCGCACGTGGCGGCGGATCAGCTCCAGGATCTGGCGTTGGCGGGCGGTGAGCTGCGCGGACATGGGTGCGCTCCTTGCCGGGACTGGATACTGTCATTTTAGACAGTTTCTGTTCGCCCGGCAAAGCGGATCAGCGGCAGAGATCCATATACCGTCCCCGTTTCTGAAGCGCAATCAGTATACCGTCACCGTTTTTCGTGGGCGCGACAAGGGCGTTCGCCGCCGCTATCCTTGCCGCCGCCATGAACCGCGCCAAACGCACCGAGATCTTCCGCCGTCTGCGGGAGTCCAACCCGAGCCCCACCACCGAGCTCCACTACGCCAGCACCTTCGAGCTGCTGGTGGCCGTGATCCTGTCCGCGCAGGCCACGGACAAGGGCGTGAACAAGGCGACTGCACGGCTGTTTCCGGTGGCGAGCACGCCGCAGGCGATCCTGGAGCTCGGCGAAGAGGGGCTCAAGGAGCGCATCCGCACCATCGGCCTCTTCAACAGCAAGGCCAAGAACATCATGGCCGCCTGCCGCATCCTGGTGGACGCGCACGGCGGTGAGGTGCCGCGGGAGCGCAAGGCGCTGGAGGCCCTGCCCGGTGTGGGTCGGAAAACGGCCAACGTGATCCTGAACACCGCCTTCGGCGAGCCGGCCATGGCCGTGGACACCCACATCTTTCGCGTGGCCAACCGCACCCGCCTCGCCGAGGGCAAGACGCCGCTGGCGGTGGAGCAGCGTCTGCTGCGGCTGGTGCCGAAGGAGTTCCTGCAGGACGCCCATCACTGGCTGATCCTGCACGGGCGCTATGTCTGCACCGCGCGCAAGCCGCGCTGCCCCGAATGCAGCATCGCGGACTTGTGCGAGTACAAGCACAAGACGGCTGCGATTGTGCGGGGTGATGCGGAGGCGGTGAACGCGGATCGCGGCGGGGACGCCGCTCCCACGGGTGGTGAAAAGCCGCCGCTCGACGCCACCTCCTGAAGCCCGCGAACGCTCAGGAGCAAGGTCCATGTTCGGCGCCCAGCGCGACCCCTACCGCCGCCGCTTCATCGAGGCTTGGCAGAAGGCGCAGTCCGGCGAACCGCTGGACCCCTTGGAGCAGCGCATCGCCGAGGTGGTGGCCAAGCACCCGGAATATCACCGGATGCTCGCGGCCGCAGACCAGGCGCTCGACAAGGACTGGCTGCCGGAAGGCGGCGAGACCAACCCCTTCCTGCACATGGCCCTGCACCTGGCGCTGCTGGAGCAGATCGGCGCCGATCATCCCCCAGGCATCCGCGCCCTCTACGAGAGCGGGCTGCGCATCCACAGCGGCGATGCCCACGCCGTGGAGCACCAGCTTTTGGACTGCCTGGCGGAGTCCATGTGGCGTATGCAGCGCGAGGGCCGCGAGGACGATCCCCGCAACTACCTCGCCTGCATCCGCCGCGCACTCGGGCTGCCGCCCACAGACCACTGACGCGAAATGGGGACGGTATACTGAATTATTGGAGGCGCCGGCGGGGGGCAGACGCCGTCATGTCGCAACCTCGCCCGAGCGCGGCGCCGACGCCACGCCGAGCGTTGCCTCAGTGACCGCCGCCCTTCAGCGAGGAGACGATCCCTTCGATGGTGTCCTTGGCGTCGCCGAAGATGAGCGACGTGTTGTCCTGGTAGAAGAGCAGGTTGTCCACGCCCGAGTAGCCGGGGCGCATGGAGCGCTTGAGGAAATAGCACTGATTGGCGCGGCCCGCCTCGAGGATGGGCATGCCGTAGATGGGGCTGGTGGGGTCTTCCTTGGCGGCGGGGTTCACCACGTCGTTGGCGCCCACCACCAGGGCCACGGCGGCGCCCTGGAACTCCGGGTTGATCTCGTCCATCTCCAGCACATGGTCATAGGGTATGTCGGCCTCGGCCAGCAGCACGTTCATGTGCCCCGGCATGCGCCCGGCCACCGGGTGGATGGCGAACTTGACCTCGACATCGCGCGCCTCCAGCAGCTCCATCATCTCTTTGAGCGCATGCTGCGCCTGCGCCACGGCCATGCCGTAGCCGGGCACGATGATGACCTTGTTGGCGTCTTCCATCCAATAGACCGCGTCCTCCACCGATGCAGACTTGACGCCCTTCTCCGCCGCCACGGCCCCGGCGCTGTCGCCGCTGGAATCCGTGCCGAAGCCGCCGAACACCACGTTGATGATGCTGCGGTTCATGGCACGGCACATGATGTAGCTCAAGATCGCGCCCGAGAATCCCACCAAGGCGCCGACGATGATGAGCAGGTTGTTGTGCAGCGTGAAGCCCGTCGCCGCCGCCGCCCAGCCGGAGTAGCTGTTCAGCATGGAGATGATCACCGGCATGTCGGCGCCGCCGATGGGGATGATGAGCGTGCCGCCGAGCACGAAGGCGAGCAGCGTCATCAGCAGCAGCGAGAATACGTTGCCCGTCATTGCGAAGTTCACCGCCAGCAGCACGGTCGCGATGGCGATGGCGGCATTGAGCAGGTGCTGGCCCATGAACTTGATGGGCGCCCCGGACATGATGCCCTGGAGCTTGGTGAAGGCGATGACGGAGCCCGTGAAGGTGATGGCGCCGATGACCACGCCGGCGGACAGCTCGCCCATGAGCACGGTGTTCAACGTGCCCGCCTGGGCGCGGTTGATGAAGGTGCCGATGGCCACCAGCACCGCCGCCATGCCGACAAAGCTGTGTAGAGCCGCCACCAGCTGGGGCATGGCCGTCATCTGGATGCGCAGCGCGACCCTAATGCCGATGACGGCACCGATGACGCCGGCGATGATAATGAGCAGGTAGTCCTGCACCTCGGCGCCGAGCAGGGTCGCGATCAGCGCGATGGCCATGCCGAGCATGCCGAAGAGGTTGCCCCGCCGGGCCGTCGCCGGGTGGGTGAGCCCCTTCAGCGCGAAGATGAAGAGCACGGCCGAGACCAGATAGGCCACGGCCAGTTGATTCATGGTCAGCTCCATCCCTGCGTCCCCTTATTTCTTCTTCTTGAACATCGACAGCATCCGGTGTGTCACCAGAAAGCCGCCGAAGACATTGATGCTGGCCAGCAGCACCGCGAGAAAGCCCATGCCGGAGGCGAGCCAGCCGGCCTCGTCCAGCCCGGTGACCAGCAGCGCGCCCACGAGCACGATGCCGGAAATGGCGTTGGTCAGCGCCACCAGCGGCGTATGCAGGGACGGCGTCACGCCCCAGACGACGTAGTAGCCGATGAAGCAGGCGAGGACGAAGACGTATAGCGCGGTCAGGGATTCGGACATGGAACCTCCGGGGCTGAGGATTCGGGGCTGGGATGTCAGCGACAGGCGGCGCTCGCCATTTCGGCTCAAGCCTCCACGATCATGGCCTTGGTGACCTCGTCCTCGGTGAGGTCCTTGAGCACCGGGCCCGAGTCGGTCTTGTCCACCATGATCTCCAGCAGATTGGCGAGGTTCTTGGCATAGAAGGCACTCGCGTCCGCCGGCACCATGGCCGGGTAGTTGGTGTGGCCGACCATGGTCACGCCGTGGCGCGAGACGATTTCGTCGGCTTCAGTGAGCTTGCAGTTGCCGCCATTGGCCGCCGCGAGGTCGACGATGACGGAGCCTTCGCGCATGCGCTGCACCACGTCCTCGGTGATCAGCTCCGGGGCGGGTCGGCAGGGGATGAGGGCCGTGGTGATGATGACGTGGGCCTTGGCCAGCTCGTCGGCCAGCAGCTGCTGCTGCTTCGCCTTGGCCTCGTCCGAGAGCTCCTTCGCATAGCCGCCCTCCCCCGCGCCGCTCTCGCCGAGATCCAGCTCGATGGCCTTGGCGCCCAGGGACTCGATCTGCTCCTTGGTCTCCGGGCGCACGTCGTAGGCGTGCACGTCGGCGCCGAGGCGCCGCGCCGTGGCGATGGCCTGGAGCCCGGCGACCCCGGCGCCGAGCACCACCAACCGCGCCGGCTTGGCGGAGCCGGCGGAGGTCATCATCATCGGGAAGAAGCGCCCGTAACGAGCGGCGGCCTCGATGACGGCGCGGTAGCCGGCGATGTTGCTCTGCGAGGACAGGGCATCCATGGATTGGGCGCGGGAGATGCGCGGCATGCGCTCCATGCCGAGCACCGTGACCCCGTTCTCTACCATCCGGCCGATGGTCGGGTCGTCGCCACAGCTCTCGAGCAGGCCGATGTAGACGGCGCCGGAGCGCACGGCGGCGGCCTCGTCGTCGCTGGGGCGGCGCACCTTCAGCACGATGTCGGCCTCGAAGCAGGCACTGCGCTCCGAGATCTGCACGCCGGCCGCCTCGAAGGCGGCATCGGTGTAGTGGGCGCCGGCGCCGGCGCCGGCCTCCAGCAGTACCTCGAAGCCCTGCTTGACGAGCTTCTGGGCAACCTCCGGCGTGGTGGCGACACGGGTCTCGCCGGCGAGGGACTCTTTCGGGATTCCGAGCTTCATGGCGTGGTGTCCGGGCTCTGGTGGTGCGGATGCTGGTCTTTTTAATGGTCTGTTGTCGGCCTACGCAAGCGGCTAATGCCAATTTATTGGCGTTGGCCGTGCGGGCCAGGCCGGCCCGCCATTTTCAGCGGCTCGCAAGCCGCTGTAAATGAAGGCGCTCAGTAACTCCGGTTTCGAGCGCCGCGCCGATTTTGGTCAAGCCAAGCCAAATCATCGGCGCGGCCATCGCGCGCGGCGGCGCATTATCGGCCCTGCACCCGGCGATCTCAAGGAAGGCCCGGCCGCGGCGCGGCGCTGGCCCGGCTGCGCCGGGGTCAATCCTCGGCCAGCTGCGCCGCCAGGTGCGACATCAATGTGGGATGCCACAGCATGCAGGGATGACACAGCGCCGGGATGCGCGTGCTGTCGGCAAGCTGCCAGTCTGCGCTGTCCTGGGGCAAGATCACCGCATCGAAGAGCGTCCAGTAGGCGAAGAGCTCCGTCCGGTCCAGCGTCTGCACCGACTCCCCGAGCCGCGCCAGAAAATCACTGCCCGGGCGCATCTGCTTCGCCCCCTTGCCGGGATAGCCATAGGCCCAGAGCGTGCCTTGCATGGGTGCCGCAATGGCCGCGAACCTGTCCACCCGCGCATGGCCGCCCAGCTCCTGCAGATACCAGCGCGAAATCAGCCCGCCCATGCTAAAGCCCACCAGCGCGAAGGGCGCCTCGGCTCCGAAGGCGGCGTCGATGCGCTGCCCCAGCTGCTCAGCGAGCGCCGGCAGCCCGTCGCGGCCGTCGTTGGGCGTCAGCGACGGCGCCAGGCAGACGTGGCCGCGGTCTTCGAGGTAGGGCTTGAGCGTCTTGAACTTGCTGCCGGTGTCGAAAATGCCGTGGACCAGGACAACGCGCATGCTTGAGCTCCCCGGCCCGCGGGCTCGCTGCCGCCCGGTCCGGCCTACAGACCGCTCGGCTTCCGGCCCTCGATGGTCGCGGACACGACATAGTCTTCCACGCCGCGCCCGGGTGCCCAGTCCCGGATGAAGTCCTTGGAAGCATCCTTCGGTGCGATGACCACATCGACGAACCCCGCCGCCGTCAGCATCGCGTCCAGCTCGTCGATCAGCGAGGCGCCGGCGACACAGGCCGAGTGCAGATAAGGATCATCGCGCATCTCCGCCGGCAGCTCCGCGCTCGCCACGACGTCGGCAATGGCTAGCCGCCCGCCCGGCTTCAGCACCCGGAAGGCTTCGCGGAACACCTGCGGCTTGTTCGGCGACAGATTGATCACGCAGTTGGAGATGATCACGTCCACGGTCCCATCCGCCACCGGCAGGTGCTCGATCTCGCCGAGCCGGAGCTCGACATTGCCAAAGCCGCCGCGGGCGGCGTTCCCCCGCGCCTTGCTGAGCATGTCCGGCGTCATGTCGACGCCGATCACATGCCCCTCGGGCCCCACTTCCGCCGCCGCCAGAAAACAGTCGAAGCCGCCGCCGGCACCCAGATCCAGCACCGTCTCGCCGGGCTTCAGCGAAGCAATCGCCCGTGGGTTGCCGCAGCCAAGGCCCATGTCCGCGCCCTCGGGCACCGCGGCGAGATCGGCGCTGGTGTAGCCGAGGCGCTGCGACAGCAGCCGGTTGATCTGCTCGTCCTCGGACACGCCGCAGCAGCTGCTCGCCTCGCCGCAACAGTCCCCGGCGTCGCTGGCCTGCGCCACCTGGGCATACGCCGTGCGGACACGGTTGCGGATAGAGTCGTCGGCGGGTGCAACGGCATCGGGGCCCGGGTTGCCGAGGGTAACGGGCAGTTCATGGCTTTCGGGCATGGATTCGGCTCCTGAGGGCAGTTTGCCCGCGATCCTAAGCGGGCCGGCGCACCCATGCAAACCCGCTGGGGAAACGCCGATTCATTGGCGTCCCCCATGGCGGGCGGATGCTCCGGCATTTTGAGCGATCCAAGTCGCTGAAAAGACGCAAGTCGCAGACAACAGCCGCTGGCATGGGCGACTTGCGCATAGAACATGCCCAGGCGCAGGCCGAGCGTCGGCGCTCGTCGTCACGGTGACGACCGGCCATTCTGGAAAGTCTGGCATGATGTGGCTGCGTAGCTGTTGCCATGACGGTAGAGGGCAAGCCCTCTGCGCAGGGCTGGAAACGCGAGCCGGGCGCCCCGAGCCTCGGCACCGGACTCACCTTCCCCGGCATAACCAGGGCACGACCATGGAACAGCAGCACAAAACCTTGTGCATTACCCATCTGGCGACGCCCGACATGGCCAATTTCTCCGGCCATGTGCACGGCGGCACGCTGCTCAAGCTGCTGGACCAGGCCGCCTATGCCTGCGCGGCGCGTTACGCGAGCCGGTACGTGGTGACCCTGTCCGTGGACCAGGTCTTCTTCCGCGAGCCTATCCATGTCGGCGAGCTGCTGAGCTTTCTCGCGGCGGTGAACTATACGGGCAACACCTCCATGGAGGTGGGCATTCGGGTGCTCGCCGAGAACATCATCGAGAACACCAGCCGGCACGTGATGACCTGCTACTTCACCATGGTGGCGGTGGACGAGGAGGGCCGGCCGGTGCCGGTGCCGCCGCTGCACATCGAGACGCCCATCGAGCGCCGCCGCTGGCAAAGCGCCGAGCTCAGGCGCGAGCTGCGCCGCGAGGTCGAGCTGCGCCATCGCCAGATCAAGGCGTCGTCCCCGCTGGACGGCGGGAGCAAGTAGGACGCGGCAACGATTCGGGTTTCCCTAAGCGCTCGCACCGTTCGGCGACTTCACCGCCCGCAGGATCTGTGCGGCGATCTCCTCGATAGATTGGTTGGTGGTGTTGAGCACGGGGATGCTGTGGCGCTTGAACATGGTCTGCGCCTCGCGGATGTCGCGGCGGCAGCGCTCGGCGGAGGCGTAAGTGCTGCCGGGGCGGCGCTCCTCGCGGATGGCCTGCAGGCGTTGAGCGTCGATGGTCAGGCCGTAGACGTGCTGGCGGGCGTCGATTATTTCTTTCGGGAAGTCACCGTGCTCGAAGTCCTCTTCGGTGATCGGATGATTGGCGGCGCGCAAGCCGTAGTGCATGGCCAGATACAGGCAGGTGGGCGTCTTGCCGCTGCGCGAGACCCCCACCAGCACCACGTCCGCGTGGCGGTAGTTGTCCGGGCGCATGCCGTCGTCGTTGGCCATGGCGAAGTTGATGGCCTCGATGCGCTTGGTGTAGTGGCTCGGCTTGGTGATGGCGTGGCTTTGGCCGGACTTGCGGCTCGGCGCCACGCCCAGCTCCACGCTCAGGGGCTCCACGAAGTGCTCGAAAAGCTCCAGGTAGAAGCAATCGCCCGCCTTGAGGATGCCGGCGATTTCCTGGTCCAGCATGGTGGCGAAGACCACCGGCCGCACGCCGTCGCGGGCATGGGCCTCGTCCATGCGCTGGCACAGCGCACGCGCCCGCGCCTCCGTGTTGATGTAGGGCATGTAGACCTGCTCGAAGTCCACGGTGTCGAACTGGGACAACAGGCTGTGGCCCATGGTCTCGGCGGTGATGCCGGTGCTCTCGGAGACAAAGTAGGCAGTGCGCTTCATGGGCTCTGACTCATATCAATGCGGGTGGGGCGCCTCGGGAGCATATTAGCGGATGGTGAAACAGCGCCGCAGCCATTGCGCCGCAGAGACCGACACCGCGACAGAGGCCCGAGCCATGCCCACCATCAGCACCGACCAAGACCTGCGCAGCCTGCTCAACAAGCTGCCGGCGGACCAGCAGCGCATCATCGGCGCCCGCTTCGCCGACAGTGTCAAGCACCTGAGCCGGGACGAGCGCGTCAACCGTGCCATCGACACGGCGCTGCGCACCGACGCCACCGCCGGCGAGCTGGAGGACGCCTACCGCGCCGCCAAGGCGTATGCCACCAAGACCTACACCGACTGCGGCAAGGATACCGATTGGCTGGCGCAGGCGGATCACTTCGTCGCCGCCGCTGCGGCCGCTGCGCTGACGCCGGACAACCTCGTGCCCGAGAAGACCAACCGCGCCTGGAAGGCGGCGATGCAGGCCCGCATGGCCAACAACTGCGAGCTGGTGGAGGGCGACGACGAGATCCCCGGCGACGCGGTGCAGCGCCAGTACGCCATCGGCGACGAATTCCTGAACGCCGTGGGCTGAGCGAATGGCGGCCGCCGGGAGTGAGCCCTCGTGCCGGGCGTCGCGCAGCGGTGGCGATCGGCACCCGCCCCGGCGCGCCGTCCCCGCCCGGGTCCTCGCTCAGCCGCCCTGCCCGCCGTCTGCGGCTCGGACATCAAGCTCCTGTGCCGCCAGTATTTCGTCGTAGATGGCCCAGGCTTCGGCGGCACGCTCGGCGTCGATGCGCTCGATGACATGACCGAGATGCACGACCACGTAGTCGCCAACCGCGACCTCGTCCGGCCCCAGCATCAGCAGCGTCGCCTCGCGCTCGACGCCCTTGGCCTCGCAGCGGGCCACGAGGCCGTCGATGGCTTGGATCTGCATCGGGATGCCCATGCACATGGTGGCGGCCCGTATCGGTGAGTATTGCCGAGGAGCCTAAGGCCGCCCGGGCGGTCCGGCAAGCGGCAACCGCCCTCTTCCTGTGCCCGATCAATCCGCTCGGGCTGCGGATTCGGCATCATTTCGTCTACCCGAGCGCGCTCCCCACCCCTGTCCACCGGCGACCGGCCAGCGGCCGCACCGACCCACGCCATGCCCATGACCGAGCAAACCCCTCCGACATCCGACGCCGCGGCCGCGACCCTGATCCTCGGCCTCGGCAATGTCCTGATGACGGACGAGGCCGTCGGCGCTGCCGTGCTGGCGGCGCTGAAGCCAGTCGCCGACGCCGATCCGAGCATCGAGCTGATGGACGGCGGCACGCTCAGCTTCACCCTCGCCGGGCCCATCGGCGAGGCGGCCTGGCTCATTGTCGTGGACGCCGCGCGCATGGGGCAGGCGCCGGGCACCGTGCGGGTGCTGGAGGGCGACGCCATGGACGCGCAGCTCTCCCAGCACGCCAACAATGTGCACGAGGTGAGTCTGTCGGATCTCTTCGACATCGCCCGGCTGACCGATAGCCTGCCCGCCCGGCGCGCCCTTGTCGGCGTCGAGCCGGCCGCGGTGGACTGGGGCAGCGAGCTGAGCCCGGCCGTGGCCGCCGCTGTGCCGATGGCGGTGGCCGAGGTCGCAGGCTTGCTCGCGCGCTGGCGCGGCGGTGATTGAGCCGCCAGGGAGGCGCCCATTGATTGGCGTTTTCCCTGCGGAGCAGAATGCCCGCCATGCTCAGTGACGCAAATTGCTGAACATAACGGAGCCGGGAAGCCGCATCTTCCGGCTCCGCCGGCGAACGTTGTTTTCCCTGTGACGACAAAGGTATCGGCGAGCGGGCTGCGAATTCGCACCGCCTCTGCGAAACCTGCCTTGGGTCAAACCCCAGTTCATTAGATCCAACTAAAATTATCAAGTAGCGATACGGGAGCGAGAGATGGCGCCCATCGGTGACATCCCGATCAAGATCGAAGGCGAGCCGGCGCCGCCGGCGGAGTACGGCAATGCACTGCCGGTGCTGAGCCAGGTCCGCCACGCGCTGGCGCAGCTGGTCCAGGGTGGCGAGCCCACGCAGATCGACCTCGGCGCCATGCCCTTCGGGCCGGGTGACGAGGAGCGGCTGATGGCCCTGCTCGGCACCGGTGAGGTCACGGCCACCGTCGACGCGCTGGGGCTTACGCATATTCAGGAGACCGCCTTCAGCGGCGTCTGGATCGTGGAGTACCTCAACACCGACGGCCAACGCGTCGCCCTACACCTGGAGGTCGACCATGTGCCGCAATTGCTGCGCAGCCAGCCGGAGGACCTCGGCGCCGCGCTGGCCGCCCTCAATACGCAGCTCGCGGGCGCCCCGGATGCGACCTGAGCGCGGCGGCCGCTGAAGCAGCCGCCTGCGTATCCACTGGGCGTCCAACGCTGGATACAGGGCGCTCACGGCATTTCGCCCGCAAGCTTTCCGACATCCGGCAACGGATTGCCTGTACCTCAAACAACAGGAGGAACGATGGCCACAGCAAGCCCGCAACGCACCGATGGGCGGCCCGCGCCAACCCCCCAGCCCACACTCGGCGAGAGCCTGCGCCGCAACGGCGTCTCCCGCCGAGGCTTCATGCAATTCTGTGCCGCCACGGCCAGCCTGATGGCGCTGCCGCCGAGCATGGCCCCGGCCATTGCCGCGGCGCTGGAGAGCGCCCGGCGCCCGTCGGTGATCTGGCTCTCCTTCCAGGAGTGCACCGGCTGCACCGAGTCCCTGACCCGCAGCTTCTCGCCGACGGTGGAGAACCTGATCCTGGACACCATCAGCCTGGACTACCACCACACGCTCCAGGCCGCCGCCGGCGACGCCGCCGAGCACGCCCGCGAGGAGGCCATGCACGCCAACGCCGGTGAGTACCTGGTGGTGGTGGACGGCTCCCTGCCCGGCCCCAAGGCCAACCCCGGCTACAGCACCATCGCCGGCATCAGCAACTACGACATGCTGATGGAGACCGTCGCCGACGCCGCCGCGGTCATTGCCGTGGGCAGCTGTGCGGCCTTCGGCGGCCTGCCCAAGGCGGACCCGAATCCCTCCGGCGCCGTATCGGTGCAGGACCTGATCAAGGACAAGCCCGTCATCAACGTCTCCGGCTGTCCGCCGGTGCCCATGGTCATCACCGGCGTGCTGGCGCAGTACCTCACCTTTGGCAAGCTCCCGGAGCTGGACCAGTACAACCGCCCGCTCGCCTTCTTCGGCCAGTCCATCCACGATCGCTGCTATCGGCGCCCGTTCTATGACAAGGGCCTGTTCGCCGAGACCTTCGACGACGAGGGCGCGAAAAAGGGCTGGTGCCTGTATCGCCTCGGCTGCAAGGGCCCCATGACCTACAACGCCTGCGCCACCATGAAATGGAACGGCGGCGTCAGCTGGCCGGTGGAGTCCGGGGCGCCCTGCCTGGGCTGCTCCGAGCCGGACTTCTGGGACGCCGGCGGCTTCTACGATGCGCTGTCGGTGCCGCCGGGCAGATCCGGCGACATGCTGCTCGCCGCCGGTGCCGCCGGCGTGGCCGTGGGCACCGGCGCCGGGCTGCTGGCGCGCAGCAAGGCCAGGACTGCCGAGAAGCAACACGAAACCGTCACCGCCGAGCAGCTGGAGGAGAAGCTATGACCGCGATGGAATTCCTCATGCTGACCAAGGGTCCGCTGTTCCAGGCGGCCCTGGCCGTGTTCGCGCTCGGTGTGCTGGTGCGGCTGGTGGAGATCTTCGCCCTCGGCCGCGCGCACAACTATGCCGCGCCCCGCGGCAGCGCCGTCGCCGGCGGTCTGCGCACCATGTACAAGCGCTTCGAGCCGAATCCCGGCACCTTCAAGGCCGCGCCGTTCGATGTTGTCGTCGGGATGGTATGGCACATTGGCTTCATCATCGCCCTGCTCCTGTTCATCCCGCATGTGGAGCTGATCAAGTCCACCTTCGGCATCGCCTGGCCGGCGTTGCCGAACCCGGTGGTGGATGCCGTCACCGCCATCACCCTGCTCGGCCTGATCGCGGCGCTGGTGCACCGGCTGGCGCAGCCGGTGAAGCGCTTCCTGTCCACGCCCGAAGACTATTTGATCTGGGGCGTCACCTTCCTGGTAATGCTGACGGGCTGGCTCGCCTACCATCGGATGATCAATCCCTATCCGCTGGCGCTCGGCATTCACATCCTGGCGGCGGAGATCTTCCTGGTCGTCCTGCCGTTCACCAAGCTTTCACACATCTTCACGGCCTTCGTCGCGCGCTACTACAACGGCGCCATCTTCGGCCGTAAGGGGGTGCAGTCATGACCGAAGCCGTTCTCACACCCGGCGCCGACCTCCCCGAGCGCGGCACCGAGCAATCCGCCGGCAGCTTTTCGCTGGCGCGCGGCCTGAATGCCCTACGCGAGGAAATGGACGCCCCGGTGGCGTCCTTCTTCTCCAGCTGCGTCCACTGCGGGCTCTGCGCCACCGCCTGCCCGTTCTATGTGGAAACCGGGGATCCGAAGTACACCCCCATCCACAAGCTGGAGCCCATGCGCATCCTCTGGGAGCAGGAGTTCACCTTCTGGGGCAAGCTCAAGAGCACGCTCCGCGAGAAGCTGCCGCTGGAGAAGTGGGGCCTGGACAAGCTCGGATTGGACAAGCTCGTCGGCGGCAAGCAGGTCACCGACGCGATGCTCGCCGAATGGGAGCCGCTGCTGTACGACTCCTGCACCATGTGCGGGCGCTGCTCCATGGTCTGCCCCGTCGGCAACGACATCCACTACATGATCCGCAAGGCCCGTGAGGGTCAGGTGGCCAGCGGCCATTCGCCGGAGGGGCTCATCGCCGCCTCGGTGCGCGCCGTCAACACCGGCAGTCCGATGGGGCTCAAGTGGAAGACACTGGATGTGCAGATCAAGCACGTGGAGCAATCCACCGGCTTGGAAGTGCCCATCGACAAGCAGGGCGCCGACTATCTGGTGCTGCTGTCTTCCATGGAGATCATCAACTTCCCGGAATACCTGGAAGCCCTGACCAAGATCTTCGCCCACGCCGGCGTCTCCTGGACGCTGAGCCAGCAGTGCTTCGAGGCCACCAACGCGGGTATTCAGATCGGCTCCAAAGACATCGCCGCGACCCTGGTACAGCGGGTGGTGGACGCCGCCGAGGCGCTGGGCGTGAAGAACGTCATCAGCCCCGAATGCGGCCATGCCTACACGGCCATCCGCTGGGAGGGCCCCAACGCCATCAAGCGGGCCTACCCGTTCAAGGTCTTCCACATCATCGAGGTGCTGGAGCAGCTGCGCGCCGAGGGCCGCATCAAGACCGAGGGCAAGGAGGACGACCGGCTCTCCATGCACGACCCCTGCAACCTGGCGCGCAAGAGCGGCGTCATCCAGCAGCAGCGCAACCTGATGGACCTGGTGGCGGACGAGTTCGTGGACCTGAAGGAGCACGGCAAGATGCAGTGGTGCTGCGGTGCCGGCGGCGGCGTGTCCTCCAACGAGCGCGCCGAGGAGCTGAAGCTCGCCGCCTTCAAGAAGAAGAAGGCGCAGATCGAAGAGGTGGAGCCCGATCGCATGGTGACCATGTGCGCCACCTGCCGCACCCAGCTGGAGGAAGGGCTGGAGGAGTACACCATGGACATTCCGGTGGTGGGGCTGACGGAGCTCATCGCGGACCACTTGGTTGAGAGTGACGACGAGCGAGTGACGAGTAAGGAGTAGGGAGTGACGAGTTACGAGTAGCGAGCAGCGAGGGGCGGCAGACCAAGGGCGCAGGCGCTTGTTGAAGTGCCCCCTGCAGGCTCTGCTCAGCCCTCCGCACTCGAAGCTCGTTGCTCGAAGCTTGTAGCTCGCCCGTCGAAACTCGCCCCTCGAAACTCGAAAGTCACTCCTCGAACCTCGGTACTCAATAATGAACGAACGTGTCGTCGTCGACCCCATCACCCGCATCGAAGGCCACCTGCGCATCGAGGCGGAAATGGACGGGCAGAACATCGCCCAAGCCTATTCCTCCGGCACCATGGTGCGCGGCATCGAGACCATCCTGAAGGGCCGCGACCCGCGGGATGCCTGGGCCTATGCCCAGCGCATCTGCGGCGTCTGCACCCTGGTGCACGGCATGGCCTCGGTCCGCTCGGTGGAGGATGCCCTCAACGTGGATGTACCGCCGAACGCCCAGCTCATCCGCAACATGATGGTGGGCGCCCAGTTCATCCATGACCACGTGATGCACTTCTATCACCTGCATGCGCTGGACTGGGTGGATGTAGTCTCCAGCTTGAGCGCGGACCCCAAGGCAACGTCCCAGCTGGCGCAAAGCCTGAGCGGCTGGCCCAAGTCCTCGCCGGGGTATTTCGCGGACGTGCAAAAGCGCATCAAGCAGTTCGTGGAAACCGGCCAGCTCGGCATCTTCGCCAACGGCTACTGGGGCCACCCGGCCTACAAGCTGCCGCCGGAGGCCAACCTGATGGCCGTGGCGCATTATCTGGAGGCGCTCGGCTGGCAGCGGGAAGTGGCCAAGCTGCATGCCATCTTCGGCGGCAAGAACCCGCATCCGAACTTCGTGGTCGGCGGACTCACCTCCCCCATCGACCTGAATTCGGACTCCGCCATCAACTCCAAGAAGCTGTCTCAGGTGCAGGACCTGATCAAGCAGATGCAGCAGTTCGTGGCGCAGGTCTATGTGCCGGACACCGTCGCCATCGCCGGCTTCTACAAGGACTGGGCCGAGCGCGGCGAGGGTCTCGGCAATTTCCTCTGCTACGGCGACCTGCCCATGTCCGGCGGCAGCTTGAGCAATACGGACGACTTCCTGTTCCCGCGCGGGGCCATCCTGAATCGGGACCTCGGCAACATCCAGCCGGTGGACCTGCACGCCGACAGCGAGATCCAGGAGTTCATCTCCCACTCCTGGTACGAGTACGACGCCGGCAACGAGGCCGGCCTGCACCCCTACGCCGGCGAGACCAACCTGGAGTACGACAAGCGCGGCGGCGTGAAGCCGCCCTACAAACAACTGGACGTGCAGGACGGCTACTCCTGGCTCAAGTCGCCGCGCTGGAACAGCGAATCCGTGGAGGTCGGCCCGCTGGCGCGCATGCTGCTGCTCTATGCGGACACCAGCGCCCAGGCCCATCCACAGGCCAAGGAGCTGGTGGACTCCACCCTCGCGCAGCTCGGCCTGCCGGTGGACGCCCTGTTCTCCACCCTCGGGCGCACCGCCGCACGCACGCTGGAGTCCCAGATCGTCGCCGACGCCATGCAGGGCTGGTACGACCAGCTCATCGCCAACGTCAAAGGCGGGGACACCAAGACCTTCGCCGAGGCCCTGTGGCAGCCCTCCAGCTGGCCCAAAAAGGCCCAGGGCGCCGGCTTCATGGAGGCCCCGCGCGGCGCACTCGGGCATTGGATCGTCATCGAGAACGAGAAGATCGCCAACTACCAGGCGGTGGTCCCCTCCACCTGGAACGCCGGCCCCCGTGACCCCCAGGGCGTCCCCGGCGCCTACGAGGCCGCGCTCCAGGACAACACCCAGCTGCACGACCCCAAGCAGCCCATCGAAATCCTGCGGACCATCCACTCCTTCGACCCCTGCATCGCCTGCGCGGTGCACGTGGCCGACCCGGAGACCGGCGAGTCCATCGAGATCAAGGTGAGCTGAGGGCCGAGCCCGGGCCGGCGGCGCAACGCCGCCGGCCCCGCCGGCAGGACCCGGGCTGCACAACGGCCCGGCTGCAAGTCGGCAAGCACAAGGGGTGCGCACTCCCGCTGCCTCCCCAACCCCCGGGGACGCCGAGCGCCGCTCGGCGGACCTTGTCTGGCTTGTCTACCCCCGCTGCTCGTACTGACGCTGAAGGACCCAGACGAGACGGCGCCTTTGCGCCCTGCACCGACCTCGTGGCGAAGCAGCCCTACCATGCAAAACCGCCCTGCCTCGCTGATCCGCCTCGCCGACCTGCCGCTCAGCCTGACGCTGCTGTCGATCCTGGCGGGCAGTGTCATCAACCGGGTCATGGTGGTGGAGGTGGGCCTGCCGGTGATCCTGGCGGGGCTGTTCATCGCCGTTCCGTTGCTGATCTCGCCGGTGCGCATTTGGCTCGGGCATCTGTCGGACGCCTACCCGCTATGGGGACGGCGGCGGGAGCCCTACCTGGTCCTCGGCGCCCTGCTCTCCGGCGGCGGTGCCGCGCTGGCCGTGGTGCTGGTGGTGCAGACGCCGGCGCCGGCGAGCGCCGGTGGCGCGCTGATTGTGCTCGGGCTCCTGCTCTACGGGGTCGGCCGCAATCTCACCGGCAACACCGTCCAGGCCTTGCTGACCGACCGCTTCGCCGCCGGCGTGCCGCGGGCGCGGGCGGCCAATCTCTACGAGGTGGTGAAGATCCTCGGGCTGGTGGTCGGTGCCGGGCTGCTGGGGCTGGGGCTGAGCAGCGGGCTTGCGGCGGCGAGCCTGCTGGCGCAGGCGGTGGAGCTCACCAGCGCCCCCAGTGCCGGGCTGCTGCTGGGGGTCTGGGGGCTCGGCTTCCAGCTCGGGCGCGCGCTGGCCAGCGTGATCGGCGCAGGCATCGTGGACTTGATGAACCTGGTCACCGTTGATGCCCCGCTGTTGGCCTATGGCGCGGCCTTCGCCGGCGAGGCGGCGCTGCTGATCGGTGCCCTGCTCACCTACGGGCGGCTGCGCATGCGCGCTGCGCGGGTGCTGTCTGCATCCTAGGCAAGCGTCTCGGCGCGAGTGGGCACCGCACAGCGGCATTGAGCAACGCCGTTGCCGAGCGACAGGGCGCGCCGGGCCCGGCGCCGGCCTGTCGCTCGGTCAAGCCTGCGCCCACAGCCCCAAGACCTGCTCGGCAGCCCCTGACCGATCGGCTAAACTTCGGCTGCCGTGGACGGGAGCTTTGCCCCTAAGAGGAGCTGTTCACCACGAAGCACACGAAGAGCACGAAGGAGAACGCGAAAAGAGACAGGCGCTTTAAGGTCGACATCGCCGCGATGTCGCTCACCCGGCAGGTGGCCGCGCGAGCGTGCTTATCCTGCTGGGCTGCTTCGTGTTCTTCGTGCTCTTCGTGGTTCAAATACCGGATCTAGGGCCCGACAACGCCGTGACGGCCGCGCCGATATTGCCGGGTTGTACACCGCCCATCGCTCAGCTCTTACCCGCGCCCAACGACGGTACCCGAATCCCAAAGGCCCCCTTGTCCGTTATCTCTGCCCCCCGCGTCATCGTCGGCCTCTCCGGCGGCGTCGACTCCGCCGTCGCGGCGCACCTGCTGATGCAGCAGGGCTATGCCGTGGAAGGCCTGTTCATGAAGAACTGGGAGGAGGACGATGCCCCCGGCTATTGCTCGGCCGCCGAGGACCTGGCCGATGCGCAGGCGGCCGCGGATCGGCTCGGTATCCCGCTCAGAGCCGTCAATTTCGCGACGGAATATTGGGATCGGGTGTTCGAGGCCTTCCTCGCCGAGTACCGCGCGCTGCGTACACCGAACCCGGACGTGCTCTGCAACAGCGAGATCAAGTTCCGCGCCTTCCTGGACCATGCCCTGGACTTGGGCGCCAACTGGATCGCCACCGGCCACTATGCGCGGGTGTCGCACGGCGGTGCAGGCAGCCGACTCCAGCTCGCCCGGGATGCGGGCAAAGACCAGACCTATTTCCTACATCGGCTGACGCAGCCCCAGCTCGGCCGCGCGCTGTTTCCGCTGGCAGACCTGAGCAAGGCGAATGTTCGTGGGATCGCCCGGCGGCTCGGGCTCGCGAATGCCGACAAGAAGGACAGCACCGGCATCTGCTTCATCGGCGAGCGGCGCTTCGCGGACTTCCTGGCGCGCTGGCTGCCCGCGGACCCCGGGCCCATCGAGACGCCGGCGGGCCAGGTGGTCGGCGAGCACCGCGGGCTCGCTTGGTACACCATCGGCCAGCGCTCGGGCTTGCGAATAGGCGGCGTGCGCGACGCCGGCGAGGCGCCCTGGTTCGTCGCCGCCAAGGATGCCGCGCGCAACACGCTGGTGGTGGTCCAGGGCGCCGAGCATCCGCTGCTCTACGCCGCCGGGCTGCGGGCCGAGCAGCTGCACTGGATCGCGGGCCGGCCGCCGGTGACGGCAGATCGGCTGCCGTTCGCGTGCCTGTGTCGGCTGCGCCATCGTCAGCCGCTGCAGCCCTGCACCCTGGTCGCGTACGATAACGAGGTTTGCCGGGTCCGCTTCGCCGAGCCGCAGCGTGCCGTCACGCCGGGGCAGTCGGTGGTCTTCTACCTGCGGGACGAATGCCTCGGCGGCGCGGTGATCGCCGCTGCCGCTTAGGCGCCGCCTACGCCGAGCGCTCGAGTCGACATCGAGGGCCGCCGTTGCGGATTGCCCCCGCCCTGCCCCCATATCAGACTGGGGTGGCGCATCATCCACAGACGCGGCCCCACACTCGCTCCTCGTAACTCGCAACTCGCCACGCACAATGGAACACTCAGACCAAGACCGCCTCATTGCGCTCGCCGGCTTACATCAAGCGGCCTACTGCGTGCAGCGCATCGCCAACCGCGGCAGCGTGGACTCGGCGCAGATGGAGCCCTGCATCTACAGCCTGTTCCAAATCGACGCCGAGGACGTCGCGTCCGTCTACGGCGAGCCGGGCGCCGTCGCCACCGGCGCGCGCCAGGTGGTGGCCCAGCTCACCGGCGAGCCCCAGCGGGAGATGGAGCTCACCCGCTACGTCGTCGCCCTGATGCGCCATGAGCGCAACCTCGCCGGGCGGCGCAAGATGGCGCAGGAGATTGCCCGGCGCATCCAGGGCGCCGCCGACGCCCGCGGCGACCTGCCGCTGCTGGACCGCGAGGTGCTGGCGGGACTCGCGGGCATCTACCAGGACACCATCAGCAAGCTCACCCCGCGCATCATCGTGCGCGGCAATCCGCTGTATCTTCAGAACCCCGACAACCAGGACCGCATCCGCGCACTGCTGCTCGCCGGCATCCGCGCCGCTCTGCTCTGGCGCCAGTGCGGCGGCAGCCGCTGGCAGGTGCTGCTGGGCCGGCGCAAGATGCTCGACGCGGCGCGGGCCTATCTGCGCGATACCGAGAGCGTCTGACCGCAGGGTCGCCACACCGCCCGCTCGCGCCATGAGCCGGCGTGCCGACCGGTTGGATGCGCCCGCACCCGAGCAGCCGAAAGGTGCGGACCAGGCGCCTTGGGCCTAACTTCGCAGCGACAACGCGGCAGGCGCGATGGCAGATGGCCTGCAAGTTGTCTGCCTCGGTACCGTTCGGAACCAACTCGGGCACAGGCCTGGCGCTGAAGAAGGTCAAGCGCTTCGGGGCTGCAGGACGAAGTCCCCGAGGCATGCGAGCCCGCCCCGGGCATTGGCCTTGCGTACATAGCGCTCGTCGGCGGTAATCAGCGTGGCCTCGCGTTCAAGCGCGACGGCGTGATAGAGGGTATCGAACAGGTGATGGTCGAGGTCCGCAGCGAGCCGCGCTGCGCGCAGCAGCACTGCATGCTCATCGCAGACCGGAAGCTCCAGCGCATCGAGTAGCCCGGTCGCCCGCTCCAAGATATCCGGGCGCAAGCGCACCACGACAGCGGTGGTCTCCAGCAGCCAATGCACTGGCTGGATCACGTCGAGGCGGCCTTGGCGGATCGCCTCCAGTACCTCGACGGCCCGGTCGGCATGCGGCTCGACCAGCGGGTCCGGAAAGACCCACTTTACTGCCACACTGGCATCGATCACCGCCCTCACGGGCGCCCGTCCTCCCGCGCACTGCGGATTTGCTGATCCGACTTCGGTTGTTGTTCCGCGCGCAGCTCCAGCAGGGCATCGATCGCGGCTGCACGGCGCTGCTGGCGCCGTCTATCTTTGATCGCCTGCCGCATCAGGGCGGTCAGCAAAGCGCTCTTGTTCTCCCCCGCAAACAGGGCGTTGAATTCTGCTTTAACCTCGTCGGGCACGCTGAAGTTGACTGTGGCCATCGGTCTCTCCCGTTATGTTGTTGATGACTTCAACAACAGTAGCCGGGCTGACCGGAGGCCGCAAGTGTGGGCAGCGATGAGGTCGCCGGCGAAGAGCTCGCCGTGAAAGCGGACCGGCATGCACGGCAACCGGCCACTTGCGGGCCGTCCCGCCGCGGCCCGGCTCCGCGCACGCGCGCCCAGACATGCACCAGCCATGCAATGGCAACAATTGCGGCGGGCATGGTGCGCCGCGGGCCGCGCATCGCTAGAATCGGGCGAATTCCGCACCGCAACACGCCCAGACCGGAGCCCCCAGATGCACGACAGCTTCAAGGCCAAGGCCCACCTCGACGTCGCCGGCAAGCGCTACGAGATCTTCCGCTTGGATGCCGTCGCCAACAGCGCCCGGCTGCCCTTCAGCATGAAGATCCTGCTGGAGAACCTGCTGCGCCACGAGGACGGCGTCACCGTGAAGCGCGCGGACATCGAGGCCGTGGCCAACTGGAACCCGCAGGCGGAGCCGAGCACCGAGATCCAGTACCGCCCCGCCCGCGTGCTGATGCAGGACTTCACCGGCGTGCCGGCGGTGGTGGACCTGGCCGCCATGCGCGATGCCATGAGCGCGCTCGGCGGCGACCCGGACAAGATCAACCCGCTGCAGCCGGCGGAGCTGGTCATCGACCATTCAGTGCAGGTGGACAAATACGGCTCCGACGCGGCGCTTGGTCTGAACGCGGAGCTGGAGTTCTCCCGCAACAAGGAGCGCTACCAGTTCCTGAAGTGGGGCCAGCAGGCGTTTGACAACTTCGCCGTCGTGCCGCCGGATACGGGCATCGTGCACCAGGTGAATGTCGAGTACCTCGCCCGCGTGGTCTTCGGCCGCGAGGTCGACGGCGTGCTCCAGGCCTATCCGGACACCCTGGTGGGCACCGACAGCCACACCACCATGATCAACGGCGTCGGGGTGCTGGGCTGGGGCGTGGGCGGCATCGAGGCCGAGGCGTCCATGCTGGGCCAGCCGGTGTCTATGCTGATCCCGAAGGTGGTCGGCGTGAAGCTGACGGGCAAGCTGCCGGAGGGCGCCACGGCCACGGACCTGGTGCTGACCATCGTCGAGATGCTGCGCAAGCACGGCGTCGTCGGCAAGTTCGTCGAGTTCTACGGCCCGGCGGTGAAGACCCTGCCCATGGGCGATCGCACCACCATCGCCAACATGGGCCCGGAGTACGGCGCCACCTGCGGGCTCTTCCCCATCGACGAGGAGACGCTGGACTTCCTGCGCCTGACCGGCCGCAGCGACGAGCAGGTCGCGCTGGTGGAGGCCTACGCCAAGGCCCAGGGCATGTTCGACGCCGACGGCAGCCTGGAGGCGGACTACAGCGAAACCCTGGAGCTGGATATCAGCACCGTCGTCCCGAGCCTCGCCGGACCCAAGCGCCCGCAGGACCGGGTGGCACTCACGGACGTGAAGGCGGGCTTCGAAGCGGCGCTGAAGAAGGTCAACGCCGAGCGCGGCGTCGCGACCAAACCGCCGGTCAAGACCAGCATGGACGGCCAAGACGTGGAGGTGGGCGACGGCGCAGTGGTGATCGCCGCCATCACCTCCTGCACCAACACCTCCAACCCGAGCGTCATGCTCGGCGCCGGCCTGGTGGCGAAGAAGGCCGTGGAGCGCGGCCTGAGCGTACCGCCCTGGGTCAAGACCTCGCTGGGCCCGGGCTCCATGGTGGTCACCAAGTACCTGGAAGAAGCGGGTCTGATGGAGCCGCTCAAAGCGCTCGGCTTCCACGTGGTGGGCTATGGCTGCACCACCTGCATCGGCAACTCCGGCCCGCTGCGCCCGGAGGTCTCCCAGGCCATCGCCGACGGCGATCTCACGGTGGCCTCGGTGCTCTCCGGCAACCGCAACTTCGAGGGCCGGGTGCACGCCGAGGTGCGGATGAACTACCTCGCCTCGCCGCCGCTGGTGGTGGTCTACGCCATCGCCGGGCGCATGGGCTTCGCCCCCTACAAGGACCCGCTGGCGACCGACAAAGACGGCAACCCGGTGTACATGCGCGACATCTGGCCCACCCAGGGCGAGGTAGCGGACGCCGTGGCAAGCTTCGTCGGCGCCGACGACTTCACCCAGAGCTACGCCGAGGTCTTCAAGGGCGATGCCCGCTGGCAGGGCCTGTCGGCACCCGCCGGCAAGACCTTCGCCTGGGATGCCGGCAGCACCTATGTGCAGGAGCCGCCCTACTTCCAGGGCATCACCATGGCGCCCGAGCCCGTGGCGGCCATCGAGGGTGCCCGCTGCCTGGCGCTGCTCGGCGACTCCGTCACCACGGACCACATCTCACCCGCCGGCAACATCAAGGCGGACAGCCCCGCCGGGCGCTATCTCATCGAGCACGGCGTGGCGCCCGGCGACTTCAACTCCTACGGCTCCCGCCGCGGCAACCACGAGGTCATGATGCGCGGCACCTTCGCCAACATTCGCCTGCGCAACAAGATGGCGCCGGGCACCGAGGGCGGCGTGACCCTGCACCAGCCCGACGGCGAGCAGCTGTCCATCTTCGATGCCGCCATGCGCTACCAGGCCGACGGCGTGCCGGCCATCGTCATCGCCGGCAAGGAATACGGCTCCGGCTCGTCCCGCGACTGGGCCGCCAAGGGCCCGCGGCTCCTGGGTGTGCGGGCGGTGATTGCCGAGAGCTACGAGCGCATCCACCGCACCAACCTGGTGTGCATGGGCGTGCTGCCGCTCCAGTTCCAGCCCGGCGACAGCGCCGAGTCCCTGGGCCTCACGGGCTATGAGTCGTTCACCATCGAAGGGCTCGACGATGGCCGCGCCAAAGAGGTCAAGGTCACCGCAACGGCCACGGACGGCGGCACCAAACAGTTCGACGCCCGCGTGCGCATCGACACCCCCAACGAGGTGGAGTACTACCAGCACGGCGGAATTCTGCATTACGTGCTGCGGAAGCTGGCGGCTTGAGTTGGTAAGCCTTCAGGAAGCTGCCCGCGACATCATCGCTCTCCGGCGGGAGGCAGCATTACGTGAGGTGCAGGGAGATTTCGAGGAAGTGCGCGTGGCCGTATGAAACGCACCAAGCCAGTGCCGTTCTGCGATGTTGAGGAAGGCGAAGCGGATCTGCGCATCCTGCCCCTCGATCACAACTCCAACCACGCGGGCAGTCGCAGGGCGTAGGGTGGACAAGCGAAGCGCAGTCCACCGGCTTACGGGTGGCCCCGGGGTGGACTTCGCTGTCGCTCGTCCACCCTACTGGTCCCGCTGACGACCAAGCCGCGGGATTTCAGTCGGCAACGAGCGCGCGGAACTCGCCCTTGGCCTCGGTGACCAGGCTGACCATGACGATGGCGGCCATGGCGAAGAGGAAGCCGGGGATGATCTCGTAGATGCCCGGGCCGCCGAGGAAACTGGCGTTCCAGCCGAGGCTGATCCAGGCGATTACGGTCGCGGCGCCGACCACCAGCCCAGCGACCGCGCCGGCGCCGGTCATCCGGCTCCAGGTCAGGGACAGGATCATCAGCGGCCCGAAGGCGGCGCCGAACCCGGCCCAGGCGTTGGCGACGAGGCCGAGCACCTGGCTGTCGGGGTCGCCCGCGATGAACGCGGCCACGGCGCCCACGGCCACGACGGCGATGCGCCCGACGGTGACGATGGCCTTGTCGCTGGCCTTTTTGTTGACCAGCAGCCGGTAGAAGTCTTCGGCCAGGGACGACGAGGACACCAATAACTGGCTCGAGACGGTGGACATGATAGCCGCCAGCAGCGCGGCGAACAGGAAGCCGGTGATGATGGCCGGGAACAGGGTCTCGGCGAGCAGGATGAAGATGGTCTCCGCGTCCTCCAGCACGATGCCGCTGCGCTCGACATAGGCACGGCCGAGGATGCCGACGCCGATGGCCCCGATGAGCGAAATGCCCATCCAGGCCATGGCGATGTTGCGCGCGGTCGGCACCTCTTTGACGCTTCTGACGGCCATGAAGCGCACGATGATGTGCGGCTGGCCGAAATAGCCCAGGCCCCAGGCCATCAGCGACAGCCAGCCGATGAAGGTCATGTCGGGCGTCCACCAGGAGAGCGTGAAGCCCTCGACGTTCGACAGCGTCTGCCCCGCCTGCACGAAGCCGCCGCCATCGCCGGCAAAGAGCACGACGGCCGGCATGATGATCAGCGCCAGCATCATGATGAAGCCCTGCACGAAGTCCGTCAGGCAGACGGCGAGGAAGCCGCCGACCACGGTGTAGGCGAGCACGATGCCCAGGGTCAGCCAGACACCGACCTGGTAGTCACCGGCGAAGGCCGACGAGAAGAGCTTGCCGCCCGCCACCAGGCCGGAGGCGGTGTAGACGGCGAAGAAGAGCACGATGATGATCGCGGAGACCATGCGCAGCGACGTCGCCTGGCTCGGAAAGCGGTTGCCGAGGAATTCCGGAATAGTCAGCGCGTTGTCGTAGCGCTCGGTCTGCTCACGCAGCCGGGGTGCGACGACGATCCAGTTGATCAGGGCGCCGATGAACAGGCCGACCCCGATCCAGGCCTCCACCAGTCCGGCCGCGTAGAGGGCGCCGGGCAGGCCGAGCAGCAGCCAGCCCGACATGTCCGATGCGCCGGCCGACAGGGCGGCGACGGCCGGCGGCAGGTCGCGCCCGCCGAGCATGTACTGCTCGGAATTGGCGGTCGCCTTCCGCCAGGCATAGAAGCCGATGCCGAGCATGGCGGCGAAATAGATGATCAGGCTGATCCAGATGCCCGTCTGCATCGCGCGTCTCCTTATCTTGAGTTGAGGTGGGGGTTGGGGTGGCGAATCAGGCGGCCGCGGCCAGCAGGCTGGCGTTGCCGCCGGCCGCAGTGGTGTCGATGCAGATATGCCGCTCCGCGTAGAAGCGCGCCGGACAGATCACCTCGGTCTCGAGCAGGACGATGCGCCCGTCGCGGCCCGCGAGGGCGCGCCGGAGCGCTCGGGTCCAATCGGAGCCCCCGGCGGCCGCGACCGCGACAAGCCCGGGGACCTCGGCCAGCGCCTCGGGCGCCAGGCGGCCGTCGATCGCCGCCACCGGCGCGCCGGCACGCGCGAGCGGCGCCGATGCCGCCTCGGCGCCGCTCGCGACGATGAGCGCCGGACAACCCGCCGCGAGCGCCTGGGCCGCCTGCGCCAAGGCCGTGTCGAGCTCCGGCCCGAGGCACAGGATCGGCCCCTTGGGCGGCATGGACAGGCGGTTCGACTCGCCGGTCGGCCCGGGCAGCTCGAACTGACCGTTGTCGAAGGCGGCCGCGGCATTGACCGCGCGCCGCACCAGGGCCCCCGCGCCGCCGAGCGCCCGCCGCAGGACCTGGACCCGATCATGGCGGGCCGCCCAGGCGGTCGCATCGATGGCGGCCAGCGCGGCACCAACGCGCTCCGCCGGGACGACTTCGCCACCTTGAGGCGCATCGTCCGCCCCCTGTTGCACCGGGTGTTCCGTCGGCGGCTCGGTCCGGCGGAAGCGGTCGACGTAGTTCGGCCCGCCCGCCTTGGGCCCGGTGCCGGACAGCCCCTCGCCGCCGAAGGGCTGGCTGCCGACGATGGCGCCGATCTGGTTGCGGTTGACGTAGATGTTGCCGACGTGGAGGCGGTCCACGACCTGCTGCACGCGGTCGTCGATGCGGGTGTGCAGCGCGAAGGTGAGGCCGAAGCCGCGGGCGTTAATGGCGTCGATGGTCTTGTCGATGTCCTGCGCCTTGAAGCTGGCCACATGCAGCACCGGTCCGAAGACCTCGCGCTCCAGGTCCTCGATGCCGTCCACCTCCACCAGCGCGGCGCCGACGAAGGTGCCCTCCCCCGGCGCGCCCAAGCGCTTGAGCAGGCGCCCTTGCTCGGCCCGGGCGTCGACATAGGCGCAGATGTCGGCCTGGGCCTCGGCATCGATGACCGGCGCGACGTCGGTGTCCAGCGACCAGGGATCGCCGGTCACCAGGGCATCCATGGCGCCTTTGAGCATCTCGATCATCCGGTCCTTGGCCTCCGCCTGCACATAGAGCATGCGCAGGGCCGAGCAGCGCTGGCCCGCCGACTGGAAGGACGAGGCGACGATGTCGTCCACCGCCTGCTCCGGCAGCGCGGTGGAGTCGACGATCATGGCGTTCAGCCCGCCCGTCTCGGCGATCAGCACCGCGTCGGCGGGGGCGTTCGCGGCCAGCGCCCTGTGGATGCGCTGTGCCGTCTCGGTGGACCCGGTGAAGCAGACACCGGCGATGCGCGGGTCCGAGGTCAGCGGCCCGCCCACGGTCGGGCCGTCCCCGGGCAGCAGTTGGAAGGCCGCCTTGGGCACGCCGGCCTCGCGGAAGAGTTCCGCTGCGCGCGCGGCGATGATCGGGGTCTGTTCCGCCGGCTTCGCCAGCACCGCATTGCCGGCGGCCAGCGCGGCGGCGATCTGGCCGGTGTAGATGGCCAGCGGAAAGTTCCAGGGGCTGATGCAGACGAAGACGCCCCGCGCCTCGCCGGGCGCCTCCGCCTCCAGGCGCTCGGCCTCATCGGCATAGAAGCGCAGGAAATCCACGGCCTCGCGCACCTCGGCCACGCCATCGAGTAGGATCTTGCCGGCCTCACGCGCGGCGATGGCGCAGAGCTCGGCCGCGTGCGCCTCGTAGAGGTCGCTGATGCGGCGCAGCACCGCCGCGCGCTCCGCCACCGGCGTGGCGGACCATCGCGCGACCCCGTCCTGCGCGGCGTCGAGGGCGCGTGCAACCTCGGCATGGGTGGCCTCGTGCACCTGCCCGACCGGACGACCGTCGGCCGGCGAGCGGACCTCCCGGGCCGGTCCCTCGGGGGCCGCGTCGTCGGCCAGCACCGGCCGCGCGGTCCAGAGCGTCTCGGCGAAGCGGTTGCGTGCCTCGATGAGCGGAGCCGCGCTGGCCGGCTCTTCCAGGCGATAGCCCTTGGAGTTCCGGCGCCCCGGCTGGAACAGGTCGCGCGGCAGGCGAATGTCCGGGTTCTGGATGGGCGCGTTGGCCAGCGCCCGCTCCACCGGGTCCGCGGCGATGACCTCCGGCGGGATGTCCTCGTTGACGATCTGATTGACGAAGCTCGAGTTGGCGCCGTTCTCCAACAGACGCCGCACCAGGTAGGCCAACAGGTCCTTGTGCGGGCCGCAGGGGGCGTAGATGCGGCAGCGCGTGCCGGCCCGGGAGCGGACGATCTCGTGCAGGGACTCGCCCATGCCGTGCAGGCGCTGGAGCTCGAAGGTGTCGCGCGCGCCGCCCGCCATCTCCAGCACCGCCGCGCAGGTGTGGGCGTTGTGGGTGGCGAACTGGGCATAGATGCGATCACGCATGTCGAGCAGCATGCGCGCGCAGGCCATGTAGCACAGGTCGGTGTTCACCTTGCGCGTAAACACCGGGAAGGCGGCCGCGCCGAGCTCCTGCGCCAGCTTGATCTCGGTATCCCAGTAGGCGCCCTTGACCAGGCGCACCATGATCCGGCGGTCGAGCCGCTCGGCCAGGGCGTAGAGATGCCGCAGCACCTCGGGCGCCCGCTTGCCATAGGCCTGCACGACGACGCCGAAGCCGTCCCAGCCCGCGAGGCCCTCATCCGACAGCACGGCGTCGATGACGTCGAGGGAGACATCCAGCCGGTCCTGCTCCTCGGCGTCGATGTTGAAGCCGACCCCGGCCTTGGCCGCCATGCGCGCCAGCTCCAGACAGCGCGGGATCACCTGCCCCTCCACCGCCTTGCGCTGCGTGGTCAGATAGCGGGGCGACAGGGCCGAGAGCTTGACCGAGATGCCCGGGTTGTCGCGGATATCGCTGTCGGCGACCTTGGCGATCTCCGCGATGGCGTGGGCGTAGCTGTCGAAGAAGGCCTGTGCATCGGCCTCGGTGCGGGCCCCCTCGCCGAGCATGTCGTAGGAGTAGGTGTAGCCCTGTTTGCGGAGCGCCGCGCCGCGCTTGATGCCCTCCTCGATGGTCTGGCCGAGCACGAACTGCTGACCCATGATGCGCATGGCCCGGGCGACCGCGGTGCGCACCACCGGCTCGCCGAGGCGCTTCATGAGCCGGCGCGCCCCGGAGGCCGGCTTGGAGGGGTCATCGTCGAGGATGCGCCCGGTCAGCATCAGGGCCCAGGTGGATGCATTGACCAGCGGCGAGAAGGACTGCCCGAGGTGCGCGCTCCAGTCCGAGGGCGCGATCTTGTCCTCGATCAGGTCGTCGATGGTCTCGGCATCGGGCACGCGCAGCAGGGCCTCGGCCAGGCACATGAGGCCGACGCCCTCTTCCGTGGAGAGGCCGTACTCATCCAGGAAGGCCTCCATCATGGTGGGATTGGTGTCGCCGCGCACACGCCGGATCAGCGTCGCCGCCTCCGCCGTGATCGCCTCGCGCCGCTCCGGCGCCAGTCCCAGCCCGGCGGCCAGCTCCTGCACCACCTCGGCTTCGTCGACGCCATAGCGTGCGCGGATCGCGGCCCGTGTGTCCATCACCGCCGATGCAGGGGCTTGGGCTTCTTGGCTCATCGCGTCACCACTGCTGTTGTGTCACCGCCGCAGTCACGCTGGCGGCCGTGCGCGGGGACTTCGGCTCGCGTGCAAGCGAGGGAGGACGGCTCAAAGTCACGCCTGATCGCTGCGGAACACGCGGACACCCCGAACCTACCAGCATGGCTCAACACGTGCCAGTATGGCTCGAGGGTTTCGGTCGGTCTGGGACCATGCGCCCGAGCCGATGCCGGACTGGGACCTCCCCCAACAGCCCGAGTCCGACTGCGAGCCCGATCTACCTCGACAGCGCGGCGACCACCCGCGTTGCCCCTGAGGTCTGCGCCGCGATGCTGGCGCATCTCGACGGGACCGCGGGCTTCGCCAACCCATCTTCCGGCCCGCACGAGCCCGGGCTGCAGGCCGCAGACGCGGTCGAGCGCGCCCACGCCGATGTCGCCGCAGCACTGCGCTGCGCCACCGCCGAGATCATCTTCACCGGCGGCGCCACGGAGAGCATCAACCTTCGCATTGTTTGCCGGCGCGCTGTTCGGTGCGCCTGATGCCGCCGGCAAAGCCAGCGCCGACGCCAAGCTCCGCGATGCCGCGCCGGGCTTGGCAAAGCGCCCGAGCCGCGCAAATCACGGCACCGGGGGCCGATTGCGCGTGCAGGTCAACGGCATATCGGACTCGCTGATCCGCCAACTGATGCTCGCGCTGGCCCGCGCCGCGGAGCAGGCGGCGCTGCCGCAACCACTGGTCAAGCGCATCCAGGCCGCGGGACGGCCCGGCACCCGCATGGTCTTGCGAGATGAGTACACTGTCACCGGAACTCGAATCGGTTACCGGCATCGCACCACTTGCCTTAGACTCAGGGTGATTCAGGGTCGCGCATCGCATAGGCGACGAAATGACCGACGTTCCGTGGACAGTGTATTTATCTTGACGACGGAGTTGCGGGCGAATCCAGCGCGGTATCGTCCGATCCGGGATCTATTAGACCACCACTCGGAATCTGACCGCTGTCGCCCGATGCTGCGACTTCCCAGAGCCAGACTGCTCCGACTCGGGTGGACTGTCCACTGGGCTGCGGCAGTTCGCGTCGCTACGCCGCGTTCGAATGCACCAGCGCCCGTTGCTCAGCCAGCTTGCGCTGTAGTTTTGGGCAAGCGACCGACGTGTCAGCCATCCTCGCCGTTATCGTCTTGGAAGATCGCGGGAATGTCCCGGCGTCGGTGCAGGATGCGGAGCACGTCGATTCGATCCGGATGCTCGATATAGAAGACCAGGTAGGGAAAGCGTTTTACTCCGAAGCAACGCAGACCGCTGCGCTGGAGTATCTCGGGGTAGCGGGGCGATCCGATTCCGGGCATTTCGGCAATCAGGCCGAGCGTTTGCTCCATGGCATCGATGAACCTCAGCTCCAGTGCCTCGCCGCCTTCGCCGTAGTAGTAGTCGCTAGCGTCTTCCAGATCTCTGCGTGCCAGCTTGCGTCGGATGATAGCCTTGCCCGTCACTTCCGTGGCGTTCTCGACCTTGCGCGCGCACGGAGGTCGTCGAAATAGGGCTTGTCGAAAGTGCCTTCGATCGTCGAGCTGGCACCCTCGTCGATGAGATTGCGGAACCGGACAACCTCGCGGTGTTCGCGGATCAGCTGGCGTAGATATTCGCTGGTACTGGTATAGCTGGACGCGGCGACCTGCTCGCGGACGAATTCCTCAAGGTCGTCCGGTAGGGAAATGCTGATCTGGGACATGATGTGTGTCTCCGATGAGTTGGACGTGGCGAGGTATCGTGCCGTCGTCGGCCCGATGAGTGCATTGTTTAGCGCAGAATCATAGCGACGAGCTGTCGCCCTTGGTAGGGCGGCATGTAGCCGTTGCGATCTTGGAAGTTGAGCTGGGCGCGCTCACCGGGGCGCTTGAAGACACGATGTGATCCTCGGCCTGAGTCGTGGCTGGCTGAAGCGCATTGCGTGGTAGCCGCCGTCTCTCTCTCGGGAGACGGTGAAGCTCCACTCGTATCCCGGTGGCACGCTGTACAGCAGAGGCGAGGCTCCGCACCCACAGCGCCCGCGCCGGCGCCGCCCCGAAAGCCCGTCAGCGCCGCTGTTCGGCGTTGACCACACATTCCACCGCCGCCCGTGCCAAGGCCCACGGCATCCCCTACCTCGCCATCGCCGGCGGCATCAGCGAGGGTATCGGCGCGCTCCACGTCAGCGGGATCGACGTTGTCTTCAGCCTCTGCCGCGGCCCGATGACCTTGGACGAAGCCCAGCGCAACGCCGGGGCCCTGCTCGCCGACGCCGCCGAGCAGGCCGTCCGCGGCTTCTTCGCCGGCCGCTGACCCCCAGGTGCGCCGGCTTCAGCCGGCTGGAAGACAAGCTGCGCCTGGTCGAAGAGCTTTGGGACCGCATCGCCGAAGACGGCCAGGCGCCACCGCTCAGCGACTGCAGGAAGCCGAGCTCGACAAGCGGGACAGAACGCGAGGGCTTGCAGGTCTCGTGTCCGCGGGACAGGCTCACCCGATGAGCCTGTGATGTTGGTACAGTCTGCAACCAGAGGCGGAGTATGCTGAACGTGCACGACGCAGCAATGCCAAGAACCGACAGCCCGATCTACCTCGACAGCGCGGCGACCACCCGCGTTGCCCCGGAGGTCTGCGCCGCGATGCTGGCGCAACTCGACGGGACCGCGGGCTTCGCCAACCCATGTTCCGGCCAGCACGAGCCCGGGCTGCGGGCTGCAGACACCGTCGAGCGCGCCCGTGCCGATGTCGCCGCAGAACTGCACTGCGCCGCCGCCGAGATCATCTTCACCGGCAGCGCCACGGAGAGCATCAACCTTCGCATTGTTTGCCGCCGCGCTGTTCGGCGCGCCTGATGCCGCCGGCAAAGCCAGCGCCGACGCGAAGCTCCGCGATGCCGCGCCGGGCCTGGCAAAGCGCCTGGACCGCGCAAACCGCGGCACCCGGGGCCTATTGCGTGTGCAGGTCAACGGCACACCGGACTCGCTGATCCGCCAACTGATGCTCGCGCTGGCCCGCGCCGCGGAGCAGGCGGCGCTGCCGCAAACCTTGGTCAAGCGCATCCAGGCCGCGGCACGGCCCGGCACCCGCATGGACCGCGTCATCGCCCTCATCAGCCAAAGCCGGAGCGCCTGGGCAAACACCGGCGGAGGCGGCCTACTGATCGAGCTCGACGAGCTCGGCAAGCTCTTGGAGCTCGAGGCCCAGGGGGCGGTCACAGCGAAAAACTACTCCAGTTCCTGGCGCGGGGCAGTGCCGCTTCTCAGGCACAACACCCGCGCGCGTCCCGCGGCGTATGCTGGGGAAGACCAGGAGCCGTCTGCGGTGGCTATCGGTTCCGGGTGTTTGGGCCTTGGTTGTTTCCAGCGTGGACGGGGACGCCGGGATTTCGAGAAAACAGACCGGAGCCCGTCGATGAGTACACTGTCGACCGAACTCCCTGAAACGCCAGCTTGCAGGGGCAGTCCGGCCGGCGTCCCTACCCTTCAGCCGAAGAGCGCCTCCAGGCTGTCAGCGCTCAGGATGCGCTCGGACCAGCGGCGCAAGGTGTCGCTGTCGGCCGCGTCGATGCGCTGTCGCACGCGCTCCACCGCGTCGGCGCCGAACTTCTTCTCGATGAGCCACAGCAGCAGGTCGGCTTCCCCGTCGCGATAGCCGATCTGCTTGCCCTGCTCCAGACCCTTCTCGATTCCGGCCCGTTCGACACTCGTCATGTATGGCATCTGCTTGCTCTCCTCGAAGGTGTAGAGGTCCTCGCGAAAGGCCGCTTCCGCCGCCGCCGGCAGCCGGATCATCCAGTCGATGATTCGGAACAGCTCCAGGATGGTCTTGCGCGCATAGCCTCTATCGTACATCAGACGGATCAGGCGGAACTTCCAGGCCCTGAGTGTCTCGGCATCCTTGCTCGCCTTGGCCCGGATCTGCGCCATGACGACCAGCGCGAAGACATTGTCGCTCGCCTCCAGCGCCGCCCAGCGCTCCGGCGTGCTCCAGTCCAGCAGCTTGGCGACGGGGAAGCGGAAGTCGATGACACAACCCCACAGCGCATCGCTGAAGCGCCCGGGGCGGAAGCCGGCATCGGCGTCGGCGAGCACGGCGAGGCTCGCCACCGGCACGGCATGGGCATCGCGGATGCGGTGGTTGTAGACGAACATGCGCGCCGGGAAGCCCGCCGCCGCCTCCCCCTGCACCTCCACGTGCACCAGCACGCCAATGGGCTGACCTAGGCGGGCTGACCGTCCAGGCGGTGCACACCCACCAGCTTGTCGGCATAGCGGCGGCCGGTCTCCGCATCGCGCACGATCTGCTGGAGCTCCTTGTCCAGGAAGCGATGCCCGCGGGACCAGTCGATGCCGGTATGGACGGCGGGGAACAGCAGCGCCAGGAACTCCGGAAACCAGCCCTCCAGGGCTTCCTTCCAGGGGCTGTCGTGATCGCTGGGTGGGTTGGTGGCTGTTTCCTCGTCTGTCATCTCGGCCTCCGGCTCGGCTCTCGGCTGCGACGCTTGAGTATAGCCGCTGTCATCCAGTCGTGTACGCCTGGCCGCTTCACCATGCATTGCTGAGAGCAAGCTCTCGGCATCCCCAACGGCACCCGCGCCGCCGCACCGCGATGTCTGCCCGGAGCTACTCCCGGTTTCTTGCGGGATGAAAACACTGTCCCCGGAATTTGAGTCCCGGCAGCTGATCCCGCCGTGGGCCGATGCACCCGGGCTCCGCGCGACGCACAGCGGCGCGCCCGGCCTCGTCCGTGCCGCCGTCCCGACTGCGTTCTGTGCTTGCCCCGGGGCCACGGCTTGGCTACGCTGCGGAATCAAAAGGTACCCAGTCGTTACCTGACCGATCAACGCGGAAAAGCACCGATGGCGAAGTTCCTGAACACCAGCGCGACCAACTACTACCTCGAAGAGCTCATCAAGGCCGCGCGCGAAAGGCTGATCATCATCAGCCCCTTCCTCAAGTTCAACGACCGCATCCGCGAACTGCTGGAAGACAAGGACCGCATGAAGATCGACGTGCGCATCGTCTACGGCAAGAGCGAGCTGTCGCCGAGCGAGATCAACTGGCTGCGGTCCCTCAACTTCGTCCGCACCAGCTTCTGCCAGCATCTTCACGCCAAGTGCTACGTCACCGAGCGTTACGCCATCATCTCGTCCATGAACCTGTACGACTTCAGCCAGATCAACAACAACGAGATGGGCGTGCTGATCTCCCGCAAGGAAGAAGAACAGCTCTACCGCGACACCTTCGAAGAGGCCCAACGCCTGATCCGCATCAGCGACGAAGTTCGCCTCTCCGCCGAAACCATCGCCAAGGGCGAAGACGGCGCCCAAGCGCCCTCCGCCGCGAACAAGGTCGAGGACAAGCCCTACGACAAGCTCACCACGTCGAAGGTCGCGAGAGCCTTGGGGATGCGTACCGGAGAGCTCGACGACAAGCTGATCACCGCCGGGTTACTGACGAGGGACGGCGACCAGTTCAGGTTGCTGGATCAAGGCGAGGCGGCAGGTGGGGACTTTCGGTTTTCGAAGAAATTTGGGCCTTTCTTTATCTGGCCGAGTGATTTGGCGATTGAGTAAGGCATTCGTGGTCTGTCCCGGAATTCCGCCGGTCCCGCAAGTTCTGCCGCCGGACTCTTGTCCAGAGGGGGGTGACCAGTAGAAGCTGAAGGACGATAGAAAGGCGGCGGGCGGGGAGTTTCGGTTTTCGAATAACTTTGTCCCCTTCTCTATTTGGTCGAGTGATCTGGCACTCTCCTGACGTATCCATTGTCTGATCCGGAATCCTTTGATCTCCGTCCTTACGGGTTCTTTTCGAAAACCGGTTACACATATGCGACAAGTACCAGACGAATGCGAAGCTCTTCGTCCCAGCGGCAGAGTTCTGTGTACTGACCGAGCGATAAGCCAAGATTTGCAACGGGCTAATTTTCGCAACTATCAGTTTTTGAGGTTGGTCGCCCAAAAAAAGCGATTTGAAAATTGTGATTTTAGCTATTCAGAATTCGACGCCGCATATTTGAGACGCTGTGTCTTTGAGGACTGCAAGTTCATCGGCTGCCGATTCTCTAGCTCCAACTTGAGTGGCTCGCAGTTCCTAGGGTGCGATTTCGAGTATGCGACATTCTCCAATACACTCATTGATCCTGAGGTGTTGGAATTCGGCCTTCCAGGGCGCGAGAATCTTCAGCTTAGATTTGCCCGGGCACTGCGAATCAATTACGCCCAGATTGGGGACACGCAGGCGGCGAACAAGGCGATACAATGCGAACTCTCGGCAAATCGCGTCCATTTGTTCAAGGCATGGGCGTCACGAGAATCCTACTATCGCAAACACTACAGAGGTTTCAAGCGTTTTCGTCACTTTCTAGAATGGCTTTCTTTCATAATCTTAGACTTCTCCTGGGGCAACGGCGAGAGTTGGCTTAAGCTGTTTAGAACTATCGCCATTGTTGTAGCCGCTATTGGTCTTGGCCAGGTTTATTACTTGGGAGATTGGAAAGTACTTTCTGATTATCGGGAGGCGCTTCTTGCGGCGCCTGGGATATTCCTTGGGGTGGACAACGCGCCGCAAGGATACTCAAGTATGGTGTTAGCGGGTATCGCGGCGACTCGATATATCCTGTTTGCTTTCTTAGTCTCGATTTTGGTCAAGCGGCTGGGGCGAAGATGATGCATATCTATGCGTTTGGTTCTATTTGCCGGGGGGATGTCTTGCCGGACTCCGACGTAGACTTGCTCGCGGTGCTGGATAAGCGGGACTCCAGATTCAATCCAAAAAAGTTCTCTATCTATTCTTACAAGAGATTGACCAAGCTATGGAAGCTAGGTAATGCTTTCGCGTGGCATTTAGCGCTAGAAAGCAGGTTGCTTTTTGCTGAGGATGGGGCAGACTTTGTGCGCGACTTAGGGTTGCCTGCGCCATACACGAGCGGCCTGCAGGATTGCCTCCGTTTCCTCAATTTATACACTCAGGCGGCAATAGCAATAAGGAACGGCACTCCGAGTGTCGTTTTCGAGCTATCCACAATTTTTCTTGCTATTCGGAATATTGCTACATGTTACTCACTTGCCAAACTGAAGAAACCAACTTTCGGAAGAGATTCGGCTCGACAGCTCGGAGCGAGTAGTATCCCAATCAATGGTGCGGCATACACTACACTCATGCGGGCTCGAATCTTGTCCACCAGGGGGTCGGGAGAAGAAATAGAGGCTTCTGATTTCTCTATTGTGCTAACGAGCCTTTCGGAAGTCCAGGGCTGGATGGAGGGGCTATGTTTGGAGATGAAGTCTGATGGATGAATTTGTTGACAGAATGGACGTGCAGCGACGTGTGCTTCATCTTATCAATTCATCTCGATGTTGGCCGCAGAGGTTGCATGGATTGTCGCGGTCGGCCCTGAACCGTTGGGCGGCAGCGAATGGACTCGCATCTTCGGCGAGTGTCGTGCTGTTACTTACTAAGATATCCAATGAGTTGTTCTTTATGGCGACCCACAGCCAAGAGCCGCTCGAAGAGGAGCATGAGGCCCACAGTACTCGCGCGAAAGAACTCCTGCGAACATTGGAGGAGATTCTGATTAGAACTCCTCCGGACTCCGCATAATCCCGATTCGTGCTGGGTGGCACGGAAGCATCGAAATGTCTTTTGAAGAATTCTGGGGCAGACCGGGATATGAGCTGCCTACTGTCTCCGGCAGATGCGTCCTGTGCCCTACCGACAAGTTGTTCGAGTGTCTGACCATAGTTGCACGTACTACGACCAGCAGGCTCATACCTTCTTCGACGGTACCGTCGAAGTCGACATGACCCCGCTTTACGGCCGCTTCCTGCCGCTGTTGGGGGACGGGGCGGCGATTCTCGACGCCGGCTGTGGCTCCGGGCGCGATGCGCTGGCCTTCGCGAAGCTCGGCTACTCGGTGACAGCCTTCGACGCGTCGCCTGCCTTGGCCGCACTGGCCGAGAACCACACCGGTCAGCCGGTGTACTGCCTGCGTTTCCAGGACATCACCTGGCAGGAGCAGTTCGACGGCATCTGGGCGTGCGCCAGCCTGCTGCATGTGCCGACCGTGGAGCTGCCGGACGTGATGGACCGACTCCGCGCGGCGCTCAAGCCCGGCGGCATCCTCTACGCCTCCTTTAAGTACGGTAGCGGGGAGCGGGAGCATCACGGCCGGCACTTCACCGATCTGGATGAGCCGGGGCTGGCGGGCCTGTTGGATCAGGTGCCGGGCCTGGAGCCGGTGGAGACCTGGGTTACCGGCGACCTGCGCCCGGGCCGCGAGGCCGAGCGCTGGCTGAACACGCTGCTGCAACGGACGGACTGAGCTTGCGGCCGTTCCTGACCACCGGCGGGACGGCCGATCCGTTTCTGCCTCACCTGCTGGAGGCGATTCGCGGCGCCGACCAGATCGATCTGGCGGTGGCCTTCATCAAGTCCAGCGGCCTGGCGATGATCTATCAGGCGCTGGACGATGCGATCGAGATTCGTGGCGCCCGACTTCGGGTGCTGACCAGCGACTATCTGCACGTCACCGATCCGCAAGCGCTGCGCAGGCTGATGCTGCTGGCGGAGCGCGGCGCCGATGTCCGGGTGTTTCAGGCCGAGCGGGAGAGCTTCCACCTGAAGGCTTACATCTGCACCAAAACCAGCGCGGGCGAGACGGTCTGGGGTGCGGCCTTCGTCGGTTCCAGCAACCTCAGCCGCACGGCGCTGACCGACGGACTGGAGTGGAACCTGCGGGTGGCGCCGACGGACGACGCCGATTCCTCCGACAGCAGACGATTCCGCGAGATTCGCGACCAGTACGAGGCCTTGCTTGCCCATCCGCAGGTCCAGGCTCTAGATTACCCCTGGATCGAGCGCTACGAGGCGCGTCGGCGCTTGGTGCAGTACCTGCCCGTCGCGGCCGGCTGCGAGGAGCCCGAGGAACCGCCGCCGGAGCCATCGGAGGTCCAGCGCGAGGCCCTGGCCGCGCTGGCGGAGACCCGCGATAAGGGCTTCCGGCGGGGCCTGGTGGTGATGGCCACCGGTCTCGGCAAGACCTACCTGGCCGCCTTCGACAGCCAGAGGATGGGCGCGGCGCGGGTGCTGTTCGTCGCCCACCGCGAGGAGATCCTGATGCAGGCGGAGGCCAGCTTCCAGCGCGTGCATCCAGGCGCGCGCGTCGGCCACTACACCGGGGCCCGCAAGCAGACCGACGTCGACCTGCTGTTCGCGTCGGTGCAGACGCTGGGCCAGGCGCAGCACCTCGAGCGCTTTGCGCCGGACCACTTCGATTACGTGGTGATCGATGAATTCCATCACGCCGCGGCACCCACCTACCGCCGGCTGCTGCAACACCTGCGACCGCGCTTCCTGCTGGGGCTCACCGCGACGCCGGAGCGCACGGACCAGTCGGACATCCTGAGCCTCTGCGACGACAATCGCGTCTACAGCCGGTACCTGTTCGACGGCATCGAGCTCGGGCTGCTCTGTCCCTTCCGCTACTTCGGCATTTTTGATGAGACCGTCGACTACCGCGAGATTCCCTGGCGCAACGGGCGTTTCGACCCGCAGGCGCTGGAGAACAAGCTCGCCACCCAGGGCCGCGCCCGCCACGCGCTGCGGTACTGGCGCGAGCAGGGCCGGGAGCGCACCCTGGGCTTCTGCGTGTCCCGCAGCCATGCGGACTTCATGGCAGACCGCTTCCAGCGCGAGGGCATCCGTGCCGCCGCCGTCTATCGCGGCTCGTCCCTGGCGCGCAGCGAGGCGCTGGAGCGGCTGGAACAGGGGCGGCTCCAAGTCATCTTTTCCGTGGACCTGTTCAACGAGGGCGTCGACCTGCCCGCCATCGACACCGTGCTGATGCTCCGCCCCACGGAGTCCAAGGTGCTGTTCCTGCAACAGCTCGGCCGCGGGCTGCGCCTGCACCCGGAGAAGGAACACCTGGTCGTGCTGGACTTCATCGGCAACCACCAGGGCTTTCTGAACAAGCCCCAGGCGCTGTTCGATGTGGGCAGCAGCTATCGCCAGCTCGCCGAGTTCGGCCGTCGCGCCCGCGACGGTCAACTGAAGTTGCCGCCCGGCTGCTTCGCCAACTACGACCTGGCCATCATCGACTTCCTGATCCGACTCCAGGGCAAGGGACCGGCGACCGACTACCAGGCGCTGCGCGACTCCCTGAATCGTCGGCCGACACTGGCGGAGTTCTACCGCAGCGGGTCCAGCATGCAGGGCCTGCGCAAACAGCACGGCCACTGGTGGGCGCTGGTGGCCGACCAGGACGATCTGACACCGGACGAGGCCGCCTGCCTGGACCGCCACGCGGGCTTCTTCCGCGAGGTGGAGACCACCAGCATGACCAAGTGCTTCAAGGCCGTGCTGCTGGAGTCCATGCTGGACCTGGACGGCTTTCGCCAGCCGCCGACGGTCGAGGCCCTGGCCGCCCAGGCGCTGGAGGTCTTTCGCCGCCGACGCCGCTTCATCGACGACATCCACAAGGACCTTCGGCAGGTCGACGCCGTGGACGAGCGCAAATGGCTGACCTACTGGAAGGGCAACCCCATCAATGCCTGGACCGGCGGCAACCGCAAGGACGACGCCAAGCACTGGTTCGAGGTGGCCGAGGGCCGATTCCGGCCGACCTTCCCGGTGGACGACGGCGAGCGCGCGACCTTTCAGGCGATGGTGCAGGAGCTTGTCGACTACCGGCTCGCCGCCTACGAGCCGCGCCTGGCGAAGCCGACCGACGCCGTCACCGCCACCGCGGAAGAGCCCAAAGAGGGCGCACAGATCCTGGATTTCCCGCAGCCCGCGGCGGCCAACGCCATCGAATCCCCGGAAGGCACCGAGCTACCTTACTTCCCTGATCTGCGCATTGCTTGCGGCCACTTTCGCACTGGGAGCACGGAGGTGGAAGAAACCTACCGCGTTCCGCCGGGCCATGGCCGTGTCGACCCGGGCCGCCACTTCGTGGCCCGCGCCCGGGGCAACTCGATGAACGGCGGCAGGAACCCGGTGTGCGACGGCGACTACTTGCTGCTGGAGCTGGTCGATCCGACCAAGGCCGGCTCCATCACCGGCAACGTGATGGCCATCGAGCGACAGGACGCGACCGGCGATGACCAGTACCTGCTGCGCATCATCACCAAGCAGCCGGATGGCCGCTATGTGCTCAAGGCGGCGAACCCCGACTATCCTGACTTCGATGCGAACGAGGAGATGCGTCCGTTGGCCCGATTGCTTGCGTCTTGGAGCGAGGACGGCTGAGCGGAAACCGCGGACAGACCACGGATAGTCGACTACGCCGCGGCTTGGCACACGAGACTGACGCGCACCTCGTCATAGGGTAGATGCAGCTTTCCGTCGTTGCTCCGGTCGATGAGCCCGAATTTCACCATCGTCTCTGCATCAGCATGGACGCTGTCACGGTCCCGTCCCACGCGCCGCGCACGCTGGCCCAGCTCCAGAGGCCCTGCACCGGTGAGCGCCTTGAGGATGCGCCAGCGGTTCGGAGTCAGCATAGCCAATAGTGCTTCTTCGCTGTGGAAGGTGTATCGACAGCCTTGAGGCTCGCCGCGAAAGGCTGCCCGCAAGCTCGCCTTGACTGCGTCCAGGTCCGCAACATCAATGATGAGTGTGGTCATCGGTCCTTCTTTACAGTTTCCTGAGGTGGACCTGGGAATCCGCCCTCAGCCCTTCCAGATCGGTCATCCAGCGATGAGGGGGTAGTTTTCCGGTGACTTGATCGTTGCTATACCGAGATCGACGTCCAGATCGGGCCAGTAAAGGTGCCCGGGATGGGGCTGCTCGAGGTTGAAAATCGATGCGACCGGGGCGTCGCGAAACCACGGGAAGTCATCGAAGGACAGAAAGTGCTCTTCACCCTCGAAGAGCAGCCAGAACCCGTGGATGCTGATGTTGGTGATCTCAGGTTCCGAAATGTCGGCGCCAAGCGGCGCAGAGCTCGCCATAGTTTGCCTCAATCGTGCTTTGTATCTGCTTTATCTGGGCTTGGGAGAAGCGGTAGCTCTGCGCCAGCTCAACGACCGGCTCCAGCCAGAACTTGGCCTCCCCGTCCGGACTCGTCACGTGGACGTGCATTCGGGTTTCTTCTCTCGAGAAGAAGTGGAAGCGAAGTTTCGCCTCGCGAAAGACTGTTGGATTCATGGGCTTGCCGATTCCGAGAGCCCAGCGCGCTGATGGTAGGCCTTCAGCGCAGTATTGGCCAAGTCCCTGATTTTCTGGCGTGCATCCTCGTCCCTGATCCGTTGCCAGAGCGCCGAAGCAAACCGCAGCCGCGATGCATCCCGATCATAGGACAGGAACCCGCGCTGCGCGAACTTCTTGAACGGCATGGTGAGGACGAGTTGTCGGATGTCCGTCTCGGTCAGCTCGTCGACCCGGGCCATGCGGGCGCGCGGCTTCTCGACGGACAGGCCGGCAGCCTTGCGGTCAAGATAGAAGTCGCGGAAGGCGAGCGTCAGCCGGTTGATCGGGACGCTGCCGTCGTCGTCGACGGTATCGAGCAGGCAGCGCAGCAGGACCGGCTTGTAGCTGGCGGCCATGTCCATCTCCTCGCAGAAGGCGAGGAAGCGCTCGCGGATGTTGGCGGCGGTGACGGGCGTGAGGCCGTAGCGCTCGCCGATCTCCTGCTTGCGGTCTTTGTGGAAGTAGAGGTAGCGGCGGCTGCCGATGGTGAGGTCATGGTCCGGGTTCAGGTCGGAGGCTAAGACCTTGCCGCGGAGGTAGCCCTCGGAGGCGGCCAGGGCCAGCTCCAGCTCGGCCACGGTGAGCATGTCCTTGACGACGTTCTGCCAGTCGAAGATGTCGATCTCCTCCAGGCGCTCGGTCCAGAGGCCGAGGTGGAGCACCAGGGGGTCGCCGGGGCCGTTGGTGTCCTCGTCGGCGATGCGATCCTCCAGCGCCAGCACCAGCCGGCCGGGCCGGTAGATGCGGGTGCCGGTCAGGCGGTGCAGGTCCCAGCTCTGGTTGTAGCGCCCGGCGTTGTCGACGAAGTCGAAGACCAGCAGCGACTCCTTGCCGGGGGCCTTGCGGGTGCCGCGCCCGAGTTGCTGCATGTAGATGATCTTCGACAGCGTCGGGCGGGCCATCAGCAGGACCTCGATGTCGGGGCAGTCCCAGCCCTCGTTCAGCAGGTCGCAGGCGCAGAGCATGAGCACCTCGCCCCTGGCGAAGGCGGCGAGGGCCTCGTCGCGCTCGCGCGCCGGCATGCTGCCGGAGACGGAGCGGGCCGGGACGCCCTGCTCGCGGTACAGCTCGGCCAGGGTCTCGCCATGGCGGACGTTGACGCAGAAGGTGACGCCCTTGCGCCCGCGCACGTGCTCCAGGTAGGTCTCGACGATCAGCGCGTTGCGGGCCGGGACGGTGATGCTGGTCTCCAGGTCTTGGCGGTTGTACTGGACCTCGTTGAAGCGAACCTTGGTGAGATCGACGTTGGTCTTGACGCGGATGCAGCGGATGGGGACCAGCTCGCCGCGCTCGATGGCCTCCTTCAGGGTCAAGCGGTGCGCGGCGTTGCGGAACAGCTCCAGCACCGGCTTGCCGTCGGGGCGTTCCGGGGTCGCGGTGAGCCCCAAGGTGAAGGCCGGTGTGAAGTGGCGGAGCAGCTCGCCGTAGCTGCCGGCGGTGGCGTGGTGGGCCTCGTCGATGATCAGGTAGCGGAAGCGCTCCGGGGCGATGTCGCCGAAGCGGTTGGCCAAGGTCTGCACTGACGCACAGACCACATGCCGCTCGGGCTGCCAGCGACCGGCCTCGATGCGGCCGTTGTCCACGTCGGGCCAGAGCCTGGCGAATTCGCGGCCGGTCTGGTGCACCAGGGTCTTGCGGTGGGCCAGGTAGAGCACCGGGCCGCCGACGCGCTTGGCGTCCTCGATGGCGGTGACGGTCTTGCCGGAGCCGGTGGCGTGCTCCAGCAGCGCGATGGTCTTGCCCTCGGCGCGGATCAGCGCCAGCCAGTCCAGCGCATCCTGCTGGTGATCGCGCAGGTTGAAGCGCGCCTCGGCGCCGGCCTGCTTCGGCAGGAAGTCGTCCAGCTCCAACAGCCCCGGCAGATGCGCCAGGAACAGCTCCAGCTGGGCCTTGACCCGGTCGGCGCGGCGTGCCAGTTCGTGATCGGTCCAGCGGTAGACCTGCCAGCCCTGATGGATCAGGCTGTTTTGGCGCAGCAGGTCGTCCTCGTACTTGGCGCGGTCGAAATCCGGCGGCTGGTAGTGGGCCGGGCCATCCACCTCGAAGGCGATCTTGCGCTGGGCGGCGCGCAGCGCGAAGTCGATGAAGCGCGGGGTGCCGTCGATGTCGAGGAACGGGAATTCGGGGGCGAGCAACTGGGTCTTCTCCAGGCCGAAGACCTCGGCGAACAGGGCAACGAAGTCGTCCTCGGCCTGGCTCGACTGGGCGGCGCGGTCCAGCAGGGGCGCGTCGGCCGGCTCGCATTGGTCCGCGCCGGGAGGCGATTGCTTGGCCATCAACGCGGGCTCCAGTAGTCGGCCAGCGCCGGGAAGATGCGGCGGATGCCGCCCCGGGGATCGGGCTGGTCGCCCTGGTAGCGCGGAATCACATGCCAGTGCAGGTGCATGACGGTCTGGCCTGCCGCGGCGCCGTCGTTGACGCCGATGTTGAAGCCGGCCGGATGATGCTCAGCGCGCAGCCGCTCCGCGGCAAGGCGGATCGCCAGCCAGATGTCGGCCATCTCGGCTTCGGTCGCCTCGAAGGGGCTCGCGATATGGCGCTTCGGGATGATCAGCGTGTGCCCCGGTGAGACCGGGAACCCGTCTTCGATGGTGATGACCCGATCGGTCTCGGCGACGATGCGGTCCTTCGGGACGGCGCAGAATACACAGGCCGGGCGGGCTTCGTTGGTCATGCCGTTGACGGATTCCGGGCAACGTTCAGCTGAGGACCACAAGATAACCGGATCGCACGCCATATGCCCGACGGAAACATGCCGTGCTTGACGGGAAAGGAACCTCGCGCGAGGGAGCCGGCCTTCTCAAGGTCGCCAGGTTCAGAACGACCGCTCGCGCTCCTGGCAGGCAGACGCACTCACGGCTTCGCCAACTGATCACTCACGATGCGGTTGAGGCTGACATTGGCCTCGGCGGCCCGGATGGCCAGTCGGCGGTGGAGCTCCGGCGTGATGCGCACCTGGAAGCGGCCGGAGTACTCGCGGTCCGCGATGGGCTGAGGTGGCGCTTCTCCGCTGGCCTGCATATCGGTGACGATGTCGGCCACCAGTTGGGTGATGCCGGACAACGCCTCGGCTTGGCCCTCATCGAGGTGGGAGAGACTGGGGAATTCTGCGCACAGACCGACGAACTCCTGGTCTTCTTCCGACCAGATGACGCGGTAGGTGTAATGTTTGGGGTCAACCATCTTGGAGCCTGTCGATTCCGCCCATGCCGATAGTGTAGGTGCATTATTGCAACTGAACAAGCAAGCCTCGTCGGGCATCGGCAAGCGCGCCGGCAACAAACGCTACCTGCACGTCGATGCACTCCCGGAGCCGGCGGACGGCCCGGACGCCTCGGCCTTGCTCGCATCACTGGCGGCCGCGGAGGAGATCGCCCAGGTCCGCCGGGGCGAGCACTTCAATCTGGTGCGGGTGGACGCGAGCGGCAACGAGATGGCGTTGCTGCATTACCCCGGGTTCTCGACGGAACCGTTTCCCTCGCTGGCCGCGAGCTGGCGGGTGGATCTGGAAGCGGGCACCGCGGACTTCCGCACCTACGCGGACTCGTTGAACCCGCCGATCCTGCACCGCAAGGAGCTGCTGCTGCCGGCGGATGATCCGCGCCGGGAAGCCTGGGCGGCGCTGACGGCGGCCTGCGAGTCGGTGGGCTTGTTCGATGACCCGCGGCGCATCGGGTACAAGCGCCAGTGGGAGCAGCTGGTGCGCGAGCGCGGCTATCGGGTGGTGGATCATGCGCTCGTGCCCATCGGCAACGACGACGGAGCGGACGGGGTCGAGGACGCGGCGCAAGGTCTGTCCGCCGGACCACTGGCTGGGCCGACGGGCTGGTCGGCGGCGCGGCATCGCACGGCATTGAGCCGCTACGGCTTCTCAGCACCAGTCCAAAGCCTGGCCCGCAACGGCCTGCTTGATGGCTCGCTCAGCCTGTTCGACTACGGCTGCGGGCGCGGCGACGATCTGCGGGGCTTGCGGGAGAACGGCATCGATGCCCGGGGTTGGGACCCGTACTTCGCGCCCGATGAGCCGGTGGTCGGGGCGGACATCGTCAACCTGGGCTTCGTCATCAACGTCATCGAGGACTTCCGCGAGCGCCTGGAGGCCCTGACCCGGGCCTGGTCGCTGGCCCGCGGGCTGCTGGTGGTGTCGGTGATGCTGGCCAATCAGAACGACCCCCGCGGCGAGCGCTTCCGCGAGGCGCTGAAGCAGACGGTGAGCAATGCCCTGCGCGATCGCCGCTTCCCGGTGGCGGGCTTCGACGCGCCGCCGTCGGATCGCCTGCGCCAGAGCGCAAAGCGGATCTTCTTCCGAGACGCGTTGGCGGGCGTTCATCGATCAATGGTCCGTCACCGAGTCTCTGCAGGAGCAGGTCAAGCTGGCGAAGGAGGCCAAGCAGTGGCGTGAGCGCGAGCCGGTGCCGCCGAGCTTGGCGGTGGATTACCAGCGCCTGTCATCCGAGGTCGATCAGGCCGCCAGGCGGCTGTTCGAGACGCAACGCGAAATCAAGAAATGGTTCGACGAGGTCGAGGAGGCTGTTCGGCGAGAGAGCGTGCACCACGCGCTGCGTTACGGGGCCGCCGCCCTGCACCGGCAGCAGGCGATGTCCAAGAGCGGTGCCTGGCCACGGGCGATGATGGACGAGTGCGAGCAAATCATCGAGTTCGCACGCGAGGTGATTGAGCCCGGCATCCAGCGCTTCACCTTGACGCAGCATTGCGGTGCCGCCCAACAGATCGCCGCCTTTCGCGAAACCATGCAGAGCGAAGTAGGTTGGCTGAAGGATCTGGGGTATCTCGCGGAGGCGAATAGGCATTTAACGCAAGGACAACGGGTCATCCACTCGATAGAGCTTCGCGCTGAGTGGCAGGACACGCTAGCGCGCTGTCAGGATTATCCGCGCCAGCCGACTCCGGGCGCATCAACCCCGGGCCAAGATCTGACTGACGAGATCAAGCAGGGCGACGAGCTGCTGGAGGTTCTCGGGACGATCCCCGCGACGGTCCTATCCGATGCCGAGAAGCACGCACACCGCAGCACGATCTCGACCCGCCAGGGTGTGCTGAAGCAGTCCGTCGACGAGCGCAATGCGGCCCTGACGGCGCTCGACGATCTGCGCATCCTCAACGCCGAGATGCTTGCCGAGGCCCGCGCCGAAGTGGAGCGAGTACGCCTGCTTTTTGTCGGCCGTCGAGACGAGGAGCAGATCAATGATCTGGCCAAGCTCATCGACCGGATCAAGGCCGACATGGTGGCCTGGGACGCAGGAGCCGTCAGCGTGGAGCGCCTATCCGAGCTGCTGACCGACCAGCTCACCCATCAGCTCGGGGACCTTCAAGTCTGGCTGGAGCAGATGGACATCGAACCGCCGATGCAGTGGGATCTGGAGACCATCTACCGGGCATTGGCGGCCGAGCAGGTGGAAGGTGCCCGACGCCGCTCCACGGATTGGTTGCGGCCCCGGTTGCTGGACGATGACGCCATCGCACAGATGGACCAGGCACGGTGCGATGCACTGGTGCAGGAGCTGGCGAATGCGCCGGGCTACCTTGCCGATGCCGACGCCAGTGTCGTTGCCCGACAGCTCGCGGCGCTGCGCCAACGGCAGGCCACGCTGGCGGAGCAAGGGCGAGCGGCCAAAGTTGCGGCCTGGAGGGCGCAACTCGCCCCCGCCCAGCAACCGGCGGCGCTGGACCGCGCCAGTACCGAGGCCCTGCTCAAGACCTTGGAGAACCCGCCATGTCTGCTTGCGCCCGATGAGACATCCTGGCAGCGTACCGTTGCCGCCGGGTTGACGGCCCGCCTGGACGAGCTGAGCCTGGACGATCTTCTGGAACGGATCGCGCGGCTGTCGCCGGAGCTGCGCGGGCAACTGCTGAACCGATTGCAAGAGTTGGTCCGAAGGGCTGATATCTTCGCAATTCTTCGGAGCCAAGAGGCGACTGTTTGCATGGACGCGGACGCTGTTGCCCGGTAGTTTCTTAGAGCCAAGCCGTGGAGGCCTGCCCATGAGCGTTGCAGAGTTGGCATACGAGCAGATCAAGACACTCCCTGAGAGCCAGGCGCGTGAGGTGTTAGTCTTTATCGGTTATCTCAAGGAAAAGACCGAGCGAGCGGAATGGCAGGACCTGATGGCCGCCCAAGCGGCATCGCTCGCTGCCGTCTGGGATAACTCGGAAGATGAGGTTTGGAATGACCTATAGGCGCGGTGATTTGGTCCTTGTGCCGTTTCCATTCACTGACCTGTCGTCAGAAAAGCGTCGACCAGTGCTGGTGTTGGCCGATCCCGACGGCTACGGCGACTTCCTGGCGGTCGCGGTGACGTCGCGGCCGCACCATACCAACGCCATCGCCATCCGGGATCAGGACATCAGCAGCGGCGCGCTTCCCGCAACGAGTTGGGTGCGTACCGATAGGGTGATTACCTTGAATGCTTTTCTAGTAAGCAAGGTTTTTGGGTCTGTAAGCGACGTGTTCGCAGATCGAGTGGTGCGCGGGGTTTGCTCACGGGTCGGTATCGATACAGCTGCGGGCGGGTCGAACAAAGAAACATAGGTCGGTCCAAAGGCATCATCGCTATCGGCGCGCGCCACCTCACCCCGTGGCAGGCCGCGACCTGCGACACCAGACGACGAGAACGGCCAGACTCGTGCAACTCCGGCTCGATAACCAGACTCCGAGCGCCGTCGGCAAGACCGTGGGGCGTAAGCGCTATGTCCATGTCGACACGCTCCGCACCGGGCCGGGCGGAGACGTCGACGGCGCCCTTGCGGAGCAGCTTGCCGCGGCGGAGCAACTCGCCGGCGTCAGCCGGGGCGAGCACTTCAACCTGGTGCGTATCGATGCGGATGGTGCGGAGCTGGCGCTGCTGCATTATCCGGGCTTCGTCGATGAGCCCTTCCCAGCGCTTGCGCAGAGTTGGCGGGTGGACCTGGCGGCCGGCACCCTGGGCTTTCGCACCTATGCGGATTCACTGAATCCGCCCATCCTGCACCGCAAGGAGCTCCCGCTGCCGGCGGATGACCCGCGCCGGGAGGCCTTGGGCGGCGCTGACGGCGGCCTGCGAGTCGGCGGGGTTGTTCGATGACCCGCGGCGCATTGGGTACAAGCGCCAGTGGGAGCAGCTGGTGCGCGAGCGCGGCTATCGCGTCGTGGACCATGCGCTCCTGCCCCTGGGCAACGACATGAGCCAGTGGTCGGGGCGGATATCGTCAACCTCGGCCTCGTCATCAACGTCATCGAGAACGTCGACGAGCCCCTGGAGGCCCTGACCCGGGCCTGGTCGCTGGCCCGCGGGCTGCTGGTGGTGTCGGTGATGCTGGCCAATCAGGGCCACCCTGGAGCGCTCGGCCGAGGCGCGGCGCGATGATCTCTTGGTCTATTTCGCCCTGGACCAGTTCGGCCGGCGCAAGCCCTACAAGCATCTGGAACCCGGCCTGGAGCGCGACATCAAGGCCTTTTTCGGCGATTACACCACCGCCCGCACCCAGGGGCTGGCGCTGCTGATCCTCGCCGGCGCTGGCGCGCGCCATCCGCGCCCGGGGCGGTGGCCCCATCGATCCGAAGCGCGACCAGCACGCGGCGCATGAGCACAACCGGCAGATTGTCCTGATGCGCACGGGGCCGAGCGGGCGCCTGGTGCCGACGGTGATCGGCTTGGACGGGTTTCTGGCCGGAGCCCAGGCTCGGCGCCACGATGAGATACTCCGGCGCCGGTAGACAGCTGCCGCGGCTGATCGGGCGCAATCTCGATGCCTGGCTGCCGTGAAGACCTGTTGCGCTCCCTGTAGCATTGTCGGCTTGTGCTGCCGCCACCGATCCTCACGCCTGCGCCATGCCCTCGATCGACCTGGATCTCTCCACCCTCACCGCCATCTCCCCCATCGACGGCCGCTACGGCGCCAAGACCGAGGCGCTGCGGCCGATCGCGAGCGAATACGGCCTGATCCGCCACCGGGTGCTGGTGGAGGTGCGCTGGCTACAGGCGCTGGCCGCACATCCCGGCATTGCCGAGGTGCCCGAGCTGTCCGACGCCGCCGAGGCGCGCTTGAACGCCATCGTGGAGGGTTTTTCGGTGGACGACGCCGCCCGCGTCAAGGCCATCGAGCGCACCACCAACCACGACGTCAAGGCGGTGGAATACTTCCTGAAGGAGCGCATCGCCGACAGCGCCGAGCTGGCGGCGGTGTCGGAATTCATCCACTTCGCCTGCACTAGCGAGGACATCAACAACCTCGCCCACGCGCTGATGCTGCGCGCCGCCCGCGAGGACGCGCTGCTGCCGGCCATGGACGCGGTGATCGATGCCGTCCGGGACTTGGCCCACAAGTACGCCGAGCAGCCCATGCTCTCGCGCACCCACGGCCAGCCGGCCTCGCCGACGACGCTGGGCAAGGAGATGGCCAATGTCGTGCATCGCCTGCGTATCCAGCGCAATGCCGTCGCCGGCGTCCACCTGCTCGGCAAGATCAACGGCGCCATCGGCAATTACAACGCCCACCTCGCCGCCTATCCGGAGGTGGACTGGCCAGCCCTGGCAAGGGGTTTCGTCGAATCCCTGGACCTCACCTGGAACCCCTACACGACGCAGATCGAGCCGCACGACTACCTCGCCGAGCTCTTCGACGCCCAGGCGCGCTTCAACACGGTGCTGCTGGACTTCTGCCGGGACGTCTGGGGCTACATCTCGCTCGGGTATTTCAAGCAGAAGACCGTCGCCGGCGAGGTCGGCTCGTCCACCATGCCGCACAAGGTCAACCCCATCGACTTCGAGAACGCCGAGGGCAACCTCGGCATCGCCAACGCCATCTTCGGCCATCTCGGCGCCAAGCTGCCCGTGTCCCGCTGGCAGCGGGACCTGACGGACTCCACGGTGCTGCGCAACCTCGGCGTCGGACTCGCCCATACGCTCATCGCCCTGCAAAGCGTGCAGAAGGGCATCGGCAAGCTGGAAGCGGACCCGGCACGCCTCACCGCCGACCTGGACGCCAACTGGGAGGTTCTCGCCGAGCCCATCCAGACCGTCATGCGCCGCTACGGGGTCGAGCAGCCCTACGAGAAGCTGAAGGAGCTCACCCGCGGCCGGCGCATCGGCCCGGACGCCCTCGCCGACTTTGTGGAGACCTTGGACATCCCCGAGCACGCCAAGGCGGAGCTCAAGGCACTGACCCCTGCCCGCTACATTGGCAACGCCGCCGAGCAGGCCCGAGCGGTGTGAGCCGACGGGCCCGCGCAAGGGCGCGGGCACACACCCGGGGCGGCAGAGCCGCGCAGAGACGTGCCGAGGCAGAGCCTCGGCAGGAGCGAAGCAATGCATTGATCGGCAATTGCACTGACAATCCATGCAGACGCGGCTGGCAGCAGCGAGCCGGCACGGGCTGGGAGCGCCGGCTTTCAGCCGGCTTCGCGCGCCGGGGGCTCGATGCCCCGGCGCGCGATCTGCGGCGCTGGAGCAGGCCGATTGCCCGTGCCGCTGGGCGGGGGACTGGACTTGTGGCCGCGTGTCAGCCCGGACGGCGCCGACGCGGCATCGAGCCGCGGCGGCGCCGAGCCGGCTGGAAAGCCGGCGGTCCCAGTCAGCCGAGCGCCGTCGGGAAGGCTGGGTTCCGGTCCCGCTTTCAGGTCGGCAGGATGCACTCAGCCACTGCTCTTTCAGGCTTGAACCTGGGGACCCCGGCCTCGGGGGTGCATGGGGTGGTCGCCGGCTGCGTTGACGGCAAAACAGGCTCGTTGGGCTGGGCTGCGCGTTGCCGAGTGGAACTCGGCGCCCCCAGGGGGCTGTGTCCGCTGTCGGCAGAGCAGGGGTTGCGTTGCCGAGTGGAGCTCGGCGCCCCAAGGGGCAAAAAAGCCCGCTGCGCGGCGCGCAGCGGGCTTGTATCGACCAGCAGCCCGGCGGCGTTGAATGCGCCGGCCGCGGACGGCTTACATGTTTTCCGGCAGGACCTCACGCACCACGACACGGCGGCGCAGCGGGTTGTTCTCCAGCGGGCCCAGGTCGCCGATTTTGTACTCGGTGGGCACGTCCCAGGAGAAGCCGGTGACGCGGGCGATGTCGCTCGGCGGGATGCCCTGATCGATCATGTAGTTGCGGATGGTGTTTGCGCGGTTCTCGCTGAGGGTCAGGTTGTGCTCCCAGCTGCCGAGCTTGTCGGTGAAGCCGCCGATGACCAGGCGCTCGTCACGCGGGGTTTCCTTGAGGTCCTGGATATACTCATCCAGCCTGGCGAGGGCGCTGGGGTTCAGGATGTCGTCCAGGCCATAGCGGTCGAGCGCGAACTGCAGGCGCAGCACCAGCGGGTCCCGGACCTCCGCCACCTGACAAGGCGGCAGGTTGGTGGGGCCGTCGGGTGCGGCGGACTGCCAGCACTCGCCGTAGCTGGTGGCCCAGAGCTGGCCTTCCGGCACGGTGGGATCGCCGGAGGCGTACCAATAGGTCTCGTCCGGCTCCTGGGCGACGGCGTTGAAGCTAAGCGCAGCTGCCGCCGGCAATGCCAGCGCCAGGGTCCGCAGGGTGGTGAGATGTCGCATCTTAGACTCCCGAAATGTTGCGTGATGACAAAATAGGCAGTGGCGAGTACTGCTGCAAGGGCCCCTGTTGCATCGCGTCGTCCGCTGACAGGCGTGCTTGCAGCGGCGCGCACACCGGGCGCAAGTACAGGGATCGGCTCCATTAGTGTAGCGAATGTTAGCGGCATTCGCGCAACTTTTTCCAACTTTTCGGTTTTCTTGCATCAAGGCGCTCGGGTCTTTCCTGTAAGCCATTTAGCACCCTAGGCTTTCTGCCGTTTCCATGATGCCTGCGCGCCTTGCAACTGTTGCTGTTTCGCTACAAAGCCTTGGCTTTTACTGCTGCTATGCCTTACCGAGCCCAATCCCTGATGCGTGGTGCGGCCTTCATCGTCCTCGGCGAGCTGTGCTTCGCGAGCATGGGCGTCGGTATCCGGCTGGTGTCCGCGGAGCTGGACAACACCATGATCGTCTTTGCCCGCAATGTTCTGGGGCTGGCGCTGCTCCTGCCCTGGCTCGCGCGCCGCGGTGTGGGCAATCTGACAACCGCGGTGCCGGGCCTGCATCTGCTGCGGGCGGGGGCTGGTGTTGCCGCCATGTACTGCTTTTTCTACGCCATCGCCGCCATGCCGCTCGCGGAGGCCATGCTGCTGAAGCTGACGGCGCCCATTTTCATGCCGGTCATCGCCGTGCTCTGGCTGCACGAGCGGGTGACGCCGGTGCTGGCGGTGGCGCTCGGCATCGGTTTTGCCGGTGTGGCCGTGATCCTGGACCCGAGCTTCGCCGCCGGCGGCTTCAGCGTCTCGCCGGTGGCACTGATCGGCCTCATGGGGGGTGTCCTGGCGGCGCTGGCCAAGGTCACGGTGCGCCGTCTGTCCCGCAGCGAGCCGCCGACGCGGATCGTTTTCTATTTCGCGCTCATCGCCACGGGCATCTCCGCGGTGCCGCTCAGCTGGAGCTGGCAGACGCCATCGCTGCCGGCGGCGGCGGGCCTGGTCGGCATCGCTGTCGCGGCGACCCTGGGGCAGCTGGCACTAACCCGGGGGTTGTCCCTGGCACCGGCCTCGCGCATGGGCGTGTTCGGCTATTCGGCCGTGGTCTTCGGCGCCGCCTACGGCTGGCTGCTCTGGGACGAGCCGCTGACGCTGGCCACCATCACGGGTACGCTGCTCATCGCCGCCGCCGCCGTGCTCGCCGCCCAGGCCACCCGGCGCCCGGCCCGACCTCTGGGCGCCGAGCCGCCGGCGCCGTCAAGGGCGGCAGCTGAGCCGAGGCGCTGACCATGCTGCCGCGACGCCTGCACTGGCCCGCCGGCCTCGACGCGAGCCGCTTCCTGGCGGACTACTGGCAACGGCGCCCGCTGCTGCTCCCCGGCGCCTTCGCCGGCATCGGCTCTCCCATTGAGCCGGACGAGCTGGCGGGACTCGCCTGCGAGCCGGAGGTGGAAGCGCGCATCGTTCAAGAGCATGGTGCACAGCGGCCCTGGCAGGTGAGCCATGGCCCCTTCGACGAGTCCGTCTTCGCGGCACTGCCCGAGACCCACTGGACGCTCCTGGTGCAGGACGTGGACAAGCACGTGCCGGCGGTGGCCGGGCTGCTCGCCTGCTTCGACTTCCTGCCCGAATGGCGGCTCGACGACATCATGGTGAGCTGGGCGGAAGACGGCGGCTCAGTGGGGCCCCACCTGGATCAATACGACGTATTCCTGGTGCAGGTCCAGGGTTGGCGGCGCTGGCGCATCGACACCCGCCCGAGCCCGCCCGCCGACTGTGTGCCTGACCTGGATCTGCGTCTCCTGAAGCACTTCCAGCCGGACGCAGACTGGCTGCTGGGCCCGGGCGACGTGCTCTATCTGCCGCCGGGGGTGCCGCACTGGGGCATCGCCGAAGGGCCCTGCATGACCTGGTCCGTGGGTCTGCGGGCGCCCGCCTGGCGCGAGCTGGCCGCGGACTGGCTCCAGTACGCCGTGGATGCGTTGACCGGTGACGGGCGCTGGCGCGACCCGCCGTCTGCCGCTCCCCCGGATGAGCCGGCGGCGCTGCCGATGACGCTGCCCGGGACGATGCGCGCGCACATCGACCAAATCCTGGCCGGCGCGGACGAGGGTCTTTTCCGCCGCTGGCTGGGCTGTTACCTGACGGAGCCGAAGCCGAACATCGCCCTGCTGCCGCCGGACCCCCCTGGCCGAGGGCGGAGGTCGTAGCGCTGCTGCGCGAGGAGGGCCGCCTGCTCCGCGACGGCGCGTCGCGACTGCTGTTCCTGCGCGCGATGACCGCCGGCGCCGAGGATCTGCTGTTCGCCAACGGCGACTGCCACCCGCTGCCCGCCGGCCATGCCGACTTTTTGGCGGCGCTTTGCCGGCGGTCGGCGCTGACGGCGGAGGCGGTACTGCCCTGGCTGGATGCGGCGCCCTGCGCCGACTTGCTCACCCATTTGTTCAACGCCGGCCATTTCCTGACGCCGGGCGTCGGCGACTAAACCGGCGCGCAAGGCCCCAAGCGCTTCCACAGACCGGGTTGCGTCCCCACCCTGGTGAATCTTCTAGCAGCCAATGCCGGCTTCCCAGCCGGGAAGCCGGCGTTCCACCACAGAGCATGCGAGCCATGGCCGACGACCAACGCCCTGAATTCCGTATACGCCGCGCCGACTGGGGTGCCGACGCCGCGCGTCTCACGGCCATCCGTCGGCAGGTATTCGTGCGCGAGCAACAGGTGCCCGAGACGCTGGAATGGGACGGTCTGGACACGGAGGCCCTGCATTTGCTCGCCGAGGATGCCGACGGCACCGCCATCGGCACCGCCCGGCTGCTGCCTTCGGGGCAGATCGGCCGCATGGCGGTGCTGGCCGAGCACCGGCGCCAAGGCGTGGGCCGGGCGCTGTTGCTGGAGCTGTTGCGCATCAGTGAGGCCGAGGGACGCGCCCGGCTCTTCCTCAACGCCCAGGTGAGCGCCCTGCCCTTTTACGCCGCCCTCGGCTTCGAGGCCGAGGGCGACGTCTTCGAAGAGGCCGGGATTCCCCACCGACGGATGCAGTTCACGGACCCCGAGCGGATACGGGCGGTGGAGCTCCACGGCCGCCGGCTCGGCGCCAGCGCCGGCGTGCTGCGTTTCGACACGCCGCATGCGCAGTGCAGCGCGGTCACGAGTCTGGCGGGCCAGGCCCGCACCGAGCTTCTCATCACCAGCCCGGACCTGGAGCCAGGGCTGTACGACCAGACGCCGGTGCTGGACACCATGATGCGCCTGGCAATCCTCCGGCGCGGGCGGGTGCCGGTGCGCGTGCTGGTGGCCGATGCCGAAGCGCCGCTCAAGCGCGGCCACAGGCTCATCGAGCTCTCGCGGCGGTTTAGCTCGGCCATCCAGATCCGCTGCATTCCCGAGGAGCTCGCCGACGGCGTCGAGCCCTGTATGCTCGCGGATGAGATGGGCTACACCATGCGCCCGACCGCAGCCCACGACAGCCTGCTGATGGATTTCGCCGACGGCGGCCAGACGCGGCGGCTGCGCCGGCGCTTCGAGCTGCTCTGGCAACAAAGCGGCGTGCATCCGGGCCTGCGGCGGCTCTACCTGTGACCGCGGGCTCTCGCGGAGTCCCGCCGCGAGCAAGACTCGGCCAAGGTGCGGCGGCCAAGGCGTGGCGCCCAACCCGCGCCACGCCCTGAGCCCCTCGCAGGGCCCCTCGCAGTGCCCCTCGCAGCGCCCCTCGTGAGCCCTGCTGTCGTCAGATATCGTCCACCAACTTGGTGGCGAGCCCGGTTTCCAGGGCCTCGGCGACGGAGATCCAGTACATGCTGTCGTTGGGCACGGAGGCCGCCGCCAGCGCTACGGTGTCGTCGATGCCCATCTCGCGCAGATAGAGGGCTGCCGCCACCACCGACAACTGCCCGCCCTCGTGGCTGCTCAAGTGCTTGGGCACCTTGCTCTGGTGAATGCCCAGCTTGGCGCCGCGGGTCACATAACGCTCGGTGCCGCCGGCGAGCACGTCCACACAAGCGGAGGTGCAGACATCCTTTACGCCCACCCGTAGCCCGTTCTCGCGCAGATAGCGCCCGAGCCTGCGGGCCTCGTACAAGGAGCCGCCGGGGCTGGAGATCAAAAGCCCCACGGCTTTTTCGCGGCGGAGCTTGCCGATGACCTCATCCGCGAAGCCCTCGTGGATCTCGCCGGTCACCACCACCCAGGTGTTGCCGATGTTGCCGGAGCCATCGAAGCGCACCAGCCCCGATGCCGTACCGGTGAGAGCAGCCAGGCGCTCGCAGGCATCCCGCGCCAGACGCCGCAGGGAGGCGCGCGCACCGGGGTCGTCGACGGCGGTCATGGTGAGGGCGTTGGCGCGCTCCACCATGTCTTCCACCGCGAAGCCATAGCGCTCCACAGCGGCGATGACCACCGCATCGGTGGCGCCGCGGTCTTCGTTCTGCACCACCCGGCGCAGGTGACAGGTGGCGATGGTGGTGAGCAGCTCGTCGCGCTCCATGCCCGCAGGCGCCGCGGGGTCGGGGCCCTGGGTCCTCGGGGCGGTGCCGGCGCAGCCTGCCAGCAGCATGAGCGCCGACAACGCCAGCGCAGCCAAGCCGACACCGCCGCGCGCCCGCACAGGCGCACGCCGCGGGGCGTTGCGGAGCGCAGGACGCTGCCGAATGCGGCTCGCCATCAAACCACCCGTACCGGCATGCCGGCCTCGGCCAGTGCCGTTTTCACGGCCGCAATGGGGACTTCGCGCCGATGGAAGATGCCCGCTGCGAGGGCGGCGTCGGCGTCGGTTGCGGAGAAGACTTCCACGAAGTGCCCGGGCTTGCCGGCACCGCTGGAGGCGATCACCGGGATGTGCACCGCGCCGCGCACGGCGGCGATCAGCTCTAGATCGAAGCCGAGGCCGGAGCCATCCCGGTCGATACTGTTCAGCAGGATCTCCCCGGCGCCGAGTGCCGCGCAGGTGCGGGCCAGCTCCACGGCATCCACGTCGCGGCCTTCGCGGCCGCCGCTGACGGTGCACTGAAACCAGCAGAAACGTTCGCCGTTCGGGCCGGGGAAAGCGGTCTCGATGACATGGCGGGGTGTCGCCTCCGGCGCGCTGACATAGACCCGCCTCGGATCGACGGAGATCACCACCGCCTGATTGCCGTAGCGGGCAGCGATCTGCTCGATGGCGCTGCTGCCGTCGGCGCCCTCGGCGCGCACCTGCTCCACGGTGTAGACCGCATCCGAGCCGATGGAGATCTTGTCGGCGCCGGAGCGGAAATACTCGTCCGCGACGTCCAGGGCGGTGTAGCGATGCCCGTCGCTGTCAGTGAAGGCGCGAATGCCACCGCCGATGGTGAGCGGCACGAAGACTTGCTCGGAGGTGCGGCGCAGCACTTCCAGCATAGGCTGGTCGCGCAGCGGGAAATCGCGAAAGGCGGTGATGTTGAGGAAGGTGATCTCGTCGGCGCCTTCGGCGTAGTAGCGCGCCGCCAGCTCCACCGGCTTACCCAGGTTGCGGACCTCGCCCTGCTCGCGCACGTCGTACTGATCGCCCTTGGTGACCACGAGGTCGCCGGCATCGTTGTTGCGCACGTCCAGGCAGGCGATGACACGCTTGGCGAGCCGAGTCGGCGGCAGCGACGGATGCGGCTTCTTTGCGTCCTCGGGCGCCGAGAGGATGCGCGGCGCAAAGCCCGGGGCCACCGCCACGGTGCCGGTCAGAAAACGCTGGAGTAGCTCGAGTCCCGCCGGGCCGCTCTTCTCGGGATGGAACTGCAGCGCAATTACCTGCCCGTGCTGCACCGCGGAGACGAAGGGCCCGCCATAATCGGTTTCCGCCAGCACCCAGTCGGCATTGGCGGTGCCCGCTCGGGCGCAGTAGGAATGGACGAAATAGAAGCGATCCGCCGTCAGCCCGGCCAGGAGCTCGGCATCGCGATGCACGCGCAGCCCATTCCAGCCCATGTGCGGCACCGACAGCGCAGCCGCCGGAAAGCGCTCCACGCGCCCGGCGAGGAGGCCGAGGCCGGGCACCCCCGGCGACTCGTCGCTGCCTTCGAACAGGCACTGCAGCCCGATGCAGATACCGAGGAAGGGGCGATCCGCCCGCAGATAGTCCAGCAAGGGCTCGACAAAGCCGAGCTCGCGCAGGCGCCCCATGGCGGCACCAAAGGCGCCGACGCCGGGAAACAGCAGCCGCTCGGCGGCCAGGATGTCATCCGGCGTGCGAACATCGGTGACCTCATAGCCGAGGCGGGTGACGGCGTTGCGCAGGCTACGGACATTGCCTGCGCCATAGTCGAGAAGAGAGATCATTGCGGCCGGTCTCGGGTGTCAGCGCTGGCGCTCGATTTTAGCAGCCCGTCAGCGCGCCTTCGGGGCCGCGTGACGGCCGCGGCGCCCCGACCCGCCCGACGGTGCTGTGAGACGGACCGGGCCGCACCCATGCTCCGGCGCCTCAGACCTCGAGCCCCTCGGCCTCCACCACCCGCGCCAGCGCCGCCTCCATGGTGGCGCGAGCTTGTGCGGTGGCCGCATGCAGGAAGGCGTGGAGGGCGGCATCGTCGGCGTTGCGGTTCTCGCACTCGCGCGAGTAGGTCTCGAACGCCACCAGGCTCGAGACCAGCTGCACGAGGTGATGCGGACATTCGCACTTGACCGTCGGCGAGGCAGCGGCGATGCGCGACAGCGCCGCGGTGTCGTAGAGGCGCGCCGGCGGCGGCTCGCTGAGGTCGAAGTCCGCAAGCAGTGCCGCCGAGCCGCCGCCGGCTGTCGAATGCATGGCCACGCACCAGCGCCGCAGCTCCGTCGCGTCCACCGGCGCCCGCTTGGCAACCATATGCTGCGCCTCAAGGCGATTGACCACGTCGCGGCTCGCGTAGTTGTAAATCACCAGGGTGCGGGGTGCGCCGCTGCGCGCGGCGAGATCGGCGAGCTGGCGCAGCTGGTCGTCGTGGATGGTCGGAAACTCCAACACCAGCAAGTCTAAGCCGAGGCCGCCGGCTTGGTCGCGGAACGTCGACTCCTCGGTGTAGAGACCCGCGAATTGCACCTGCGCGTCCGCGTCATCCGCCTCGCGTGAGGGCTCGCCCTGGATGAGCAATGGCAGCGACGGCCCCAGCACACCGACGCGACAGGGGCGCGCCTCCTGCGACGCCGGCGGCGGACTGTCGAGCCCCTTGGCACGCTGGCGCAGGTGCTCCAGCGAGAGCCTCGCGACGTGGCTGATCGCATCGCCATTGTCGACCAGTCGCTTGATCAGATTGAGCCGGCTCACGTCTTCGGCGCGATAGAGGCGTGTGCCCGCCTCCGAGCGCACCGGCGTGACAACGGCATAGCGCCGCTCCCAGACGCGCAGGGTGTCCGGCGGGATCCCCGTCAGCCGCGCCACGGCGCCGATGCGATAGGTCTGGCCGACTTCGGGCTCGTTCATCTCGGTCACAGGCAGACTCCCCACGTTGATGTTTTGTCCAAGTTATATCTGAACAATTTATTGACAATAGGGCAACAGGCGCCTAAAGTCTGGCGCAAGGTTGGACAAGACATGAACAGCCTTGGGCGCGTCTTAAGCGAAACCGTCTTGGAGACGCGCCAACCTGGTCCTGAGATGGAGGCGCATCGGGCACGTCCAAGTTTTGTACAGCCTACTGAGCGAAGCACGCCCAAGCTCGCCGCAACCCAGCGAGCCGGCATTACCGACGACCGCCGTGACGGCTCTAGCCGACGGCCCAATGCTGAACAGGAGCGACAACCATGGCCCAGCACACGCTCGCAACCCACGCAGCCGCCGGCTTCGATTTAGAGCTGCCGCTGCACCCCGCCACCGACAACGCCGAGAGTGTTGCGCTACTGCTGCATCGCGTGCTCGGCATCGTCGATGAGCTCTGCGCTCAGGGCGATACCACCAACGCCGATGCCGTCCAGGCGCTCGACCTCGCGATCGCATTGCGGCTGGCGATTGGCGAGGCCGACGAGCAGGCGGACACCACAACACCGCCCAGGCTGTTGGAGATTGCTGTCGCGGATGCCACACCCCGCGCCGCCTGAGTGCACCGACAGCACGTCTGTGCCGCGGGTGCTCAGCGCCCGCGCAGACGCGAGACCAAACGACGTGAGGCATAACTCCCGGGAAGGATCGCGCCGAACACAACGGCCACAATGACTGCCTGATACCACAGGAGACCCAGCCACTGCGGCGTGACGCCGGCGGTCATCCACTCCTCGGCGAGGCGCTGGCCGTTGAAGAAAGCGAAGTACGCCAGGAAGGCCAGCAGCAGCCGGCCGCCACTGCCCCGCCGCGGTGACAGCTGCGTCAACGGGACCGCGAGAATCACTAGGGCGATGACGCCCACCGCGGCGGCCAGGCGATGCTCGAGCTCTGCGCGATCACGGATGTCCGCGGAGGCCAGCAGCTCGCCTGTGGGCGTCGCCGCCCGCCGCGACCGCGCCGCCTGCGCCGTGCTGGCGCCGCTGACGTAGTAGGTAAGCCGCGCGAAATCCATCAAGGTGTAGGCGGCGTCGCCGGCCCTGCCGTCGAACCGTCTGCCTTCCTCCAGCACCACTGTTTGCTCACCATCCACCCCGGACTCGCGATAGTAGCCTCGCTCCGCGAGCACCACCCGCGGCGGATCACTGCGCCGATCCTGCACAAACACGCCGGTGAAGCGGCTGCTGCTGTCCATGTCCGCCGCATAGAAGGTCACGCTGCCGTCGCTTTGCTGATAGAAGCGCCCGGCTTGCAGGCCGCTGATGCGCGTGGCCTCGTCATCTTTGCGCGACTCGATGAGCTGGATCTGCGCCGCCGCATAGGGCTTTAGCACCAACGCAAACCAAGCGGTCAACAGCGCAACCGGCAGGGCAAACAACAGCACCGCCCGGAACACCCGCGACGGCCTCAACCCCCCCGCGGTGAAGGCGATGAGCTCGCTGTCGCGGGCCATGCGCCCGAGCGCCATCAGCACTGCGAGAAACGCCGCCGGCGCCAGCAGCGTCGCCGTGTCCCGCAGCAGCTGTAGGCCCAGGAACTGCAGCACGAGCCCCGCCTGCAGATTGCCGACGTTCACCTGCTCCAGCGTGCGCAGAAAGAGCATGCTCGCCACCACCAGCAGCAACGTCGCCATGATGGCCATGAAGACCTTGACGATCTCGGTGAGGAAATAGCGGTCGACGATGCTCCACATGGACGCGGCTTCCCAGAATGCGGCGGGCATTGTCCGCGCTGCGCGGTGGCCTGCGCAATGCCGTGCAGCCGGCCCGCGGCGCCTTTTCCGGCGGCGCGCACCGTCCTTTTCAGCGCAGAAGACCGCCCAATTCCTACTGCTCGACTGGGATTCCGCCCATATTCGCGGCTTGGGCCGTCCCCTAGTCTGATCCCGTCGCCGCCGACGGCACTGCGGCGGCGCACCCAGACCAACGTCCTCGAATCAGACAGGAGAACGAGCATGAGCGGTTGCCCAGTGATGCACCACGGCATGACCAAGGCCAGCGGCTGCGAGCATGTCGCGGTATCCAAGTTCGGCCGTCTGCTGCCAGCTACCGGCAGCGGCACCCTCACCGAGCAGGAGGCCGCCGCCATCGGCGGCCCCGGCGGGCTGATGCATGATTTCGACGGCACCTCGCCGGACAGCCCTATTCCCGCCGGTTACATCTTCTTTGCGCAGTTCATCGACCACGATGTGACCCTGGACACCACATCCAGCCTGCGCGCCGATCCCGCCACCGTGGACGTGGATGCCCTGCCCAACATCCGCTCGGCGAGCCTGGATCTGGACTGCGTCTACGGCTTTGGCCCGGAGGCGAGCCCGCACATTTACGATGCCGATCGCCCCGGCCACATCGCGGTGCATCCGAACGGCTTCGACGTGGCACGGGCGCCGGCCGGTCAGGCGCTCATCGGCGACCCGCGTAACGACGAGAACATCTTCGTCTCCCAGATGCAGCTGCTCTTCCACCGCTTCCACAACAAGCTGCTGGCCGAGCGCGTGGTGCAGGAGACGGGCAGCAAGCACTTCGAGCGCTTCGAGGAGGCTCAGAAGCAGACCCGCTACCACTACCAGTGGCTGGTGCTGTTCGATTTCCTCAAGCGCCTGTGCGACCCCTGCGTCTATGCCCACGCAGTGCCGAAGATCCTCGCCGCCGACCCGAAGAAGTACCCGTATCTCTATCAACCGGACGCGCACGGCAAGCTGCGCATGCCTGTCGAGTTTTCCGTCGCCGCCTTCCGCGTCGGCCATACCATGGTGCGCTCGCGTTATGCGGTGAACGCTGCCAATCTCGACATCGAGCTCTTCGATGAGCGCTTCGGCACCCTCGGCTTCAACGGCCTGCCGGAGGAGCTGGCGGTGGACTGGCGTTACCTGCTGCCCGTACATCGCTGCATCCGCCCGCGCATGGCCAAGGGTCTGGACCCCAAGCTCGCCGACGAGATCCAGGCTATGCCGCTGCCCGTGGTCAACAGCCGCAACCCCAACGACAGGGCGCTCGGCTTCCGCAACCTGATGCGCGGCAATGTCATGCGCCTGCCGAGCGGGCAGCAGGCAGCCCAGACCTTGTCGGGGCACTATGGCAGCTGCATCGACCCCAATCTCGACCTGGGCCTCGAGGATCTGTTCAACGCCGCCGGGCTCGACGGCGCCAAGCTCGGCGCCGATACGCCGCTGTTTTACTACATCCTGCGCGAATCGGAAGTGGTGCATGACTGCCAGCGCTTCGGGCCGGTGGGGTCGGCCATCCTGCTGGAAGTCTTCGGGGGCATGCTGGTGCATTGCGACGGCACCAGCTTCGTGCACGCCACGGACTGGCACCCGGACCCCTGCGTGTCCAAAGAGCGCTGGGGCTGGTGGACGGACGAATACCAGCAGCACTTCGATCCGAGCGCCCTGGTGAGCGAGCCGGACTACTACCCCTTCGAGCTCGCGGATGTGGTGCGCTTCGTCGGTGATTTGGGCGACCCGCAGGGCTACCAGTCCGAGTGACCGCAGCGGAGGGGGGCGGCCGGCGGAGGCCCGCTTAGCTTTGACGCCGGAGCGACGGATAGCAAAAGGGAATCGCTCGCAGCGCCCGCCAAGCCGGATGCTCATGGATGAGCGCCAGCGCCCGGGCCGGCAGTGTCCGACCCGGCTCGGTCTTGAGCCAGGTGGACGCCCCCGACGGATGGGGCAGCGCAATGACATCCGCCGCGAAGCCCTCCTCTGTGATCTGCAGCCGCTGCCCGACGACGGCATCCAGACGCGGTACCGTCAGGAAGCGCGCAATGGCGAGTCGGCCCACCGGGATCACCAGGCGCGGGCGGACCAGCTGGAGCTCCCGTCGCCACCAGGGGGCGCAATTGGTGATCTCCTCCCGCGTCGTCGAGCCGGGACTCGGCAAGGCGTATGCCGGCATTGCGCGCGTCTGTGACCGCCGGGGTCAATCGGCGAGCCCATAGATGAAATACACCGTCTCCAGCAGGGCAGTGGGCTCGGAATCCTCGCCGAACCAGCGCTCGAAGATGCGATCCACCTCGCCGGTGCGATAGATCTGCGCCAGTGCGGTGTTGACCACCAGGCGGAAGTCCGCATCGTCGCGCGGCACGGCGAAGGCATAGGGCTCCACGGAGAAGTCCGCGTCCAGGATGGCAAAGTCCCGCGGATTACCGGCCTCCGCCACCTGCCCGATGAGCACCAGGCGGTCGCCGGCCACGGCGTCCAGCTCACCGGCCTCCAGGCGCTCCCGGCCGTCACGGGCATCGCGGATGGGCTTCAGCGCGGCATTGATGAGCCGCTCCTCCAGCACCGGGCGCAGGCGTCGCTCGGTGGTCGTCTCCGGAATCACGCCGAGCGTCTTGCCGCCCAGATCTGCCAGGGCGCGAATACCGCTGTCGGACTTGGTGAGTATCCCGCCGGACTCCACGAACACGACGTTGGCGAAATCCACCTGGCGCTGGCGGGCCAGCGTCATGGTGGTCGTGCCGCATTCCAGGTCCGCCTCACCATTGGCGACGGCGGCGACGCGCCTGGGGGTGTTGCCCTCGATCCAGGCAACCTCCAGGGCGTCCAGCTCGAGCGCACCCTGGACGCCGGCAACAATGCGCCGGCACAGATCCACCGAGTAGCCGCGCGGGGCGCCGTCGGCGTCCTTGAAGGAAATGGGATAGGCGTTCGGGTCGTAGGCGATGGTGATGGTGCCAGCGGCCCGAATGCGGTCCAGCGCGCCAGTGTCCGCGGCGGCGGGCAGGCCCGCGGCGGCCGGCAGCAGCGCGAGCGCCGTCAGCCAGGACCATAGCCGGCGACTCGGCCGGCGCCCCAGCCGGGATGCCAGCCGGGCACCGACGGCGCGGCCTGCCATCTCAGTCGCCCCCGCTTTGCTGCTTGATCAGAACGCGGATGTCACCGGGGCGCGGCAGGCCCTTGATGGTTAGCTCCGGGTCGTCGCCGGTGGTGTAGATCACCAGATCACCGGCGTTCAGCAGGCGTTGGAGCAGGGATTGCTTGACCCGCACCGTGCGCACCGAGGCCATATTGGTCTCCGTGTACTGCTTGTTCAGGAAGCCATGGGTCCACACCAGCGCCTGCTCGCCGATCTCCAGATGATCGAAGCGGGCGCTGATCCACCACCCGATGAGCTGCAATAGCCCCCAGGCAGCGAGCAAGTAACCGACATAGCGCAGATCCAGCCAGGCCGGCAGCTGCACGCCGGCGAGCAGGTCGGACACATAAGGGATGTCGCCGGTGACGCCGACGTAGGCACCCGCGAGCACCAGCAACCAGGCGACGAAGGTTCCGAACGGGTGCATCCGCCAGACCGACGGGTTCGCTGCGTACAAAGGCTTGGACATCGGACGACTCCTTTAAGAGGCCGGCAGCCCCAGGCAAAAAAGCGCGCCGATCATACCAATATCCATGTCCGCGCAGCGCGACTTGGAAGCGCACGAAGCCTGTCAGGACTCCTCGCTGCCAGCGCGCGGGCGCCGGCAAGCGCTGGCAATGGCCCGAAGCCGCGCACGGCGGATGTCATCGGGAATGCGCCGGGGCTCCTGAGCCGCCGCAGCGATGGCGCGCTCATTCACCTGGCGCACAGCCCGGGCACAGCGGCGCACCAGCTCGCCCTGGGGATAGGCGCGCTCCTCGAAGCCGGAGCGCCCGCGGTAGTCCGCCTCACAGGCCAGCAGCATCTGCTCCAGGCGCCGCGGCCGCCGGAACAGATCCACGGCCTCGAACAGCTCGAGCAGGGTCGCCGGCCGCAGCTCCGTGGCGCGGTGCACCAATCCGTGGTAACGGGCGGTGAGGCGCGCCAGCTCACAGAAGCGTTTCGGCACGCGGAAACGCGCGCACACCTGTGCCACCGCCTCCACGCTGCGCGCTTCGTGCCCAGGGTGGCGCGGCCACTGCGCCGGCGGCGTCGCGGCCTTGCCGAGGTCGTGGCAGAGGGCGGCGAAGCGTACTTCGACCGCATCCGACAGCTTGGCGGCGGTGTCGACCACCAACATGACGTGCTCGCCGGCGTCGATCTCGGGATGCCAGCTCGCCGGCTGCGGTACGCCCCAGAGCGCATCCAGCTCCGCCAGCAGCCGGACCAGGGCCCCGCACTCGCGCAGCACCCGGAAGAACAGCGACGGGCGCGACTCCGACAACGCCTTGGCCATCTCCAGCCAGACGCGCTCCGGGACCAGGGCGTCCACCTCGCCGGCGGCCACCATGTCGCGCATCAGCGCCATGGTCTCGTCGGCGACGCGGAAGCCGAGCTCGGCGAAGCGGGCCGCGAAGCGCGCGACGCGCAGGATGCGCACCGGGTCCTCGGCGAAGGCCGGCGAAACGTGCCGCAGCACCCGTGCCTTGAGATCGGCGACGCCGCCGAAGGGGTCGATGATGCGACCGTCCCAGTCCTCGGCAAGGGCATTGATGGTGAGATCGCGCCGCGCCAGGTCCTGCTCGAGGGTCACCTCGGGTGCCGCATAGACGTCGAAGCCGTGGTAGCCGGGTGCACGCTTGCGCTCGGTACGCGCGAGGGCGTATTCGTCCTTGGTGTCCGGATGCAGAAAGACGGGGAAATCCTTGCCCACCTGCGTGAAGCCGCGCCGGCGCATCTCGTCGGGTGTGGCGCCGACGACCACATAGTCCGACTCGTCCACGGGCAGGCACAGCAGCCGATCGCGCACGGCGCCGCCTACCAGGTAGATCTGTAGTCCGTCGGTGGCCGCGCCGCTCACGCGCCGGGCTCCGTGGCGCCCTTGGCCGCTGTCGCGCCGAGCATGGGGCAGCCGGCGGCGGCCCGCACGCGGTCAGGGGCGGGTCTGGCTGTGAGGGCCCTTACCATCGGCGCTCCGCAGATAGGACGATCCAGGATTATAAATGGCGGCGGCCGGGGGCGCTGACAGGCCTTGCCGCATGCCGGCATCGGTTAGCTTGACGCGCACTGCTGCCGCGAGCCGGTACAATGCCTGGTTTTGGATGCTGCTCGCGGATAAGACGTCATGGCTCGCCTCCTGGGCTATCTGCTGGTGCTGGCCGTGCTGGCCTACGGTCTCTGGCCCTATTACACAGTCTTCCGGCTCGACGACGCCGTCCGCGAAGCGGAGCCCGAGGCCCTCGCCCCCTTTGTGGACCTCGCGGCCATCCAGGCCAACTACGCCGCCCGCCTCAACACACCGGTGCCCGCCTTCGAGCCGCCCGGCGGCCCCGGTGCGGATCAAGTGGTGCTATGGCTGAAGACCAATCTGGCGCGCTTGGGCGATGCCGCGCTGGATCAGGCCATTACGCTGGAGTGGGTGCAGAACAGCATCCGCGAGGCCGCGCGGCGTACCACCGAAAGCCGCCCGGCGCTGTTCATGGACGCCATCGACTTCGCCTTCTTCGAGTCCTGGAATCGCTTCGTCATCCGCGTCGGCCCCCTCGGCAGCGAGACCCATGTCGTGCTCGGGCTCGTGGGCACGGACTGGCGCATCGTGGACCTCGTCCACTGAGCCCGCGCCGCTGTGCAGTTCGCCCCTGGGTCTTGGGTAGCGCTGTCGAAACCGATGATTCGATCCTGCTTACCATGCCTAGGCCCCCGAACAAAGCCAAGGATCCAGCAAGCCCAGGACTCAGCGCGGCGCGCGAGCAGGCGCTCGCCGGCCGGACCCTGCACCCCCAGCCCGCTCAATGGACCAGCTTGTCGTGGTCCAGCAGCAACAGCCGGCAGCGCGCACAGTGCCAGGCCATGTTCGCGGCCGGGCGCAGGTGCATGCTGATGGTGTTCGGCAGCGCCGTGCCGATGTGCGCAGACTGTGCGCCGGCTCACGTCGGAGCACGCCCGGCGCCCGCAACCGGATTGTTGTTGTGGTTGTCGTCATGGACTGCCATGCGTGGGTACTGGGCTAACATATCGGTCTTTTAGCACCGCCTGGAGACTGTCATGGCCCGCCTCACAACCGCCCTCGCCGTCTTGCTCCTGCTCGCCGCCGGCGATGCTGCCGCCTTCAAGTGCGTGCCCATCTACGGCAACTGGTGCGGCATCGATCACCCCAGCCGCGGCGCGCCGCCGCCGGTGGACGCCTTCGATGCCGCCTGCATGCGCCACGACATCTGCGTGGCGAGCACGCCGTCGGACCGGCCCTGCGACATCGCCTTCGTCAACGAGCTGCGCCACGCTGCTGCCCAAGCGGGCTACATGCCGCGGCCGCTGCGCTGGGCAGAGTACGTGATTCGCCTCAAGGCCGGCGGCCCTTGGGGCGGTATGCCCATGCCCACGCCCTGGGATGCCATGGGCGCCTTCTCCAGCCTAACAGCCCCCTGCTGGTGACCGCTCGGCCCCGGCACCCGGCTCACGCGTGCCGGGGCGGATCGACGCTCGCCAGCCCATCGTAATGCCCGTCGGGTGCGAGCCGGTATCCGGTGACACCCCGCCGTGACGCCAGTACATGGTCCTCGTACCAGAGCGGCAGATACGGCAGGTCCCGATGCAGCAGGTGTTGCAGCGAGCGATACAAGGCCGCCTGGCGCTGCGCGTCCGGCTCGGCGGCGGCGGCATCGATGAGCCGGTCGGCCGCGGCGCTTTGGTAGCGGCCGCGGTTGGCACCATCCGGCGGCATGGCGGCGCTGTGGAAGGCGTAACGGAAGATATCCGGGCTGCGGATCCCCACCCAGGTGAGGCTGTAGAGCTGGAAGCGACCCGCCTTGACGTCGCCGAAGAAGGTCCCCCAGTCGTAGCTCTGTACCCGCAGGTCGATGCCGACATCGGCGAGCTGCGCCTGGATGACGGTGGCCAGGCGCACACGAAAGGGGTCGCTGGAGGTCTTGTAGCTGAGCCTGAGGGGGCGCTGCGGGCCGTAGCCCGCCTGCGCCAGCAGGGCGCGGGCGCGGGCGGGATCAAAGGGGTGCGGCGTGAGGTCGGCGGCGCCGGCCCAGTGCTCGGGCGGAAACAGCGCCTCCGCCAGGCGGCCGTTGCCCTGGAACAGCCAGCGCAGGATGGCGGCGCGGTCGACGGCATGGGCAATGGCGCGGCGCACCTCGGACCGCCCGGTGGCCGGATCCGCCAGGTTGAAGCCGAGGTAGGAGAAATTGACCCCCGGCGCCCGGGTCACCCGCACCGACGGCTGGCCGCGCAGATAGCCCACCAGCTCCGGCGGCAGATCGTTCTGCAGCAGCTCCACCTCGCCGCGCAGCAGCTTCATGGCCCGGACGTTGGGGTCCTTCACCGTCACCAGCTCCACGGCCAGGCCGTCGCGGCGCCGGTGCAGCGCAAGCCGCCCCGGCGCCGGCCAGCGCGCAAGCGCCAGCGGTCCGCTGCCGAGCGGCGCGCGCTGGAAGCCGTGGCCTGCCGCCATCAGCCGCGCGGGCAGGATGCCGATGCCCAGATGAAAGGCGAACAACGGCTCCGGCTCGTGCAGGTGGAAGTCGAGCGTGCGCGCGCCCTGCACCTCGATGCGCGCGATCACCGACAGCACGGCACGGTGATGGGAGGCGGTCGCCGGGTCCAGCACCGAGGCATAGGTCGCCGCCACGTCCGCGGCGCGCACCGGCGTGCCGTCGCTGAACGGGGCGATGTCCCGACGCAGTCGAAAGCGCCAGCGCAGGGGGCCCAGCTGCTCGAAGTCGGCGATGCCGGGCACCGGGCGGCTGGCGCCGTCGAAGTCCACGAGCCTGGCATAGAGCAACCGGTTGACCCGCTCGGAGACCGCATCCGTGGCGAGCCGCGGGTCCAGGTTGCGGGGCTCGTTGGCGATGGCGAAGCACAGCCCGTCCGCCGGCGGCTCAGGCCGCCCGCAGCCGCCGGCGAGCGCGACGAGCGGGCTGGCGGCGGCGGCGCGGATCAGGGTGCGGCGGTGCACTTGGGGAAAGTTGGAAGTGTGAAGTTAGAAGTGTGAAAGGGGTCGCCGAACCGGCAGAAGTGATCCGGGGGTCACCAATGCCGATAGGGGTGTCGGGCGAGGTTGACGTTGTAGTAGCGCCCGTCGCCGGTGACCTCGCGGCCGGCCCAGTCGGGCATCTCGAAGGGCTCGTCTTCGCTGGCGAGCTCCACTTCCGCCATCACCAGCCCCTGGTTCTCGCCGGCGAAGACGTCCAGGTCCCAGATATGCCCGCCGCAGCGCACCCGATAGCGGACCTTGTCGATGGGCGCGGACACCGCGAGCTCGTCCAGCATGGCTACGGCGTCCTCGCTCGGAATGGCGTACTCGTACTCGCTGCGGCTCGGGCCCCGCATCATGCCCTTGATGGTGAGCCAGGCCTGCTCGCCCGCCACCCGCACCCGCACGGTGGCGTTCTGGTTGTTGGCCAGATAGCCCTGCATGATGCGCGTCTCGGACTCCACCGCCTCGCGCCAGCCGTCGCCGTCGACCAGGAACTTGCGCTCGATTTCTGTGGGCATGGAAGAATCCTCGTGAGCGTTGCGTGATAGGAGCGGTGGCCGCAAGGAGCGTCGAAACGGGGGATCGAAGCGCGGGGTGCGCAGTGCGTGGTGCGCAGTGCGGTCGCCGCCCCGCACCGCGCACTTCGCACCGCGCACTTCGTAGCTACGCTCTCCTCTCAAACACCGCCATCGACTCCAAATGCGCGGTGTGCGGAAACATGTCCATGGCGCCGGCGGCGGTCAGCCGAAAGCCGAGGCCGTGCACCAGGTGCTCGGCGTCCCGCGCCAGGGTGCCGGGGTAGCAGGAGACGTAGACGATCCGCTGCACGCCGGTGGCCGCCAGCGGCGCCAGCACCTCGCGGGCGCCGCTGCGGGGCGGGTCCAGCAGCGCCAGATCGAAGCGTCGGCTGTGCCAGGGGGCGGCGGCCGTAGGCTCGGCATAGAGATCCGCGCACTGGAAATCGACATTGTCGAGGCCGTTGTGCGCGGCATTGCGGCGGGCCCGGGCGACGAGGCCGGCATCGCCCTCCACACCCACCACGCTGCCCGCGCGTCCGGCCAACGGCAAAGTGAAGTTGCCGAGGCCGCAGAAGAGATCGAGCACCGCATCGCCGGGCTGCGGGTCCAGCAGTCCAAGGGCCTGGTCCACCATGCGGCGGTTCAGCGCCAGGTTCACCTGGGTGAAGTCCGCGGGCTCGAACAGAACCTCCACCCCGTGCGCGGGCAGACGGTAGCCGAGCTGGACATCCTGGCCCGGCAGCGGCGCGATGGTCTCGGTGCCGCCCGGCTGGAGATAGACATGCAGCCCCGTGTCAGCGGCGAAGGCCAGGAGCTTCTCCACATCCCCCGCCGACGGCGGGTCCAGCACCCGGAACACCAGCACCAGGGGGCCGTCACCCCGGGCCACCTCGATCTGCGGCAGGCGCTCGCGGATGGAGAGGCTGTCCACCAACGCCCCCAGCTGGGGCAGCCGTGCGCCCACTTCCGGGGAGAGCACGTCGCAGTGCCGGAGATCGGCGACGAAGGACGACCCTCGCTCGCGAAAGCCCACCAGCACCCGGCCCTTCTTGGCGACCCGGCGCACGCCGAGCCGCGCCTTGCCCCGGTAGCCCCAGGGCTCGCCGGTCAAGGGCGCCAGCCAGCGCTGTGGCGTGACCTTGCCGATGCGCGCCAGGGTTTCCGCCAGCACCTGCTCCTTCATGCGCACTTGCGCGGCCGGGTCCATGTGCTGCAGCGCGCAGCCGCCGCAGACGCCGAAATGCGCGCAGCGGGGCTCGACACGCTCCGGCGAGGGTGTGAGCACCTCCACGACCGCGCCCTCGTCGTGACGCCGGGCCTGGCGGGTATAGCGAAACAGCACCCGCTCCCCCGGCAGGGCGCCGTGCACGAACACCGCCTTGCCGTCGACGTGCGCCACGCCGCGGCCGTCGTGGCTCAGGGATGCCACGTCCGCGGCGACGGGCTCCGCCGGCAGGGGTTTGCGCTTCTTACCCAAGGTGCTGGTAGGTACGCGCCCGGCCGGCTCAGGCGGGATAGACGCCCGTGGAGAGATAGCGGTCGCCGCGGTCGCAAACGATGCTGACGATCACCGCGTCCTCCACCTCTTTGCAGAGCCGCAGCGCCGCGGCCATGGCACCGCCGGAGGAGACGCCGGCGAAGATGCCCTCGCGGGCGGCCATGGCGCGCATGGTCTCCTCGGCCTCCTGCTGGGAGACGTCGATGATGCGATCGACCCGGGAGGCGTCGTAGATCTTCGGCAGATAGGCCTCCGGCCAGCGGCGGATGCCGGGGATGCTGGCGCCCGGCTCCGGCTGCACGCCGACGATCTGGACTGCCGGGCTCTGCGCCTTGAGGTAACGGCTGGTGCCCATGATGGTGCCCGTGGTCCCCATGGCGCTGACGAAGTGGGTCACGGCGCCTGCGGTGTCGCGCCAGATCTCGGGGCCGGTGGTCTCGGCGTGGGCCAGTGGGTTGTCGGGATTCGAGAACTGGTCCAGGCGCACGCCGACGCCCTGGGCTTCCAGTTCCCGGGCCAGGTCGATGGCGCCCTCCATGCTCGCCTCCCGCGGCGTCAGGCGGATCTCGGCACCATAGGCGGCCATGGACTGGCGGCGCTCCACGCTCATGTGCTCCGGCATGATGAGCAGCATCCGGTAGCCCTTGATGGCCGCCGCCATGGCGAGTGCAATGCCGGTATTGCCGCTGGTGGCCTCGATGAGGGTGTCGCCGGGGCGGATCTGCCCGCGCACCTCGGCATGGCTGATCATGCCGAGCGCGGCGCGATCCTTGACCGAGCCCGCCGGATTGTTACCCTCCAGCTTGCCGAGCACGATGTTGGACGTCTCACCCGGGAGGCGCTGCAAGCGCACCAACGGCGTATTGCCGACGAACTGCTCGATGGTCGGATAGTTCATCTTTGGCTGCTCTTGATTGCTGCCCAAAGGATTGCTGCTTAAAGGGTTTCTGCCGACAGGATGGTTACGGAAACGCCCCGCGGCTGGTGCCGGGCAACTTTGCCGCAGCCAGCCGCCGGCGGGTCGAAGCAGCATTGTGCAACAGCGCCGACAGCCGGCAAAGGCCAGTCCCTTATACCCGCTCGCAACCGCCGGCGAGCCGCCCGCTGCCGCAGCGACCAGTCCACACCACGGAGCTTACACGCCATGCCGCAACCGGACAGCGCCGACGACATCCCGATCTGGGACCTACCCGCCTGGGACCAGGCCGCCGCCGCAGAGAGCGTGGGCGACGCCGCCCTCGCCCGGCGGCTGCTGCACCAGCTCTGCGCGGGCCTGCCCGATGAGCTGGCGGAGCTGCGGCGCCTGCATGCCGCAGGCGAGCTCACGGCGGCCGCGGATCACGCTCACCATGTGAGCGGCGGCGCCGCCTATTGCGGCGTCACGGCCCTGCGCAGCAGCCTGAAGGCCCTGGAGCGGCAGGCGCGCAGCGGTGATGCGGCGGCCACCGGCCTCGCTCTGGAAGCCTTGGCTGCGCAGGTGGAGCGCCTCGTCGCCCACGAGCAGGCGCTCGGCTGAGGCGCAGGGCGGCAGCTGCGCCATGCCTCGCGCGCTCATCCCACCCGCCGCAGCAGCAAAAAGGCGACGCCGGCGAAGATCAGCGGCGGTGCCAGCGCCGCCACCGCCGGACTCATGCCGTAGAGCAAGGACAAAAAGGCAAAGCTGCGGCTCACCAAGTAGAAAGCGATACCGATGACGATGCCCACGAAGACCTTGATGCCCATGCCCGTGCTGCGCGCTGTGCCCAGCAGCACCGGGATGGCGACGAAGATCATGGCCAGGATCAACAGCGGCTGTACCAGCTTGCCCCAGAAGGCAACCTCGTAGCGCCCGGCGTCCTGGCCGGTGCGCCCCATGAACCGAATGTACCGATAGAGCCCCCAGACCGACAGCGCCTGCGGCTCCACGACGATCACCTTGAGCAGCGCGGGCCGCAGCAGTGACGACCAGCCGGTCTCCACCAAGCGCTCCACGCGCACGCCGTCGCGGCCGATCAGGCTGCGCTGGATGTTCTTGAGCACCCAGCTGCCGTCGCGGTATGCGGCGCTCTCGGCATAGGTGGCGGAGATCAGCTCCGTACCGCTAACCTCGTAGATGTAGATGTGCCGAAGGTCCGCGCCGATGTCCAGCTCACGGATATTCACAAAGGTGTCGCCGTCGCGGGCCCAGAGCCCCGCGCTGGTCATGGCCACATCCTCGCCGCTTTGGGCCGACTGCCGCAGGGTCAGCGCCCGCTGCTCCGCCGGCGGGGCCACCAGCTCCCCCACCGCCACCGCAGCCGCCGCCAAGAGCGCACCGCCGAGCATGGCACCGAGCACGATGCGCCCGATGGAGACCCCTGCGGCGCGCATGGCCACCAGCTCGGAGCCAGCGGCCAGCTGGCCGAGGCCCACCAGGGCGCCGATCAGGGTCGCGATGGGGAAGACCTGGTAGGCGTAGCGCGGCAAGCTGAGGGTCACGAACCAGAGCGCGTCCTGGAAGCGGTAGCCGTCGGTGCCGAGATCGTTCAGCTCGTCCGCGAGCAGAAAAAAGCCGAGCAGCGGCAGCAGCACCGCCAGGGTCACCCCGGTGCCGAGGATCACAGCCCGCGCCAAGTAGCGATCCAGGCGATTCACGCGCCGACGCCCTGCCGTCGGCTCGGCTGCAGACAGACGCGTGCGCGCACCGCGGGCGCCGTCGCTGCTGTCGCCTGCTCTGCAAGCATGTCGTTTTTGCCGCCCGCACCGTTCCGGTAGACTCAGGGGCGCGGACGTTAGCACAGCCGGGCGCCCTGGCGGTGCCGGCGTCGGCAGAAGATGCAGCCAGTCGCAACAGGAGACCCCATGGAGCTCAAGATCGTCGGCGGCGACCTCGCCAAGGCCAAGACCCCCTGCCTAATCCTCGGCGTCTACGACAAGCACAAGCTCTCCGCGGCGGCGGCGACCGTCGACAAGGCGAGCGACGGCGCCATCGCCAAGCTGCTGCGCAAGGGCGATCTGGACGGCGGCAAGGGCACGCTGCTCGCCTATGACCTGCCCGGCATCAGCGTCGAGCGCGTGCTGCTGCTGGGCCTCGGCAAGCGCAAGGAGTTCGATCGCGGCAAGCTCACCAAGGCGCTGGGCACCGCCCTGTCGCGGCTCGGCGAGAGCCGCGTCACCAAGGCCCTACTCGCCCTGCCCGACGGGCTCGACGACTACGCCGGCGTGCGGGCGGCGGCCCTGAAAGCGGCCGAGAGTGCCTATCGCTACGAGCAGACCAAGCCGCCGAAGGAGGATGCACCGCCGCTGCTGGAGCGCTTCGACCTCTGGGTGGAGAAGAAGGCTCAGCGCACCGTCGCCGAGCGCGCCCTCGCCCATGCCGAGGCCATCGGCGCCGGGGTCGCACTGGCCCGTGAGCTCGGCAACCTGCCGGGCAACATCTGCACGCCGACCTATCTTGCCGAGCGGGCCGTGGAGCTGGCCAAGGCGCACGAGGCGCTCAGCACCGAGGTGCTGGACGAAGCCGCCATGGCCGAGCTCGGCATGGGCGCGCTGCTGTCCGTGAGCCGCGGCAGCCGCCAGCCCGCCAAGCTCATCAAGATGTCCTACCAGGGCGGAGCAGCGGACACCAAGCCCGTCGTGCTGGTGGGCAAGGGTCTCACCTTCGACGCCGGCGGCATCTCCATCAAGCCCGCCGGCGAGATGGACGAGATGAAGTACGACATGGCCGGCGGCGCCGGCGTCTTCGGTGCCATGGTGGCCGCCGTGCGCATGGGCCTGCCCATTAATCTCATCGGCCTGGTGCCGGCGTCCGAGAATCTGCCGGACGGCGACGCCAACAAGCCGGGGGACGTGGTCACCAGCCTATCCGGGCAGACCATCGAGATCCTGAACACCGACGCCGAGGGCCGACTCATCCTCTGCGACACACTGACCTATGCGGAGCGCTTCGAGCCGGACGTGGTGCTGGACATGGCCACCCTCACCGGCGCCTGCATCATCGCCCTGGGGAAACATCCCTCCGGGCTCTTCACCGGCGACGACAAGCTGGCCAAGGAAATCACGGCCGCCGGCGAGGCCGCCGACGACCGGGTTTGGCGCCTGCCGCTGTGGGAGGACTATCAGCAGCAGCTCGACAGCAACTTCGCGGACATGGCCAACATCGGCGGCCGCGAGGCCGGCGCCGTCACCGCCGCCTGCTTCCTGTCGCGCTTCACCAAGGCCTATCCCTGGGCGCACCTGGACATCGCCGGCACGGCTTGGCTCAAGGGCAAGGAGAAGGGCGCCACCGGCCGGCCGGTGCCCTTGCTCAGCGAGTTTCTGATCCGCCGCAGCGGGGTCGAGACCAAGGATTAGCCTGTCGCGATGCGCCGCGCTTGAGGCGCATCGGCTCACCAGCCGCCATGACCCGCATCGACTTCTACGTGCTCGCCGACGGCGCCCGGGGCGACCGGCTCGGCCTCGCCTGCCGCATCGCCGAGCGCGCCCACGGCGACGGCCGCCGGGTGCTCGTCCACTGCCCGGACATGGACCTCGCCCGCCAATTGGACCGCCTGCTCTGGACCTTCCGCGACGGCAGCTTCCTGCCCCATGGGCTGGTGGGCGAGGTCAAGCCCGCCTACACGCCGGTGCTGCTCAGCACCGACGGCGAGCCCACCGACGAAGACCAGGTGCTCATCAACCTGAGCACCGAGGTGCCGGAGTTCTTCGGCCGCTTCGAGCGCCTGTGCGAGCCGCTTGACCGGGACCCCACCGTCCTACGGGCCGGGCGCACGCGCTGGAAGTACTACAGCGACTGCGGCTACGACCTGAAGCATCACGAGGTGCGCTGACGCCTAGAGCTCCCGCAGCCCCAGCACATCCTGCATGTCGAACTGCCCGCGCTCCTGCCCGGCGATCCACTGCGCCGCACGCACGGCGCCGCGGGCGAAGGTCATGCGGTTGCTGGCGCGGTGGCTGATCTCCACACGCTCGCCGTCGGCGGCGAACCAAACCGAATGCTCGCCGACGGTATCGCCGGCGCGGATGGTCTCAAAGCCGATGGTTTGGCGCTCCCGCGGGCCGGTGTGGCCGTGGCGTCCGAAGACGGCGACATCGTCCAGCTTGCGGCCCAGGGTGTCGGCGATGACCTCTCCCATGCGCAGCGCCGTGCCCGACGGCGCATCCACCTTGTGGCGGTGGTGGGCCTCGATGATCTCGATGTCGACATCGTCGCCCATGACCTCCGCCGCCATCGCCAGCAGCTTAAAGCAGAGGTTGACGCCGACGCTCATGTTCGGCGCGTAAACCAGCGCGATGTCGATGGCCGCCTCGCTCACGGCCTCGCGCTGGCCGGGGCTCAGGCCCGTGGTGCCGATGACCATGCGGCAGCGCGCATCCCGGCACAGGGCCAGGTTGTGCATGGTCGCATCCGGCGTAGTGAAGTCGATAAGAACGTCGAACTCGCCGAGCACCTCGTCTAGGTCGGGGCGCAGCGCGGCGCCGAGCTTGCCGACACCGGCCACCTCGCCGGCGTCCAGGCCGATCAGGCCGCTGTCGGCCTGCTCGGTGGCGGCGCTCACCACCATCCCCTCTGCCCGGTGGACGGCGCCCACCAAGGTGCGGCCCATACGGCCGCCGGCACCGGCCACTGCCACACGTATGTCTGCCATGCTCTTGGCTCCCTCGGTCTGTCGCTTTGGTCTTGGGCCCCAACGATACCCGAGCCCGCCCGAGCGCGCGATGCGCCAGCGCATCCGCCCGTATTGTTCATTGGCAGAGCCCGCTACAGCGCTGGACGACCCAGCGGCAGCGGCGTACGCTCGCGGCTCATCGACCTCGCAAACACCCGTTGCATCCACGTCCATGGCCGTCCTCAACCGCAAGACCGTGCAGAAGATCTCGCGCGGGCTGCGCTCCCGGTATCCCCTTTTCTACGTGCTCGGCTGGGAGGAGGAGCGCATTGAGCGGCTGCTGGGCTCGGTGGCGAAGAGCTACTACAGCGGCGCCGGCGAGCTCATCGTCTGGAGCGCCAACGACGGCTTTCATGCCGGGGACGCCGACCCGGCGGGCACGGCGCTCGCGGCCGTCGCCGATGCCGGCGGCGGGGGTGATCTGCGCGATCCCATCGCAGCACTGCGGGCCATCGCGGCGTCCGAGCGCCCGGCCATGTACCTGATGAAAGACCTGCCCATCTGGTTCGAGGCCAATCCGGCGCTGGTACGCGCGGTTCGGGACCTCTACTACCGCCTCAAGCACCGCAGCATCCATGTGTTTCTGAGCTATCCGCAGCTGATCCTGCCGGAGATCCTGAAGAAGGAGCTCTTCCTCATCGAGATGGATCTGCCGTCCGAAGAGGAGATCGTCGAAAGCCTCACCGGGGCGCCCAACATCGGCGATACCCCGCGCGAGGACCTGTACCGCTACGCAGCCGCCATGCGCGGCCTGTCGCTGAACGAGGTCATGCACCTGCAGGCGCGGTTGTTCCGCGGCGACACGGTGGCACTGGAGACCACGCTCGCAGAGATTCAGGAGGAAAAATCCCAGCTCCTGCGCAAGGAGAGCTGCCTGCGCTTCTATCCGCCCCAGCGCAGCCTGGAGGACATCGGCGGCCTGGAGAACCTCAAGGACTGGGTCACCAAGCGCGCCGATCTGTTCTCCGAGAAGGCCTACGAGGCCGGCATCCCCCTGCCCCGCGGCGTACTCTTCATGGGTGTCTCCGGCTGCGGCAAGAGCATGGCCGCCAAGGCCATTGCCGCCGCCTGGCAGCTGCCGCTGGTGCGCATGGACATGAGCCTGGTGCTCTCGGGGAGCTTCGGCACCGCGGAATACGCCTTCGAGCAGGCCACGCGCATGGCCGAAGAGGTCGCGCCCATCGTGCTCTGGGTGGACGAGATCGAAAACGCCTTCGGCTACGACGAGCACGGCGGCGGCGGGGCCCACGGCGGTGGCAACGTCAATATTTTCTCGAGCTTCCTCACCTGGCTCCAGGAGAAGGACCCGCGGGTGTTCGTCGCCGCCACCGCCAACCGCATCCAGGCCCTGCCGGCAGAGCTGATGCGCAAGGGGCGCTTCGACCAGCTGTTTTTCCTGGACCTGCCGAACAAGGACGAGCGCCGTGAGATCTTCCGCATCCACATCCAGGCCAACGGCGCAGATCCGGACGCCTTCAACCTGGGCTATCTTGCCGCCAGCACCAAGGAGTGGAGCGGCGCCGAGATCGAGCAAGCGGTGAAGTCCGCCCGCATCGATGCCTACCAGGACGGCCGCCTGTTCAACGAGCGCGACGTAGTCAACAACATCGTCGCCATCATCCCGCTGTCGCGCACCATGGTGGAACAGATCAAGGCCATCAAGGACTGGTGCTTCAAGCGCGCCATCACCGCCTCCAAGCCCGCCGCCAAGGAGTAGATATTCTGGTGACAGTATATAGAACTTGAGCGCGACACGCTGACTGCGGAGCTCTGTCCGTGGGCAATTGGGTATACCGTCCCCGGGTTTTGGTGACGGTGGTGATCAGCGGATGCCTTCCTGCTCCAGCTGCTTCTTCAGCACTTCGATCTGCACGTCGAGGTCCATGACGTCCGCCTTTTGCAGGCGCTCGCGCTGGCGGCGGAACTGCGCCTCGATGGTCTCGAGCACGCTGCGGAAGCTCTGCGTCAGCTCCGGTGTGTCGCTGTGGCGGTGGGTGCGCACGTAGCCGTCGGAGACCCGCTCGGCGCCCTCCAGGAACACGGTCAGAAACCGCCGCGCCCGGCGCAGGTCGGAGGGCCGCTCGGCGATCTGCGCCAGGATGCCGCGACCCTCGGCGGCGATGCGCCCGAGGCGTGCGTCCAGCTCCGCATTGCCCACGCCGCCGGCGGCGCGCTCGATGGTGATGAGCCGCTGCTCGGCCTCGGCTAGGGCCTCGGCCACCTGACGGGACTCGCGGTCGCCGGCGCCGAGCCGCTCGCCGGTCAGCAGCGGCTCGAAGCGATAGATGAGGTGGAAGGCCAGCGCCGCCAGCGCCCCGAAGGCGACCCCCACCGGGAGGGACTGGCCCACGCCCAGCACGGCAGCAACAGCGACGCCGGCGGCCACCGCAGCGCCGCCGAGGTTCTTGCGCGGCAGGCGTAGCCGCCGCGAGAACCGCCGCTCCAGCGTGCCGGCATCATCCCCACTGCGGCGGGTGAGCACGGCGCCCAGCGCGACGAGCCCCCAGCCCAAGGCATCGCCGGCGAAGCCACCAAAGCGCCCGGCCGCCAGGGCAATGACCGCCGACAGCAGCAGCGGCGCGGACAGGAGCCACAGGCCGAAAACACCCGGGCGCCGGCGGCGGGCCGAGCGGGTCTGCACCAATCCGCCCGCCGCCGCCCGGCCTGCTCGGCCCGGCAGAGCCCCTTTGGGCTCGGCGGTGGGCAGATTCAGGTGCAGATCCAGCTCGGAGACCTTGGTCAGCAGGCGCCCCAAGTCGCGCGTGCTGGTAGACGCCTGCCCGTGGGCACGCTGGTCATGCGATTGGCTGCGGCGCTCGTCGCTCATAGCACGAATAGGGACTGGCAGGACACGAGGCCGAGACTCAGGGCCATCAAGGACCAGCCCAACACCCGGCTGCCGAGGCGCGGCGGTGGCGGCGGCTCGGCGGTCTGCGGCGGGCGGCCACGGGGATGGGCGGATTGCTGCGACTGGGCGTTTCTCATGGTGCCGATGATACGGCTTCCGGCGGGTTTGCCACACCTTGCAGCCCCAAGAAGCCGACCACCGCAGATCGCACGCGGGCGGCGGCCTTCAGGCCCCGGCTGCGGCGAGCTTGGGCGCGGCAAGCAGCCCGGGGGCCTGAAGACAGCGGGCCAGATCGGCGGCGTCCATCGGGCGCGCGAAGTAGTAGCCCTGACCGAAGTCGCAGCCGAGCCTGCGCAGCACCTCCAGTTGTACCCGCTCCTCGATGCCCTCGGCAATGACCCTGAGGCTGAAGGCCTTGGCCATGGCGATCATGGCGGTGGCCAAGGCCTGATCCTCGTCACGGTTGCAAAGGTTGGCGATGAAGGAGCGGTCGATCTTGATACAGTCGATGGCGAAGCGCCGCAAATAGTTGATGGAGGAATACCCGGTGCCGAAATCGTCGATGTGGATGGCGAGGCCCAAGTCGCTCAGGGCCTGAACGCGGGCGCTGATGGCGCCGCTCAAGTCCATCAGCACGGACTCCGTGATTTCGATCTGCAGGGCATCGGCGCTCAAGCCGAAGCGCCCGAGCAGGTCCGCTACCGGACCCGCCAGGGACTCGCGCTGCAGATGCGCGGCGGAGACGTTGACGGCAACGGGACAGGTGCCGAGACCAGCGTCACGCCAAGCCGCCACCTGCTCACAGACCGTGCTCAGCACGAAACGGCCGATGTCCTGGATGAGACCGCTTTCTTCCGCCACCGGTACGAACCGTGCGGGCGGCACTGGCCCGAGCTCGTCGTCGTGCCAGCGCAGCAGGGCCTCGCAGGCCACCAGCGCCCCTGTGTCGAGGTCCAGGATGGGCTGGTAGAGCAGGCTGAGCTGCTGCGCCGCCACCGCCTCGCGCAGGCGGTGCTCCAAGTGCAGGCGTTGGGAAGCGCGCGCATTGAGCTCGCGGGTGAAGAACCGATAGAGGTCGCGGCCCTCGGCCTTGGCCCGATACATGGCGAGATCGGCACAGCGGATCAGTCCTTCCGGGTCATCCGCGTCCCGGGGATACAGGGCGATCCCGATGCTGGCGGTGACGATATAGCGGCCCCCGTTGAGCTCGAAGGGCTCCGATGCCACGGCAAGGATGCGCTTGGCGAGCGTCTCGACTGCACGCGGACCCGGCAGTGCATCCGCCGCAACCAGCAGCTCGTCGCCGCCGAAGCGTGCCAGCAGGGCGCTGTGGCCGAGCCCCTCCGCCGCCAGCAAGGCATGCAGCCGATCGGCAAAGGTCTCGAGCAGGCTGTCGCCCACCGCATGGCCGAGGTTGTCGTTGATCTGCTTGAAGTTGTCCAGGTCCACGAACAGCAGTGCCAGCACATCGTCTTGTGCGCGCGGCGCCCCCATACGCTTAGCCAGCAGATCGCGAATCAGGTTGCGGTTGGGCAGCCCCGTGAGCTGATCGTAGAAAGCGAGCTGCTCGATCTGCTCGTTGTACTGGCCCAGGCGCTCGGCCATGTCATGCAGCTCCGCGGCGAGCTCCCCAAGCTCATCATCGCCGGGCACCGGCAGCGCCGGCACACTGCGCCCGGTGCCGATGGCGCGGGCCGCCTGGCGCAGGGCCGTGAGCGGCCGCAACACCAGCCGCCGCAGCCAGACGAAGAGCATCGCCACCAGCAATAGGCCCGCGAAAAAGCTGATGGCGACGATTTGCAGCGCCAGCTGTTGTAGCGGCCGGGACAGATTGTGCAGGGGCTGCACAGCGACCGCGGTGACACCCGCAGGGAGCGACCGAGCCAGTGCCAGGCTCGGCTCGCCGCGCCAGCGCAGCCGGTGGGGCTCGACGGCATGCTCCAAAGCGCTCAACTGCTCACGCAGGGCGGACGGCAATTGGCGCGGTGCATCGCCACTAGCGTTAAGGAGACCGCCGCCGGGAAGCGCCAGCAGCAGCTCACCGCCGAAGCGCGGATAGGGCTCCGCGAGACGCGCATAGAGGGGTGCCAGAGCAACGCTCAGCGCCAGCCGGCCCCGAAAACCGGCGACTCCGTCGGCGGCCGGCAGCACGACGGGATGCTCGACATGGAGCACATCGGCCTGCGAATCGAAGCGCTGTAGTGCTGTCGCCCCCGCGGCCGGCGGTGGATCGCCCGCACGCAATGCCGCTGTGTCGTCCTGCAAGCCCTTGGCGCTCGCCTCGATGAGGATGTCCCCCCCGTCGTTCAGCAGGCGGATGGCCAAATAGCCCGGGTAGGCGGTGCGATAGTGCTCAAGCAGGCGCATCAAATCCGCGCGGACGGCTGCCCCGCCATCCGCACTGACCAGGGCTGCGGCATAGGCCCGGACTTCGGGCGCGGCGGCCAGCAGACCGGCGTCTGCATGTGCATCGGCCACCAAATCCGTCAGCCGTTGCTCCGCCAGCAACAATGCTGCCTGCATCCCGCGCGCGGCTTCGCCTTGGAGCTCGTTGCGCAATGACTCCCAGGTGAGCCAGCCCAGGGCGAATACCGGCGCCACCACCAGGGGGCCAAGAGCAAGGGCGAGCTTTGCCCGTAAATGCATGCTCGTCAGTCGGTCGGTGAATAGACGTGCATCCTCTGGGAATGCCCGTGCCAGGGTGGACCGTCGCTGGATGCAGCGGCGAGTCGCCGACGCCGGCCCGGATGCAGCAGCCGTTTCCAGGGTGCGCACACCGGAGCGCTGACGCAGAAACCCGCTCGGCCGTTGATGCCGGCAGGGCCCGGCGTGAGGCGCTATGCCGGACGCCGGCAGCGCAGGCGCTAATCAGGGATTCCCCGACGCCCGCCTGGGAACAGTATCATGGAAGCAGCCATAGCGCCCAACGCTTGGACCCTATGCGAAGCCGGGGAATGGGTCCGGCGACTGCCTTGCTGCGATACCGCGTGGGCATGAGCCGGGAGCGCTACCTTGCGGCGGCGCAAAGGTCCGGAATTGGCGCACAGTTTGCGCACGCGGTGCTCATCGCTCAGGCCCGGCGCGGCCCTCAGCTGTCGCGGAGATCCTTGCCGTCCTCGGTTGCGCCATAGGGGAAGTGCGCGTGCCCGTAGCGGAGCGCGTGATGATTCGGCGCTGGGTCTTGTTGGGCTCGCCTGCCATGGGGCACATGATACCGCCGGTGCCGCCGAGGACACCATGTTTGCGGCTAGACTCAGCGCACTCCTGCGTTTCGGTTCCGGGTCTGGCGATTTCGGTTTACAGTGCAGGCGCCGGCAATGCCCGTGCGGCGAGCGCCGCCGCAGGGTGTCGACCGCACTGACCCACCCAGACGAGAGATCCCGCGCCCTATGCCCCAAGACCCGCGTCGCGCCGCGCCGCCGCCTTTGGAGATGCCATTGGACATCGAGCCCGATCCCCAGACCCTCGGCGGCCCGTCCAAGGGTCTGCGCCAGAGCACCCTGCTCTCCCGCGACGAGCGCCTCGCCGGGCGTCCCAATCTGTGCAGCGACTGCGGCCTCTGCGACACCTGGCTGAAGCCCGACATGGCCCGGGCCTGTGTGTTCGTGCGCAACCGCGCCGAGGCCATCGAGCAGCGCCTGTTCGGCCGCAACCGCCGCGATGGCGACGAGCTGCGCTTCGGCGTCTTTCAGCAGATGCTGGCCGCGCGCATGCAACAACCCGTGGCGGGTGCGCAGTGGTCCGGCATGGTGACCAGCCTCGCCGCGCGGCTGCTGGAGCGCGGCGAGGTGGAGGCGGTGATCACCGCGGGCACCATGCCCGGCACCCGCTTCGCGCCACGGCCCATGCTGGCGCGCACGCCCGCCGAGGTGCTGGCGAGCGCCGGCAACAAGCCTTGCCTGTCGCCGAGTCTTGGCCTGCTGGGTGCCGTGCGCGACGCAGGTGTCCGCCGTCTCGCAGTCATCGGCACCGGCTGTCAGGTGCACATGCTGCGCGCCGCCGAGGACAAGCTCGGCCTGGAGCGCCTGGACGTCATCGGTATCCCCTGCTCGGACAACGTCACCTACCCCGACCTGACCTACTTCCTGGAGCAGGTCTCGCGCTCCCCGCAGACCATCGTCCACTACGAGTTCATGCAGGACTACAGCCTGCACATGCACCATGAAGACGGCAGCACCGAGCGGCTGAATTACATCGATTTCCCCATGGACAAGCTGGAAGGCATCTTTCCCTCCGCGTGCCTGTCCTGCTTCGACTACGCCAACACCCTGGCCGACATCACCATCGGCTACATGGGCGCACGCCTCGGCTGGCAATGGGTGCTGGTGCGCACCGACCGCGGCGCCAAGCTGCTGGACCTGCTCCGCGAGGACTTGGAGACCACGACACTGGACAGCGCCGGGGACCGTACCCGCGGCGTGCCGCGCTACATCCAGATGCTCGCCAAGCCACCGGGCAAGCCGCCGAAGCCCGTGCGCCGCTTCATCGCCTGGCTGCAGCGCAACCGCGGTCCCCGGGGCCTGGAGTTCGCCCGCGCCATTATCGAAATGAAAATGCTCCGCAACCTGCACCACGTGCGCAGCCACTTCCGCCGCTTCGAGCCCCGTATCGTGCCGCAATACGTCTATCGCACGCTGGCAGCCTATGACGATGCCCACCGGGAAGCCTTCGGCGAAGGGCTCCAGCCGCCGGCTGGCGGGCAGCGGGCCGAGCGCCAATGAGGCCAGGCTGCGCCAGCTCGGCGCGGCGCGGCGGCGGGCATTGGTGCCGGCCGGCGACGCTGATGCGGCTGTGGCCGCTGTGGCTGTGGCTGATGGCGGCGCCCGCCGCCGCCGAGCTGCTTCAGGCCCAGCTCGGGGCCCAGCTCGACAAGGCGCGTGTAGCCGCCGGCGAGCGCGTGACATTCACGCTCACGAGCGATGACCCGTTGCCGACGGCGCTGGATCTCGGCCCCCTGGCGGCGGACTTCGAGGTCGTCGGCCGCCGCCGGGCGCAAACCGTTAGCACCGTCAACGGCCGCCGGCGCGAGCGCCATGAGCTGATCCTGACCCTGTTGCCGAGGCGCAGCGGCCAGCTCTCGGTGCCGGCGCTGACCATCGGTGGCACGCGGACGCCGGAGCTGGCGCTGATGGTCGCAGAGGCCACCAGTCCGCAGTCGCGCCTGCTGCCGGCGCCCACCGAGACAGCGCCACCGCCAGCGGATGTCTCGCCGCAGCGTATCAGCGTCAGCGCAGAGGTCACCCCGAGCGCGGGCGTCGTCGGTGAGGAATTCCTGATCACGCTGCGCGTGCGCTCGCCGGATGGTCCACCCCAGGGGCATCTGCCGACACCACAAGCCGACGGGGCCCGCCTGCTGCCCCTCGGCACCAGCCGCAGCACCGACGAGGACAAGACGCATGTCCTGGTGCAGCGCTTTTCGCTGTTCCCGCAGCGCCCGGGCCCATTGGCAATCACCGGGATCGGCTTCGATGCCTGGCAGCCTGCCGGCGGTGCACCGGTGCGCCATCGGGCGGAGCCGCTACACATCAGCGCCAGCCCGCTGCCCGCCGGCGCGGATGCCGACACCTGGCTGCCGGCACGGGACCTGACGCTCACCGAGGCGGGCCCCACGGAGGTCCGCATCGCCCCGGGACAGGGCCTGGAGCGCATGATCACGCTGCGCGTCGAAGGCTTGCCGGCGGAGCGCCTGCCGGCCATTCCGCTGGGCATCCCGTTTCAGCTGCGCGTGCAAGAAGACGCGCCGCGGCTCTGGAACGAGCGAGCCAGCGACGGCATCGTCGGCTATCGCACCGAGCGCGTGCTGATCAGCGCAGCCGAGGCCGGCAGCTACGTGCTGCCCGGCCCGGCCCTGGACTGGTGGGACACCCGGGCGAGCGCGCCGCGCACGGCGACCTTGCCAGACTGGACCCTCACCGTCGCGCCGCTGGCCTCTGCGGAGCGCCGACCGGCCGCCCGCTGGGCCCGCGATCAGCAGGCTGCCGCCGGCGACGCCGGGGCACCGACCTCCGCCGACGGCGACGGACCATCCACACAGCGCAGTGCGGCCGGCGCCGAGCGGGACGCAATGGCCGGCCTACCGGCCTGGGTGATCATGCTCGCCGCAGGCGTCGCGCTCTTTGGGATTGTGCTCTGGGGAATCCTGCTCTGGCCCCGGCGCGGCCTGCAGCGCCGGCGGCGACAGCGAGCACCGGCACCGCCCGACCCCGCGCCCCAAAGCCGGGCAGCGCCCCCGACCGAGCCCGACCCCGAGGTGCTGATCGCCGGCGTCGCCGACGCCTACGCGCGAGCTTCAGCCGCGGACGCGCGCACGGCGCTGCTGGCTTGGGGCGCGGCAGTGTGGCCCGAGCGACCGCCCGGCAATCTCGCTCAGCTGATGCTGCGGCTCGGCCCGCCGCTCAGGGATGATTTGAAACTGCTGGACAAAGCCTTCTACGGACCGGATGACGGGGCATGGGCCAAACGGCCGGTGGCAGCGCGGCTCGAGGCGCTGGATGTGGGCAGCGGAGCGGGCCCTGCGGGCGCCCACACGACCCGCGCCACTCCCGCTTGAGGGGGCCGCTGCCCGCCATCCAGCGCCCGACGCCGGGCCTGCCGGTCAGTGGGGCGGGCGCGGCCCGTCACCCCTGCCCGAGCAGCTCCGTCAGACGGGCGATCTCCTGCTGCGCCTCTACCTGCTCGGTGACGTCGTACTGCACACCGAGGTAGTAGATGACCTTGCCCTCGGGGTCCAGCAGCGGGCGGATACTCAAGCGATTGTAGAAGCGGCTGCCGTCCTTGCGATAATTGCGCAGCGTCACCTCCACCGGCCGCTCCTCGGCGATGGCGGCACGGATCTCGGCGATGCCGGGCTGGTCGCGATCGTCGCCCTGGAGGAAACGGCAGTTATGGCCGATGATTTCGTCCTGTGAATAGCCGGTCATGTGCTCGAATATCGCGTTGGCGAACACGATGGGGTTGTCCGGCAGGTCCGGATCGGACAGGGTCACGCCGTTGACGCAGCTATCCAGGATCTGCGCCAGCACCGTGGGAATCACGCCGGGGTCTTTCTCGACGACGAAGTTCATGACAGTCTCCGCCCAATTTTCCGCCGACCCGCCGAGCACGGGTGCTGCCCCGCGCGAGCAGGGCTCGTTGTGGCCGCACGCGGGCAGGGGTCGGCGGTGCTGCTGGCCCGCGCGCTCATGCCGAGTGCCGCTGCGGCGGCGCGCACTCGGCCTCGATCAGCCGCTTCAGGTTGCGTACCGTGCGCTCGGCGCCATCCTGCACCGCCGAGCGGATCAGCTTTTCGAAGGGGCGCATCATCAGATCGAGGCGCCGCAGCTCGAAGGTGAAGGTGAGCTTGGTATGCTCCGAAGCGCCGTCGAAGCGGTAATCCACGAGGAAGGGGAAGCTCGTGCCCTGAAAGGTCAGCCGCTGCGCCGGCTGCATCTCAGTGATCTTGAAGGTGGACTCGGTGCGCCGCCCCTGATCCACACGCACCTGGCGGGCGATGGTCCCCACCCGCATCGGCCCCTTCGAGATCATGCGTAGCTCCTTCACCTCCGGTGACCAGCGCGGATAGTTGCGCTCGAAGTCCTCGGCGACGAAGGCGTACACCGCGTCCGGGGGCCGCTCGATCTCGATGCTCGCTTGCGCTTTGACCACGACGATCTCCCAAGCCGGATGTTGCGCGGCGCACCCCGGCCGCGTGCACGATGTTTGTTGCGACCCGGAATGCCCTCTGCGGTTCCACCTGCATTATGAACCACACACAGCCTCAGCATGAAAGTCCCGCCGCGGGGCGAAATGCACGCTACCCCACCGCGCCCGAGCGGGCATTGGGTCAGCTCTACGACTTCGTCACCGGTGACGAGGACGCCCGTGTCTGCAAGGACATCCCCCCCGAGTCCTGCAACGATCAGCCCCGCAACTTTTTTGCCTATCTGGTCGCCAATCTGCTGAGCAAGGTGGCCGACGAGCTCTCCAGCGCCAAGCTGGTCCTGCCCTGGCTGCTCGGCGCGCTGGGAGCACCGGCGGTGTTCGTCGGCCTGCTGGTGCCCGTGCGCGAATCCGGCGTGCTGCTGCCGCAGCTGGCCGTGGCCGCCTATATCCGCCGCATGCCGCAGCGCAAGCCGGTCTGGATCCTGGGCGCCCTGCTCTCCGCCGCGGTCCTCGGCGCCATGGCGGCGGCCGCGCTGACGCTCGACGGCGCCGCCGCCGGCTGGACCATCCTGGGGCTCCTGGCGGTGTTCAGCCTGGCGCGCGGACTCTGCTCGGTCTCGGCGAAGGATGTGCTCGGCAAGACCGTCTCCAAGTCCCGCCGCGGGCGACTCATGGGCTGGTCGGCGGGCATCGCCGGCGCCGCCACCCTGGCCCTCGGCATTGCCCTCGGCGTGCTCGGCGGGCTGGAATCCGAGCGACTGGTCTATGGTCTGCTGCTGGCCGCCGGCGGCGGACTCTTCTTGCTGGGCGCGCTGGTGTTCGTCGCCATCCGCGAGCAGCCCGGCGCCACCGGCGGCGGCGGCAATGCCCTGACCCAGGCCCTCGCCAGCCTGGACCTGCTGCGCACGGACCCGGACTTTCGCCGCTATCTCATCACCCGCATCGGGCTGCTGAGCCTGGCGCTGGCACCGCCCTTTTACGTGCTCTTGCTCCAGCGCAGCGGCGACACGGCCGTCTCCGGGCTTGGGCTGCTGATCATCGCCAGCGGACTCGCGGGTGCCCTCAGCGCACCCATCTGGGGCCGGCTCAGCGACCGCTCGGCCCGATGGGTGATGGCGCTGGCGGCGGCGCTCGGTGGCGTTACCGGCATCGCCACCTGGGTCGTGGGCCAAAACGGCCTTCAGGACAGGGTGCTCACCTGGCTGCTCGCCGGTCTGTTTCTATCAGTGAGCATCGCGCACGCCGGTGTGCGCCTCGGCCGCAAGGTCTACTTGGTGGACATGGCCAACAGCGACAACCGCGCGGCCATGGTGGCGGTGAGCAACACCATCATCGGCGTCGCCATGCTGCTCGGGGGCTTCGTCGGGGTGCTGGCGGACATTTACGACACGGCCACGGTCATCGGTCTGCTCGGTGTCGGCGCCCTCGCCGTCGCTGCCTATGCGCTCACCCTGCGCGACGTCTCGGTGGACGACGCCGGCTGACGATGCGCATGCATGCCCTGGCACAAAAGCGCAGCCGCTCGCTGTGGCAGCAGGAGCTGGCGGGTGCCTTCACCGAGGTCGACGCGCTGCTGGACTTCCTCGACATCGGCCCCGCCGCGCGGGCACGGATACTGGCCGATGCGCCGAGCTTTCCCTTACTGGTGCCGCGCGGGCTCGCGGGATTGATGCGCCGCGGCGACCCGGATGACCCGCTGCTGCGCCAGGTGCTGCCCGTGCGCGCGGAGCTGGACGCGGCGGCGGGCTTCGGCCCCGACCCCCTGGCCGAGCAGGCCGCCTGCAGCGAGGGCGGTCTGCTGCGCAAGTATCATGGGCGCGCGCTGCTGGTGGCCACCGGCGCCTGTGCGGTGCACTGCCGTTATTGCTTTCGGCGGCATTTCCCCTATGCGGCGCTGCCGGCACGCCAGAGGCTCGACGCCGCGCTGACCGAGCTCGCGGCTACCGAGGATGTGCAGGAGCTGATTCTCAGCGGCGGCGACCCGCTGCTGCTGGACGATGATGCCCTCGGCGATCTGCTCGCGCGCTTGGCGGCAATGCCGCGGCTGCGCCGCATCCGCGTGCACAGCCGGCTGCCCGTGGTGCTGCCGAGCCGAGTAACCCCCGCGCTGTGCCACCTGCTCAGCACCCAACCGCAGCGCGGTGCCTTGGTGATCCATGCCAATCATCCGACAGAGCTCGGCGCCGCCGCGGCCGAGGCACTGGCGATGCTGCGCAACGCCGGCGTGACGCTGCTCAACCAAAGCGTGCTCCTGCGCGGCGTCAATGACGACGTCGGCTGTCTGACGGCGCTCAGCGAGCGGCTCTTCGATTGCGGTGTGCTGCCCTATTACCTGCATCAGCTCGACCCCGTCGCCGGCGCCGCCCATTTCGCCGTGAGCGACGCCCGCGCCCGTGCCCTTGACCAGGCCCTGCGGGCGCGTCTGCCGGGGTATCTGACACCGCTGTTGGTCCGCGAGCTACCGGGCGCGGCGAGCAAGCTGCCGCTGTCATGAGACGCCAAGTCGCGGGTGCGCGTTGCGAGCGCGAGAGACATCTGGATAATCCGCCAGCCTGCTGTCCTGCAGGCGCTGCCCGAGTACGTCCTCGCAACTGGTGATGCATTCCCAGCCCGCCGCCCAGCCCGCCGCCCAA
>NZ_NRRV01000009.1 GCF_016583825.1 Thiohalocapsa halophila | reverse complement strand
GGTGGGGGCGAGCAGGGCGTCGCCCCCAGCTCAGCCCCTCGACCCGGACGCCGAGGCGGTCACGACTCTCGGCGACGCCCTGCTCGCCCCCACCCGCATCTATGCCAAGCCGGCGCTGGCGCTGCTGCGCCACGGCGGCGTGCACGCGCTGGCCCACATCACCGGCGGCGGCATCACCGACAATCTGCCGCGGGTGCTGCCGGCAGGCACCAAGGCCGTGGTGGATCTGCGCACCTGGACGCCGCCGCCGGTGTTCCGCTGGCTGAAGGACGCCGGCAATATCGGCCAGGCGGAGCTGCTGCGCACCTTCAACTGCGGCGTGGGCATGATCGCCTGCGTCGCCGCCGACCGCGCCGCGGGCGCCTGCGGCCTGCTGCGCACCGCCGGCGAGCAGGCCTGGATCATCGGCCGGGTGGACCCGCATCGCGGCGAGCCCGTGGTGGAGTATGCCGGTGGCCGATGAGGCAGTACAGGCCCCAAGCTCCCACCCCCGACCACTGCCTGTGGCGGTGCTGATCTCCGGCGGAGGCAGCAACCTGCAGGCCCTCATCGACGCCCGCCAGGCCGGGGAGCTGCCAGTCGAGCTGCGCGCGGTGATCAGCAACCGCGCCGATGCCTATGGCCTCACGCGCGCCGCGCGCGCCGGCATCGCCACCCGGGTGCTGAGCCACAAGGCCTTCGGCAGTCGTGCCGAGTACGATCGAGCGCTGGCGGCGCTGCTCGATGAGCTCGCGCCGGGTCTCGTGGTGCTCGCCGGCTTCATGCGCATCCTCACCCCGAAATTCGTCGCGGGCTTCCGCGGGCGCATGTTCAACATCCACCCATCGCTGCTGCCCAAGTATCCGGGTCTGCACACCCATCGGCGGGCGCTGGAAGCCGGCGACAGCGAGCACGGCGCCACCGTGCACTTCGTCACCGAGGAGCTCGACGGCGGACCGCCGGTGCTGCAGGCACGGGTGCCGGTGCTGCCGGGGGACGACGCCGAGCGTCTCGCGGCGCGCGTGCTCGAGCAGGAGCACCGCATCTACCCGCTGGCGGTGCGCTGGCTCGCCACCGGCCGGCTGTGGTTGGACGAGACCGGTCGCCCGGTGCTGGACGGGCGCCCCCTGAGCGCACCTGTCCAACTGGCCGACGTCATCGCTCATCGACCCTAGCTCCGGACAGCCGACGCGCAGAGAGAGGATGAAACGCGGGTCCGATCTCGCTTCCGCGCCGTCGCAGCGCTCGGCTCGAAATCCCGGAAGTTTGACCCCAGAACCTTCGGCGTCTTCGAACTGTCCAGGCAGTAGCACCACCTCTGCACCAGCCGCCCAACCAGCATTCAGTCCCATGGCCCATCTGAACCTCAAGCACCTGCGCTATTTCTGGTCCGTTGCCAGTCATGGCTCCATCGCCCGCGCCGCCGAGATCCTGCACCTGACCCCGCAGACCATCAGCGGCCAGCTGCGGGAGCTGGAGGAGCAGGTGGGCGCCAAGCTCTTCACCAAGTCCGGCCGCGGCCTCGCGCTGACGGACACCGGGCGCCTGGTGTTCTCCTACGCGGACGAGATGTTCCGCATTGGCGACGAGCTCCAGGACGTGCTCGCCGGGCGCACCCCCGGCGGTGGGCTCACGCTGAATGTTGGCGTCGCCATGGTGGTGCCCAAGCTGCTCACCCACCGGGTGCTGGCGCCGGCGCTGGCCATGGACGAGCCGGTGCGGCTGCAATGCGTCGAGCGCCCGCTGACGGAGCTGCTCGCGGATCTGTCGGTGCACAAGCTGGACCTGGTGCTGACGGACAGCCCGCTGAACCCGGCGCTCAACATCCGCGCCTACAACCACCCCCTCGGTGAGACACCGAGTGTGTTCTGTGCCGCCCGCTCCCTCGCCGCCCGGCTGCGTCCGGGCTTTCCGCAATCGCTGGACGGCGCGCCCATGCTCATGCCGAGCAGCCACAGCGCCCTGCGCCGGGTGCTGGACCAATGGCTGGACGGCCTGGACGTCAAGCCGCAGGTGGTCGCGGAGATCGAGGACCGCGCCCTAATGAAGACCTTCGGTGAGGCCGGTGCGGGCGTGTTCAGCGTGCCGCAGGCGGTGGAGGACGACGTGCTCCAAAAATACGACGTCGAAATCATCGGCCGCACCGACGAAGTCACCGAGCGCTTCTATGCCATTTCCGCCGAGCGGCGCATCAAGCACCCGGCGGTATCGGCCATCACCGAAACGGCCCGCAGCGGGCTCTTCTCGCCGCGGCGGCAAGTGCCCGCCCCGACACGGCCGCAGGCGGTGGAAGCCGGCGGCTGAGTCCGGCACTGCTCGCTCGCGCAGCGCAAACCGGACCCAGCCGCACCGTGAGCCGGGACCAGACAACGCCCGCGCGCCGCGCGGCGGCGGTGGACTGCACCTCGGTGTCTTTGCTGAGGACGTGGTCGGCGGCTGGAGCTACAGCGACGGGCCCTATGCCGAGCGCTTCTACGTCCAGCTGACGCTCAGGCCGGACCCGGCGAGCGGCACGGCCGAGCTCGCGCTGGTAACGGCTTGAGCGCCGGCCGCCGCGCGCCAACCCAGCCCGCATCGCGTAGCATGCTGCCACTGCTAAGGAGCCCACCCAGCCGGCACCGCATGACCGACACCGCCCCGCCCACAGTCGACTTGCACAGCGACGGCGAGCACGCAACGCTGGTGCTCGGCGGCAGCTGGCGGCTGTCCCAGCGCCTGCCCCGGTTGGCGCGCGCCGAGCGGCTGTTGGCGCGGGCGCCGGCGGCGACGCGGCTCGATTTCGACACCACGGCGCTGACGGACTGGGACTCGGGCCTGGTCACCTTCATCGCCGGGCTGGACCAGCGTTGTCACGAGCGCGGCATCGCGTGCGACGCGCACGGCCTGCCCGCGGGCCTGCGCAAGCTCCTGGAGCTCGCCCGCTCGGTCCCGCAGACGGGCCGCGGCGGCCATGCCATGCAGCCAACGCCCTCCTTCCTGACCCGCGTGGGCAGCGACGCGCTGGACCTAGTCCAGTCCACCGGCGAGATCATGGAGTTCTTCGGCGAGGGCACCCTGGCCTTCCGCCGCTTCCTGCTGGGCCGGGCGCGGTTCAAGCAGTCGGACCTGTGGGTGATCATGCAGGAGGCCGGGGCCGACGCCCTGCCCATCGTCGGGCTGGTGAGCTTTTTGGTGGGGATGATCCTCGGCTACATCGGCGATCAGCAGCTCGCGGAATTCGGTGCTCAGATCTATGTCGCGGACCTGGTGGGGCTCGCCACCGTCATCCAAATGGGCGCGCTGGTGACCGCCATCGTGCTGGCGGGGCGCACGGGTGCAGCCTTCGCCGCGCGCATCGGCACCATGCAGGTGAACGAGGAGATCGACGCGCTGCGCACCCTCGGCATCTCGCCCATGGAGTTCCTGGTGCTGCCGCGTATGCTGGCGCTCATCGCCATGACACCGCTGCTGGCCATCTACGCGGACCTGCTCGGCATCCTGGGCGGGGCCTTCGTCGGTTCGGTGGTGGGCGGCATCACGCTGTCCGCCTACATGACGCAGACGCAGCTCGCCATCGGCTGGAACCACATCATCCAGGGCCTGATCGCCGCGACGGTCTACGGCGCCATCGTCGCCGCCTCCGGATGTCTCAGGGGCATGCAGTGCGGGCGCAGCGCCGCCGCCGTTGGGGAGGCGACGACATCCGCAGTGGTCACCGCCATCGTCTTCATCGTCATCGCCGCGGCGGTGCTTACCATCATCTTCGACGCGGTGGGGCTGTCGTGAGCGCCCCCGACGGCAATGCGGGCACGGGCTCGGCACCGGCGCATATCCGCGTGGAGGGGATCACGCTCGGCTATGGCGAGACCCTGGTGCAGCAGGATCTGACCTTCGACATCCGCCGCGGCGACGTCTTCGTCATCATGGGCGGCAGCGGCTGCGGCAAGAGCACGGTGATGCGCTGCCTCACCGGGCTGCTCGCGCCCTGGTCGGGGCGGGTGCTGCTCGGCGGCGAGAGCCTGTGGGAGCTGCCGGCGGCGCGGCGCAGCGCCCTGATGCGCCGCAACGGCGTCATGTATCAAAGCGGTGCACTCTGGAGCTCCATGACCTTGGAAGAGAACATCTGCCTGCCCCTGGAGCAATACACGAAGCTGGCGCCGGAGCAGATGCGCGCCATCGCCGAGTACAAGCTCGCCCTGGTGGGTCTCGCCGGCTTCGGCGACCATTACCCGTCGGAGATCAGCGGCGGCATGCGCAAGCGCGTGGGCGTGGCCCGGGCCATGGCCCTGGACCCGGAGGTCCTATTCTTCGACGAGCCCTCCGCGGGGCTGGACCCGCTCTCCGCCCGCCGGCTGGACGAGCTGATCCTGGAGCTGCGCGAAAGCCTCGGGACCACCATGGTGGTCATCTCCCACGAGCTGGACAGCATTTTTACCATCGCCGACGATGCGGTTTTTCTGGATGCCGAGACCAAGACCATGCTTGCCACCGGCAACCCGCACGAGCTGCGCGATCACAGCCCAGTCGCGCAGGTGCGGGCCTTTTTGACCCGCGGCGAGGCCGACCAAGATGCCGCCGCGTAGCAACGCCCGCAAAGACAGCCCGCAGCAGGACGCACACCCCGCTGCGCGCTCCCGGCTGCCCGGGCTACGCCGTCCTCAGCCCTCAGCCCTCGGCCCTGAGCCCCCGGCTCTGTCGGCGCCCTATCCCCAATGCTCCCCCACGCTTGCCTGGCACCCCCACCGCGCAGCAGGCGCGCGCAGATGAGCAAGCAAGCGAACCCAACCGTCATCGGCGGCTTCGTGCTCGGCGCCCTGGTGCTGGTGGTGGTGGCCATCCTGGTGTTCAGCAGCGGCGCCTGGATGCGCGAGCGCGTGCCCATGGTCACCTACTTCACCACGACGGTGCAGGGGCTGAACGTCGGCAGCCAGGTCCTCTTCCAGGGCGTGCCTGTCGGCCAGGTGACCAGTATCGGCGTGGACTACGAGTCCGGCCGAGGGCGCTTTCGCATTCCCGTGCACTACGAGATCTGGCCCAAGCAAATGCATATCCTGGAGTCCTCCGGCGAGGACGAGCGGGATCTGAAATCCCTGCTGCGGGAGCTAGTGGCCGAGCATGGCCTGCGCGCCAAGCTGGAGTCCGTGAGCTTCGTCACCGGCCAGTACGTCATCACCCTGGGGCTGGAGCCGAGCGCACCGCCGCTGACCGCCCCTCAGGAGACCCGGGGCCCGGTGCAGGTGCCGCCGACACCGGCCACCCGGGATCAGGTGGAAGAGATGCTCCAGACCATCGACCTCGGCAGCCTGGTGGGCGCCGCCACGGGCACGCTGCAAGCCTTAGAGGAGCTGTTACGCTCGCCGGCGTTGCATTCGTCGCTGGAGAATCTGGACGACACCCTCGACGGCACCCGCACGGCGCTCACGGAGCTGAACACGGAGCTGCGGCCGTTGCTTCAGCGTGCCGACAAGACGCTGGCGGCCTACGGCGAGCTGGCCACCACGCTCGAGGCCCGCGTGGGCCCGCTCGCGACCCGCATCGAGCAGCGCTTGGACGACGTCAGCAACGACATCTCCGGCTTGACCCGTAACCTGGAGACGCGCATCGATCCCATCGCCAACGCCGCCACCGGCGCCCTCGGCGAGGCCGAGGCGGCCATGGGCGCCCTCGCCGACTTCGCCGGCGAGGGCTCGGCGACCCGCTACGAGCTCTCGGAGCTGCTGAAGGAGGCCACGCGTGCCGCGCGCTCCCTGCGCAGCCTCGCGGACTACCTGGAGCGTCATCCCGAATCCCTGCTGCAGGGCAAACGCTGATGACGGCCGCAGGCGCAGTGCCGAGGGGTCATGCTTGCAGCGATGGGCGCGCCGGTCGCGGCCCGGTCGCGGCAGGGATGCCGCTCCCACAGCGGCAAGGCGCGGGTCGGCGTGATGATCGGAGCATCCGGCGGCAAACCCATCGGGCGTGGCGATGTAACCTCAAGTGCTTGACACAACAGGACGGCATTCCCAGACTGGCGGGCTTCTTGGGTGATCTGCACCCTAGCGGGCAGCCCTTTCGCTGCGTCGGCCAGCGGTCGCACCTTTGCGCCGAGTAAAGACCAGCCCACGAAGAAAGACCACGAAGCAAGACAGGGACTTGGAGGCAAGCGTCGCCGAGGTCTCGAGCATCCGGTGATGACGGCGCAGACTTGTATATCCTACTGGGCCCTTTCGTGCTCTTCGTGGCTCAAATACCCGGTCTCGGTTGAGTGACGACCTGCCGCCGCCATCTTCTTCAACGCATGACACGCAAGCTCTACATCCAGACCCACGGCTGCCAGATGAACGAGTACGACTCCGCGCGTATCGCGGACGTGCTGCGAGTGTCCCATGGCGCGGAGCTGACGGACCGCCCGGAGGCGGCGGACATCCTGCTGCTCAACACCTGCTCCATCCGCGAGAAGGCGCAGGAAAAGGTCTTCTCGCAGCTCGGGCGCTGGCGGCCGTGGAAGGCGCGGCGCCCGGAGCTGGTCATTGGCGTCGGCGGCTGTGTCGCGAGCCAGGAGGGCGAGGCCATCCGCGCACGAGCGCCCTTTGTCGACCTGGTGTTCGGCCCGCAGACCCTGCACCGGCTGCCGGAGATGCTCGACAGCCTGCTCGCCGAGCGCGCCCCGCAGATCGATGTCTCCTTCCCGGAGATCGAAAAATTCGACCGCCTACCGGAGCCCCGCGCTGAGGGCCCCAAGGCCTACGTCTCCGTGATGGAGGGCTGCTCCAAGTACTGCACCTTCTGCGTCGTGCCTTACACCCGCGGCGAGGAGATCAGCAGGCCCTTCGATGACGTCATCGCCGAGGTCGCGAGCCTCGCCGAGCAGGGCGTGCGCGAGGTCAATCTGCTCGGGCAGAACGTCAACGCCTACCGCGGCCCCATGCACGACGGCGAGATCGCCGACCTGGCGCTGCTGATCCGCTACGTGGCCGCCGTGGACGGCATCGAGCGTATTCGCTTCACCACCTCGCACCCCATGGAGCTCTCGGACAGCCTCATTGAGGCCTACGCCGAGGTCCCGGAGCTGGCGAGCTTCCTGCACCTGCCGGTGCAAAGCGGCTCGGACCGCATCCTGGCGCAGATGAAGCGCGGCCACACGGCACTGGAATACAAGGAGAAGATCCGCCGACTGAGGCGCGCACGCCCCGGCATCAGCGTGTCGTCGGACTTCATCGTCGGCTTCCCCGGCGAGACCGAGGCCGACTTCGACGCCACCATGGAGCTGGTCACCGACATCGGCTTCGATCAGTCCTTCAGCTTCATCTACAGTCAGCGCCCGGGCACGCCCGCTGCGGCGCTGGCGGACGACGTGCCCCACGCCGTCAAGCAGGCACGCTTGGCGCGGCTGCAGCAGCAGATCAACCATCAGGCCCAGGCCATCGGCCGGCGTATGCTGGGGCAGATACACCGGGTGCTGGTGGAAGGCCCCTCGCGCAGGGACCCGTGCCAGCTCGCCGGCCGCACCGAGAACAACCGGGTGGTGAACTTCGCCGGCCCCGACAGCTTGGTCAGCACCTTCGTTGACCTGCGGATCACCGAGATCCTGCCCAATTCCCTGCGCGGCGAGCTGACCGACCCAAGCCCTGCGGCAGCGACGGCCTACGCGCCAGCGGATGCCGCCACCTTGGCCGAAGGCGCCGCCGCTACCCGAGCCCCCATTTGAGCCCCCTTTGAGTCCAGAGCCCTACAGCATCGACCTGGAGCTGGCGCCCGCAGACAACGCCCGGCTCTCCAGCATGTGCGGGCCCTTCGACCAGCACCTGCGCCTCATCGAGCGCCGTCTCGGCATCGAGATCAGCAACCGCGGCGTGAGCTTCCGCATCGTCGGCGAGCCAGCGGCGGCGGCCGCCGGGGAGCAGGTCTTGCGCGACCTCTACGACGTCGCCGAGACCGAGGCCGTCTCCCCCGAGTCCGTGCATCTGCAGCTCCAGCAGGCGGACGCCGAGGCCGCAGCCGAGGACACCGCCGAGCGCCTGCCGGATGTCATCATCAAGACCAAGCGCGGCCTGGTGAAGGCCCGCGGTGCCACCCAGCAGGCCTACCTGCATGCCATGGTCACCCATGACATCAGCTTTGGCGTCGGTCCCGCCGGCACCGGCAAGACCTATCTCGCCGTCGCCTGCGCCGTGGAAGCGCTGGAGAGCGAGCGGGTGCGCCGGCTCTTGCTGGTGCGCCCGGCGGTGGAGGCCGGCGAGCGGCTCGGCTTCCTGCCCGGCGACCTGGCGCAGAAGATCGATCCCTACCTGCGCCCGCTCTACGACGCCCTGTTCGAGATGCTGGGCTTCGAGAAGGTCAACAAGCTCATTGAGCGCAATGTCATCGAGGTCGCGCCCCTGGCCTACATGCGCGGGCGCACGCTGAACGACGCCTTCATCATCCTGGACGAGGCCCAGAACACCACGCCGGAGCAGATGAAGATGTTCCTCACCCGCATCGGCTTCGGCTCCACGGCCGTCATCACCGGCGACGTGACCCAAATCGACCTGCCCCGCGGGCAGCCGTCCGGGCTCAAGCAGGCCCTGGGTGTGCTACAGGACGTCCCCGGCATCGGCTTCACCCACTTTGGCGCCCGTGATGTGGTGCGCCATGCGCTGGTGCAGCGTATCGTCAACGCCTACGATGCGCATGATCGCCGCCAGGAGCGCCGACACCGTCGCGACAGAGACTCAGGGCATGAGCGCCGAGCCCCGGACGAAGGGCCGCACGAGAACGGCGACGAGGCGTGAGCAGCACCACCCAGCCCCCGGCTGCCGCGGACGGGGAGCCTCCGTCATCCCTATCGCCGGCGCCCGAAGTCCTGCTCGGCGTCCAGCGTGCCTGCGACGCGCCGGACCTCCCCGGCGATGAGCGGCTCGCGTCCTGGGTGAGCGCCGCCTTGATCGCGGGCTCGGCCGAGCCGCGTGCCAGGGCCGCACTGACGCTGCGCGTCGTCGACACCGACGAAGGCGCGCGGCTCAACGAGACCTATCGCGGCAAGTCCGGCCCCACCAATGTCCTGTCCTTTCCCTTCGAGCCACCATCCGGCCTGCCCCCAGAGGCGTTGGAAGCATTGGGCGAGGACTTGGACGCGGAGCTGGGCGACCTGGTGATCTGCGCCCCGGTGCTGCGCCGGGAGGCGGCCGACCAGGGCAAGACGCTCAGCGCCCACACGGCGCATCTGATCGTCCACGGCACCTTGCACCTGCTCGGATACGATCACATCGACCCGGCCGAGGCCGCCCGAATGGAAGCCCTGGAAAGCGCCATTCTGCGCGGGTTAGGATTTCCCACACCTTACGAGGTCCCCGAGGACCCTGATGACCACCGATCGAGCGCGTAACGACGCGCAGCCCAACTCCCAAGCCACACCCCAGCCCATTCCCCAGCGCATCCCCTGGCGCAAGCGGGTCTGCCGCCTGTTGGGCCGGGAGCCCAAGGATCGGGCCGCACTCATCGACATCCTGCAAGACGCCGAGCGCACGGGCCTGCTGGACCGCGACGGCCTCGGCATGATCGAGGGCGTCATGCAGGTGGCCGATCTGCGGGTCGGCGACATCATGATCCCGCGGGCGGAAATGGTCAGCGTCCGCCGCGACGACCCGCTGGAGCGCATCCTCGAGATCGCCGTGGACTCCGCCCACTCGCGCTTCCCGGTCACCGGCGAAGACAAGGGCGAGGTCATCGGCATCCTGCTCGCCAAGGACCTGCTCGCCTACTGCACCGAGAGCCGCCGGCAGGGCGCCTTCAACATCCGCGACCACCTGCGCGGCGCCGTCTTCGTACCCGAGAGCAAGCGGCTCAACGTCCTGCTCAAGGAGTTCCGCTCCAGCCGCAACCACATGGCCATCGTCGTCGACGAATACGGCAGCGCCGCCGGGCTCGTCACCATCGAGGACGTGCTGGAGCAGATCGTCGGCGACATCGAAGACGAGCACGACCACGACGAGGGCGCCTTCATCTTCAAGCGCGGCAAAGGCGAATACACCGTCAAGGCCCGCACCAATGTCGAGGACTTCAACGACTATTTCGATAGTGGCCTCGACCCCGGCGAGTTCGACACCATCGGCGGGCTGGTCACCAACGCCTTCGGCCGCCTCCCCACCCGCGGCGAGCGCACGGAGATCGAAGGCTTCCGCTTCACCGTCATGCGCGCCGACAGCCGGCGGGTGCATTTGCTGACGGTGCGCCCACCGGCCACCGCAGCCGAATGACATCCCCATAACCCAAGCCAGGCCCCAAGGCGCTCCCGGCGGGCTAAGAGCCCGTGCCCGGGACGACGAAAGAGCCTGCTGCCGCTGCAGCCCGGCGACGTGCCCGACACCCAAGCCGACGCCACCGACCTGGTGGAGCGGCAGGAATACAAGCCGGATGCATTGGTCGAGGACGGCATCGCGCGGTTCCTGGGGTGGTATCGGGGTATCAGGGCGTTTGACGTTGCGGGCTTGCGGGCCGGATGGAGTCCGCAAATGAACGCCGAGAGACGCAATCAAGCACGCAAATAGGGTTTCGGGAGGCGTATCGCCCGTCACCGGGGCATAGGGGCAGACATGCGATACCTACAGTATCTGGCTTTAGCAGTGGTGGTCGGCGGCGGGCTATACCTGCTATTGTCGATCTCTTTTGATTCCGCCTACGCCGCCAAAATGGCCGCGGTTACGGCGCCGCTGGCGCTGTGGACGGGGCGGCTGATCACAGCCTATCGAACTAGCGTCATCACCCGGCGCATGCCGATGCTCGATGGCGGCCCGACACGGGCGGGCGCCTTCTGGTCCTTCCGCCCGGATGTCTACGAGCGCAGACCGGGTTTCGACTATTTCAAGGGCTATTTCGTCAAGGAAGCCGCCGTGCTGGCGTTGCTCTGGCTCCTGTTTCTGTCCATACCGCTTATGGAGCTTTTGGACGGGGCGGGACTCGTGGAGCGCTAGCCATTATGAACGGCCGTTTCTCCGCCCGGTAAGCAGCGCCCGGTAAGCAGCGCCCGGTGGGCTACCGATCCAGCGCAATGAAGCCCCTATGCGTCGCGTCGCCGTCGACCACTTCGGTCAGCTGCGCCATGCCCGGCTCGTGGCCTTGATCATAACTCCGACCATTTCTTGCGCCGGTCTCCGATGCTTCAGACTAAGTGTCTGATTTGATGGGCTTGGCAGAAGCGTAACCATCGGCGACGCTGGGTTCTGGACGGACTTATGATCAAGGCCCGGCTCGTCGGGCAACAGGGTCACCCCAACGCGGTCGCTGACAGCCAATGCCTCGTATTGTGATCGCGACACCGCATAGGGATTGCTGTATGGCCGGCCCTCGTAGCGGTGCTCCACCTCGATGACGAAACTCGGGCTGGCGCTGCTGGACCCGCTCGGGTACGACCGGCTCTTCTCGATAACGACACCCTCAACTTGCACGCCGCGCGCGGCCAGATTTTCGAGCAGCGACTGATAGCGGTTGAAGTGCCATAAGCCCCAGCCGGCAAACACGGCTGCGAAAGCCATGATTGCGACGCACGACACCGAGGCGAGCCAAGCCGCCTATCCGCAGCCGGCGAGCCAACGCGAGGGCTTGGGCTTCTCGGTCATGCGCCTGGTGGTCTTGCTGTGTCTGGCCAGCGGCGCGTTGCTCGACGCGGCCGAGGGGGCCTGCCCGGGCAAAGGCGGCGACGAGCAGACGCTATTGCGCAGGGCGTAGGGTGGACAAGCGAAGCGCAGTCCACCAGGTTACGGGCGGCCCCGTGGTGGACTTCGCTGGCGCTTGTCCACCCTACGGCTTGCACTAACAATCAAGCCGCCGGGGGCGCACCCTGCGTAGCCGGGGCTTTCAGCCCTGATTGTGTCAGGCCGGGATGGCCTGACTACCCAGTCAGCGCCCAAGGCGGCCGGAGTGATGATCAAGGCCCTCGGCAACAAGGACCCTCTCAGCGTCTGGACCAAGCCGAAGCGCCCGGACTGGATGAGCCCGCAGGAGTACGCCGAGGTGCCCGACACCTTGACGGTGCGCGAGCTCTCCAGCGGGGGGCAAGATCCTGGTCACCACCTGCCTCTGCCCGAAGGACACCCCCAAGGGCATGCTCAAGGCCCTGTATGGGCGCCGCCGGGACGTCGAGCTTAACGTGCGCAACATCAAGACGACACTCGACATGGAATCAGTTGGCATGCGCGCGCCGGTGCCAGCCATGACGGCGTGGTCATCCACGGGTTGCTGCTGGTCATCGCCGAGCCGCGGGTTGGCCTCAGACCGGGGCGAATCGAGCCCCGTCAGCGCAAGCGCCGGCCCAAGTCGTTCCCCTTGCTGACCAAGCCGCGGGCCGAGGCGCGTGAGGAGGTGCGGCTCAACGGCCATCCGAAGAAGCAGCGCTGAGTCGGCAAGGTGGCTGCCAAGTGCATGATTCAGAGAGCTTTCCGCTTGACTTAGCGCCATTCGGCTCTGCCCGTTTCGCCGACCCCTTTTGCCCACAACGCACGCTGAGGGGCGACGGCGGCGACTACTGCTTACGATCGAATCCCGCCGTTGGCCCTTTCAGGGCCAACGACCGCTTCGTCCCAATCAGCGGTCACGGACGCCAATGGAATCTGCCGCACCGGTGTGATTGCGACAGTCGAGATGAAGCCACGGGGTGCGGCATCCGTGGTCGTTCTGTAAGCTGACACCAAGCCAAACGAGAGCTGAAGAAGCACTCTGCGGCGACCAGGCGTAGACGAGTATCCTCCCGGCATGCACAGCATTCTCATCAGCTGGCTCGGGCGCACCGATCTTCGAGCGGTCACCGAGAGTAAGCAAATCGGCATCGGGCCGGTTGCACAAGCCTTGGCAACAGGGCGTTTCGAGCGGCTGGAGCTTCTGTGCGACTGCTCGGCGGAAGAGGCCGAAACCTATCTGGCATGGCTCGTGCCGCGGACCGAGACGCGGGTCATTCCCCACCCGGCCGTGCTGCCAAGTCCAACCGATTTCGACGCCATCTACCGTCACGCGTGGACTGTCGCTGCTCAAGCGGCGGCGGAGGTGAACGGCCAGGCCGACCATCTCACTTTCCATCTGAGCCCTGGCACGCCGGCCATGGCCGCGGTCTGGATCATCATCGCCAAGACTCGCTTTCCCGCGGAGCTCATCGAATCCTCGATTCAGCACGGCGTCAGAACGGTCGCAGTCCCGTTCCAGATCTCGGCAGACTTCATCCCGGATCTGCTCAGGCGCCCGGATTGCGAGCTCACCCGCCTCACCGCCGGTCTGCCACCGGCCGCGCCCGCCTTCGATGCCATCATCCACCAAAGCCCGGTCATGCATCGGGTCGTTGCTCGTGCCAGACGGGTCGCGCTGCGCTCGATCCCGGTCCTGATCGAGGGAGAGTCCGGCACTGGCAAGGAGCTGCTGGCTCGGGCCATCCACCAGGCCAGCCCGCGCCATGATTGCCCCATGATCACCGTCAATTGTGGCGCGATCGCTCCGGAGCTGATCGAATCGGAGTTGTTCGGGCACGAAAAGGGCGCCTTCACCGGGGCCACCAGCGCCCGCCGGGGCGTCTTCGAGGCCGCCGACACCGGCACCCTGTTCCTCGACGAGATCGGCGAGCTACCCAAGCCGGCCCAGGTCCGCTTCCTCCGGGCGCTCCAAGAAGGCGAGGTCACCCGCGTCGGTGCCACCGCGGCGATCTGCGTCGATGTCCGCCTCATCGCGGCCACCAACCGCAGCCTGATCCAAGAGGTCACGGCCGGGCGTTTCCGGGAGGATCTCTTCTACCGCCTAGCGGTCGCCGTCATCCCACTGCCCGCGCTGCGCGATCGCGACCAAGACGCCGCCCTGCTGCTCGACCGCCTGCTCGACCAGGTGAACTGCGAGAGCACCGGCGAGCCCGGCTATGAGCCGAAAAAGATTTCCGTTGCCGCAAGAAAGCTTCTGCTTGAGCATCCCTGGCCCGGCAACATTCGCGAGATGCTCAACACACTGCGGCGCGCCGCCGTCTGGACCCCCGGCCCGATCATCGATGTCGACGACGCCCGCGACGCCCTGCTGCCGAGCCCGACCCAAGCCCAGGCGCAGGACGCCATCCTCGCGCAGGATGTCCGCCAAGGCATTGATCTCAATGGCATCATCGACCGCGTTGCGCGACACTATCTGCAACAGGCCATGGCAGGGACCGGCGGCAACAAGGCGCGCGCCGCCAAGCTCCTCGGCTTCGGTAACGCGACCACGCTGACCAATTGGCTCAAGCGCCACGGCGTCGAGCCCTGATGGCACGGCTTCTGCTTTACCCTTCTCAGCACATCGTGCGCCTCTCCAGGAAAGCCAGACCGGAACCCGATCATGTCCGTACCCACCATCAACCCCGAGTTTGCTCCCGTCCTCGAGTCGCTGGGCGACGGCGCTGGAGACTTCTTCCTCGCCGCCAGCCTTTACCATGCACACAAGATCAGCTTTGGCGCGGCGGCCGCCCTGGCCGGTCTGGGGTACGAGGAGTTCCACTATCGGTTGAAGGAGCACTTCGGCAGTGGCTTCGCCATCGACGACGAGACCATCCGTGAGGATCTGCGCCTCGTTGACGAGCTTGCCGGGCACCGGTCGTGAAAATCGTCACCAACGCCAGCCCGTTGATCTTCCTCTCGAAGATCGACTCGCTCGGGCTGCTGCAACAATGCTTCTCCGATGTCCTAGCTCCACCGGCCGTGTTGGCCGAGACGGGCCTGAAACTGCCGGACTTCGTCGAACAATCTCAACTATCCGATCTGGGTGAAGCCTTCGTCCGGGGCGCCCTTGGAAGCCTGCATCGGGGCGAGCTGGAAACTCTCGTGCTCGCGCGGGAGCGCGGCACAGATCTTGTCGCCGTTGACGACGGCGCCGCGAGGCGCAAGGCCGGCCAGATGGGTCTGCGCCCCATTGGTACCGTCGGCATTCTCGTCCTCGCGCGGCGTTTCGGGCATCTGGACGAGCCAACAGCGCTAGAGCAGCTCAACCTGCTCGTCGATCGCCACGGCCTCTACGTATCGAGCGCGCTTCTACAACAGGTCCGCCACGCGCTCGCCGGGCCACACCCGGATGCAACCGAAGAACACTAGCCGCCACCGCACGCGACGGAAATCACGATGATCCTCAAGGCCCTGACCCTCGAAAACTTCAAAGGCATCCGCGAGCCGGTGCGCATTGAGTTTGCGCCACTGACGCTGCTGTTCGGGCCGAACAACGCCGGCAAGAGCACCATTGTGCAGGCGTTGATGTATGCGCGGGAGGTGTTGGAGCGGGACAATTGCGATGTTGGACGGACTGAACTTGGCGGTGACGTAGTCGATCTTGGCGGTTTCAAGAACCTTGTGCACGACCAAGATTATCGAAATCGTGCGATCCGAATGCGCTTCCAGTTGGACCTCTCGCAAATTGGATTACCAGATTTCCGCCGACCGAGACGCTGCACGCGGGCCAACTGGTGGCCGGTGGCGTCTGCGATGCCTGGCTGTGGCGGGGCCGGCGGGTGGTGTTGGCCGACGGCACGACGACGAGCCGGCACGACACCGAGGCGAGCCAAGCTGTCTATCCGCAGCCGGCGAGCCAACGCGAGGGCTTGGGCTTCCCGGTCATGCGCCTGGTGGTACTACTGTGTCTGGCCAGCGGCGCGTTGCTCGACGTGGCCGCGGGGGCCTGCCAGGGCAAAGGCGGCGACGAGCAGACGCTATTGCGCAGGGCGTAGGGTGGACAAGCGAAGCGCAGTCCACCAGGTTACGGGCGGCCGCTCGGCATGGAATCAGTTTTTCATGTCGCCTGACACATGGGTTGCTGCTGCTCATCGCCGAGCCGCGGGTTGGCCTCAGACCGGGGCGAATCGAGCCCCGTCAGCGCAAGCGCCGCCCAAGTCGTTCCCCTTGCTGACCAAGCCGCGGGCCGAGGCGCGTGAGGAGGTGCTGCTCAACGGCCATCCGAAGAAGCAGCGCTGAGTCGGCAAGGTGGCTGCCAAGTGCATGATTCAGGGAGCTTTCCGCTTGACTTAGCGCCATTCGGCTCTGCCCGTTTCGCCGACCCCTTTTGCCCAAAACGGACCCTGAGCGGCGGGTGCTGCTCGGCCCCGTGACCCTCGAGTGTCAGCTTCCCGCCCCACAACGCACGCTGAGGGGCGACGGCGGCGACTACTGCTTACGACCCCTATGTAAAGTTGCAAACTATGTGAAGTTCGCCTGCTGGCCCCAGCGGTACGGGGCGTTGGAGCCAGCAGGTTCTTTACATAGTTACAGGGCTTGAAGGAATGCTCGCAGCGCATCGGGCGGGCGATAGCGATGGATCGTCGTATCGGGCTCGTCGAGGCGTGCGAGCGCCTGTTCCTTCATCGCCAGGTCCGCTTCCACGTATCGATGTGTCGTCGTTGTGCTCTCGTGACCCATCCACAGGGCAATCACGCTGAAGGCGACACCGGATTGCAGCATATGCATCGCCGTCGAATGACGGATCGTGTGCGGCGAGACATGCCGTCCAGCGAGGGAGGGATGCGTTTGGGTGGCACGGGTCACGGCGATATCGAATCGTTGGTTGACGTTTTGGCGTGTCATGGCGCGACCGCCGCGGTTGGGTAGCAACGGCGTGTCCCGCGCGAGCGCAGGATTGCGCCGCAGCCACGCGCGGATTTCCTGGACCGTGGATTTCCACAACGGGACTGCGCGCTGCTTTCGGCCCTTGCCGTGCAAATGCACACAGGCGGAAGCATCCAGCACGACGTCGGCGACCTGCACGGCGATGATCTCCGAGACGCGCGCCCCGGTGTTGTAGAGCATGGTCAACAACAGGTGGTCGCGCTGCGACGTCCAGGTCGCGCCCGGCTGGCCAATGACCGCGAGCATCTCCTCGCGCGACAGAAACCCCAACATGGGGCGCTCGAAGCGCTTCATGGGTACCGCGAGTGCCCGTTCGACGCTCAGCAGCGAGGCGACATCGTGCCGTCCGGCGAACTTCAGGAACGCGCGCAGGGCAGTCAGGCGCAGATTGCGGCTGCGCACCGAGTTGTTGCGCCGCCGTTCCAGGTCATCGAGGAATGCCAGGATGAGGTCCGGCGCGATATCCGCCAGACACAGCTCGGTCGGGGCCTTGCCCAGACGTTCGTGCGCGAAGTCCAGGAACAGCAGCATCGCATCGCGATAGGACGCGACCGTGTTGGGGCTCATGGCGCGCTGGGCGAGCAGATGGTCGGTGAAAAACTGCTGGACCAGCGCCGGAAATGAAGGCGTGTGTACGGCGTTGGCTTCAGACATGGTCGACCTCGGCGCTTGGGGGCAGCGGCTCGAACCGTTCGGTGGCCAGTGCCATGAGCGCGGGCACTGCTGTGATGTACCAGTAGGTGTTGGTCACCATCGCATGGCCGACGTAGGTAGCCAGGGCCAACATCTGTTGGTCGACATCGACCCCCTGCGCCTGCCAGAGCAGCATGCGACGCACGACGAACGTGTGTCTCAGGTCATGAATGCGCGGCGCGTGATGGGCGCCACGGTTGATCCACCCCAATTGGTCGGATAGGCCGCGGAACACCCGAGCGACTTGCCGCAGACTCAGCGCGCATCCCTGGCGCTCACCGCGCGTGCCGACAAACAACGGCGTTTCCTCCCTACGCGCGACCTGCCGATCGCGCAGCCGACAGTACGCTTTCAGCGCCTCCAGCGTGCTCGGATGCAGCGGTATCTGGCGGGACTTGGCGAACTTGGTTCGCCGGACTGTCAGCAGGCCCGAGCGCAGATCGACATCCGCATCGAACAGGTGCAGCGCCTCCGAGACACGCAGACCGGTTGCCGCCAACAAGCCGAACAAAGTTTCGTAGGTGGCGCCGCGTAACGGCGGACACAGACCACGCGCGGCGACCAGCAGGTCAGCAATCTCCTGCTCGGTGTAGATGTGGGGGGCCAACCGCTGGTCGACACCGCCGAAGACAGTGTCGTCGGGCACCTCGGTACCTGGCTCGAACTGCTGCATCCATCGGGCAAAGGGGCGCAGGATCTTCAGTCGCCGCGCCCAAGTGAGCGGGTTGTCACTGCCGTTCTTCGGACAGCGCGCCCACGCGGCCATGGCCTCGACGGTGAGCGGCGCCGGTGTTCCCAGGCCATCGATGTAATGCGCGAAGCTGCGCAGGGCATGCCCCATCGAGCGCGAGGCAAACCCGAGCCGACGACGTTCCTCCAGGAATTGCGCCACGGACGATTGCATGGCGGTCATGGTGTTCATGCCGCACCTCCTGGCCATGGCAACGCGACGGCGGTCAGCGTCCGGCTGTCGAGCTTGGCGTAGATCAGCGTGGTGTTGAGCGAACGATGGCGCAGGACATCGGCCACCTCCTTGAGCGAGCTGCCGCTCGCCAGCAGGCGACTGGCCATGGTGTGGCGCAGCAGATGCGAGCGGGTATAGGGCAAACCGGCACGGGCGTAGGCTTGGCGAATGCTCTTGCGCACGCAGTCGGCGCCGAGCGGGCGGTCGCAAGGCGCGATGCGGCGAACGAAGACCGCCCGACTGGCGCTCGGCGGGCGTTCGTGCAGGAGATAATCGACGATGGCCTGTCCCGTGGTCGGCGGCAACGGCAAGGTGTCTTCGCGACGGCTCTTGGTCCTGCGCAAGGTGATGGTGCCGGCCTGCCAGTCGATATCATCGAGGCCAAGCGTGGCGATCTCCCCGCTGCGCAAGCCCAGATCCAGGGCACAGCGCACCATAGCATCGGCGCGCCGCGCCGACGCCCCCTCCCAACCGAGCGAATCCACCAGCTGCTGAACTTCCGCATCGCTCAGGCCTTTCGGCAAGGAGGCCAACTGCCAGTTGGCCGGATAGGGCAGCACTCCGATGAGCGCATGTACCCGATCGCCACAGGTGGCGCGGAAACGGAAGTAGCCGCGCAACGCCGAGATCAGCGTGCCGGCGCTGGCCGGGCTGCTGTAGCGTTCGCTCTGACGGGCGACGAATCGACGCACGCGCTCGGGCGTGACGGCGTCGAAGTCGATGGCCTGATCGCCGAAGTGTTCGACGAGCAGACGGCGGACCGTTCGCAGGTACTGGGTGCGCGTCTTGGGGGCAAGTCCCTGCACACGCTCCATCCGTTCGCCGAAACGACGCAGTTCCTCCTCGACCGGCGTCCCCGGCAACCGTTCCGGTAGCGCTGCGTTGGCGTGCAAGACGATCAACAGATGCCCAAGCGCCGCCCGCAACTCTGCATGGGCGCGAACAACGGGTGCGGCACAATCGCACCGGGGAAGGTGGCCGTTGAGAAACTCCGCGACCCTATCTGCGCCGAGGGATTCGACCGGGATTCGGTGCCGGTGCATCCAACGCCCGAAGTGTGCCAGGCATCCGAAATAGGTCGTCGTCGTTTGAGCTGCGTACTCGCGCTCGCCGAGGTAGCGTGCGAAGGCGTCCACGTAAGGTGCCAACGGGCTGCCACGAAGCTGGCGGATTGATCGCTCGGGAAGTTGGCCTGCACTGCTCATCGCGGTCTCCTGAAGCGGCTGGAGCCTCTCAGTAAACCGCAGAAATATGTAAAGTTCGCTCCCCGTTCCTTCCCGCTGAGGCTCGCAAACACAGCGACTTACGAAGACCGCCGTGCCACGATTTACATAGTTGGCAACTTTACATAGGGGTCGCTATGTAAAGCTTTACATAGCGACCCATAGGAGACATCTTTCCTGAGAGATTGAACGACAGCAAAGCACCGCTCAGCGGACATCCAGCTCAGGTTGGTCTGCGATGCGATAGCCCATCGCTTGATACCCCCGTTGGCGTTTGTCCCACATGCGTTGTAGTGCCGGATGACCGGTATCGATGAAATCGATGATGCGTACGTCGGTCTTGATGGCATGTTCCCGGTGCAAGCGGCCGGCATATTGCTGCAACGTCCCCCTCCACGACACGGGCATCGCCAGTACCAAGGTGTCGAGCGGCGGATGATCGAAGCCCTCACCGACCAGTTTGCCGGTGGCGACCAACACGCGCGGCGCATCTGGCGCCAGCGCATCCAGTTCAGCGACCAAGGCGGCTCGCTGCTTTTTCGACATCCGTCCGTGCAACACGAAAAGGGATGGAATGGTACCCTCCAGTGCGGCATGGATGGTATGAACATGGTCTGTGCGTTCGGTCAACACCAAGACCTTGCGCCCGTGTTCCACCGCATTGTGGATCGGGTCGATTATTGCTTTAGTCCGATCCTGATCGTTGGCCAGGTGACGAAAGACTTCCTGAATCCCTGCATCTGGCGGTAGATCAATGCACCCAGACAGCTCGCGCGGCAGCACGGCAAGGTCACGCGGGGCGCCGGCGGGTTGGGTCGCCGTGTGTCGGATGGGGCCACACTGCATGAAGATGATGGGCTGTTGGCCGTCGCGGCGGATCGGCGTGGCGGTTAGGCCTAGGACGTATCTCGCTTTGACGCATTTGAGAATGTCCTCGAAGGAGGTGGCACCGAGGTGGTGACACTCATCCACAATGACCTGACCATAGTCTTCGACGCACGGGTTGACCTTGCCCCGACGCGACAGCGACTGCATCACGGCAAGATCGATCTTGCCGCTGAGTTTGGTCTTTCCGCCGCCGATGGTCCCGATCACGCCCTGGCCGACGCCGAGAAAGGATTGCAGACGCTCCCGCCATTGGTTGAGCAGGTCCGTTCGATGCACTAGGACCAGGGTGTTGACACGACGCTCAGCGATCATTCCGGCCGCGACCACCGTCTTGCCAAACGCCGTTGGCGCGCAGAGAACCCCGGTGTCCTGTTGCAGCATCGCGGAGACTGCCTCGGCTTGATCGGATCGCAGGGTGCCGGCGAACTCGACCTCAAGGGGTCGGCCTGAAGACCGCTCGTCGTGGACTTCGCTGCCAATCGCGTTGTCCTGCAACAGTTCCAGGACGGCATCGAGACATCCGCGCGGCAACGCAATGTGCTGAGGATAGTTTTCCGCGCAGCCGATCACGCGGGGCTTGTTCCAAACCGATAGGCGCATGGCCTGCGCCCGGTAGAAAGCAGGGTTTTGGAACGCGGCGAGGCGGATCAGCCGGTTAGCCAGCGGCTGCGGCAGTTGTGCCTTCTCGAAATAGACGCGGTCGGCCAACGTCATGGTGATGCGCTTGGGCATCGGTGCTGGTAGCGCTCTGGCCGCCGGTTTAGGGCGCTTCCAAGGCTCCGCCTGGTCCTCCTCATCAATGAAGGCAATATCCAATGGATGAACCCCGCCGCCACCGCGCAAGATCGCGGGCTCAATATCCTGCGGCGCCATCAGTCTTATCGATGCCAGGAAGGCCCATTGGTCGGGATACGCGTGCCAGTCGCTGTCGACGAACAGGCTGCACTGGCTTTCTCGCGGTTGCTTTTGCAGCGGCAAGGCAATCAGGTTGCCGAAGCCGCCCTTGGGCAGCCTGTCCTGGCTTGGGAAAAGTCGGTCGTAGGAGGTCAGCTCCAGCTGCCGGGTGCGGGCGCAGGTGTGGCTGATCAGGGTAGTGCCAAGCCGACGGGCCTCATGCGCCGGCACGCGGCCATCGAAGAAGATCCAGGCATGCGCCCCTTGGCCGGAGCGCGAGATTTCGAGCGCGACGGGGACCCCCAGGTCCTCGCAAGACTGGGCGAAGGCGCGCGCGTCGGCGCGCCAGTCGGCTTTATCGAAATCGACTGCTAGAAAGTGGCAGGTGTCGTCTTCCAGCAAGGGATAGATGCCAATCGTGTGCTTGCCTGCCAGGTGGTCATAGACGACGGTATCGGTCAGCGGGATCAGTACGCGATGAGCACAGTCCGCGCACTTGATGCGCGGTTTGTCGCACACGCCAGAGCGCCATTCGTTGGCGCAAGCTGGTGCATAGCCCGACTTGCCGCTGGTCTTGCTCTCCCAACGGATCGGAAAGACATCGTCGCGGCCTCGGAACAGCCGACGAAACAGCGCTACTTTCTCGCGCGTCGATAGCCCTTGTGTTTCCCGCTCGGAGACGGGGGAAAGGGACTCGGTAGGCTGTCGCCACTGGATTCCATGGGCCTCCAGTAACCCGATCAGGCGCGCGTTTTCGGCCCTCAGCGCTGCAAGCGCATCCTGCTCAGACACTGGGCCTACCGTTGGCAAGGGAACTGTGTAGGCCCCTCGCATCAGCGAGATCGGACTCGTTGGCGTGGATGGGGCTCGAAGGGGCCGCGGGTTGCTCGGTCGCCATAACGGATGGGCGGGGTCAGATGAGCGGAATAAGGGGCCGAATGGCACTCGCTTAACCGACAGCCCCTTAAAATCAATCGCTTAGCGAAGCCCTTCGCCCGCAGCCTGCATGATTTCAGCCAATCCCGCGGGAGGAAACCGCAGACCTTCACGGTAGACGCAGCGTGGATCGCCGGATCAAAGTCATCGCAAGCAACTGGTTTGTACGAGTTCGTGGCCTTAATCTAGCGCTATTCGGATTAGGCTCAATTTCTTTCCGATACCACCGACTCATAGCTCCGCCGCCAACCACTCCGCAAGCCGGGCGCGGACCGCGCTCAGACGTTCCTCGCTGATCGACCCAATAGACCCTATCAACAGGGCGCCGTCCAATACCGCGAGCCGCGAAAGGCGCAAGACGCTAGGCGCTTTCAGGCCGGAACCTGCAAAATCAGGGTCTTTCGTAAAGATGATCTCATCAAAACCGGGTTCGGCCTGATGCAGTTGCGAGGACACCATGCAAACCAGCCAGTCATCGGCGCGGCTGGATGCCTGACGGATCAATAAGACGGGGTGTAGCTTCGAACCGGAGAGATCTGTGTTGGGAAAGGGAGTCAAGGCGATTTGCCCGGCGCGCTTCATGGCCAACGCTCGCGGAGATCGGCGTCACCGTAAATGACCGGATCATCATCCATGCCGCGCAATGCCTGCTGCATCGCCATGTCGGCGAACTCCTCATCCGTCCACTGATCCATGGCGGGGCCTCGGTGGCTGGCGAATCGGGCGGCCAGATAATCGACGAAATCGAAAACCTCGGCCCGCTTCTCGTCCGGCAGTGTCTCCAGTTTCTTGATCAGCTCCGCGTAACCCATCGTTAGTGTACGTGTTCTCTGTTTGGTGCTCCACATGCTAGCGCGCGTCCGGGTCAGACGGAAGCCTCTCCGCCGGTATACCGGGCTCCCGGTCTCTCGCCTAAGACGTGTCTGCTAAGGATTCCTGGGCAGTCGGGTCGCCACGGAGCGGCAACGACCGGAATTGGCCGACTGCTGACGGAAGCCCATCCCCGACGCACGTCCGTAGTTTGCTGTACAGCGGACCTCCGCATTGTTTGTTTACACCCGAGAGCGCGCGGCGGGCAACCATACCCCAGCGACGGCGTCATGCCCCAGCCGCGCTGCTCTGCGCTCCCTCGGGTGCACGCGGACGCCGTCCAGTACAGGGCTGGGGTTTCGGCTCCAACTTCCCGGGCTGAGCGCCAGCGATTGGGCCTGGACCACTAGGTCAGCGTGAGCCCGGGTGCGCTGCGGGGCGAATCTGTTTGGATGCCATGTGCCTATCGGCGCCTGCGCCCGCAACGCGAAGCACCGCCATCGCTTGGTGCTCGGCATCTGGACTGCGCGGGGCGCAACCTTATGTCCTGCTTTGGGGCCGGGAGCGGTCCTAGCGCCCGAACTGGAGCCGGACACGGCCGTTCGTAAGGCCCTTGTCCAGGAGACAACACGGCGGCCACATCAGATTGGCGACGCGTGGTCGCGCCACAGGCTTTCAGACCTCGTTGCACAGCAGTTGCTGCCGGGGGATGGCAGCGACTTGGACGTTCTCCGGACGCGATGGCTTCTTCGAGCCGAGGTCCGGTCTCAAAACATGCGAATGCGCAACGAGCGAGCAAAAGTGCGCCCGGAGTCGTGACCAGAGGAATTGCCCCCTGGTGGTGGGCGCTTGGACTGGCAAGCGCCGCGGGCCAGACGGCCCGCGGCGGAGGCTAGGCAGCAGCCGTCAGACTTGGCGGGCGTCCATCATGCGCTCGATGATGGGCTGGAGGATGATCTCCATCGAAAAGCCCATCTTGCCGCCGGGCACCACCATGGTGTTGCGGCGGGACATGAAGGAGTCCGGGATCATGTTCAGCAGATAGGGGAAGTCCACCTCCAGCTTCTCCGGCTCCTTGAAGCGGATGATGACGAAGCTCTCGTCCGGGGTCGGGATGTCCCGGGCGATGAAGGGGTTGGAGGTATCCACCGTCGATACGCGCTGGAAGTTGATGTCGGTCAGCGAGAACTGCGGCGTGATGTGGCGGATGTAGTCCGGCATCCGGCGCATGATGGTGTCGACGATGGCCTCGGCAGAGTACCCGCGCTCGGCGTTGTCGCGGTGGATTTTCTGGATCCACTCCAGGTTGACGATGGGCACCACGCCGACGCCGAGGTCCACGTGCTTGGCGACGTCGATGTCGTCGGTCATCACCAAACCGTGCAGGCCCTCGTAGAAGAGCAGATCGGTGCCCGCGGGGACGTCTTCCCAGGGCGTGAACTGGCCGGGCTCGAGCTGCGTGTCCAGCCGCGCGTTGTGCTCGTCGGCCTCTTCCTGGCTGTGGATGTAGTAGCGCTTCTTGCCGCCACCGGACTCGCCATAGCTGGCGAAGAGCTCTTGCAGCAGGTCGAAGCGGTTGGCCTCGGGGCCGAAGTGGCTCAGATTGCGGTGCTCCTCGGCGGCACGGGCCATCTCCGCTTTCATTTCCTTGCGGTCGTAGCGGTGGAAGCTGTCGCCCTCGATGACGGCGGCGTTGATACCGTCGCGGTAGAAGATATGCTCGAAAGCGCGCTTGACCGTGGTCGTGCCGGCACCGGAGGAGCCGGTGACGGCGACGACTGGATGCTTCTTTGACATGGTGAACTCCCCGTCTTATTGACTGCTGCGGCGGCCGCGCCTGGCGGCCGGCGTGCGGGCAGGCGCCGCGACAACGGCCAGTACCTGGGCCGGTACGGGCTAGCGAGAGCCGAGGCGGCGCCGATCTCCGACGGCCGCCGGCCGCTATCGGAGCGCCGAAAAAAATGCAGAACCTCTAATATAACACGCCAGTTAAGACCACAGGACGGATGCTGGAAACCGGCATCCGCCGCCCGCCGGAGCCGACATGTCGCCCATGAGCCGCATCCCGCCCGCGCTGCGCGCCAATCCGGAGTTCCAGTCCGCGGTGGTACGCGTGGGCATCTGGCTGTTCGGATTGATCTATATCGCCGCGGCCGCCTGGCTCGGCCTCTTCAGTGTGGACTATCCGGCGTTTCTGTCGCTGTTCGCGGGCTACCTGGTGGTCAACCTGACCATCCTCGTCAGCGTGCTGCTGCGCGCGACCTGGGAGGCGCGGCGCTACATCTCGCTGTTCTTCGACATCGTCGCCGTCAGCCTGGCCATCTTCCTAACCGGCGACCAGGGCAGCCCCTTCTACCTGTTCTACATCTGGATCTTCATCTCCGCGGCGACCCGCTACGGGCGCACCCACCTGGCCGTTGCCGCGAGCGCCGCGGTGGTCTCCTACAACATCACCCTGTTGGTGCTCGGCGCCTGGACCAAGGACCCGATGGACGCCGCCTTCCATGTGCTGGTGCTGGTCCTGCTGCCCTTGTACCAGGACTCCCTGCTGGTGAAGCTGCGCGAAGCCCGCCGCGCCGCCGAGCAGGCCAACCAGGCCAAGAGCGACTTCCTGGCCAACATGACCCATGAGCTGCGCACCCCGCTTACCGGCGTGCTCGGTATGGCGACGCTGATGCGCACCACCGAGCTGGACACCCAGCAGCGCGAGTACCTGGACGCCATCACCAGCTCCGCCAACATGCTGCACGCGCTGATCGGCGACATTTTGGACCTATCCAAGATCGACGCCAAGAAGCTACAGCTGGAGCGCAGCGGCTTCGACCTGCGCGAGCCCGTGCGCGAGATCTGCGAGGTCATGCACACCCATGCCCTCGCCAAAGGGCTGGACCTGGTCTGCGACGTCGCCCCGGACCTGCCGCCGCGGGTGCTCGGGGATGCGCTGCGGGTGCGCCAGATTCTGTTCAACCTGATCGGCAATGCCGTCAAGTTCACCGAGCAGGGACAGGTGATGGTGCGCGCCAGTGTCGCCGACGCGGGCCCGGCGGACCCGCGCACCGGCGTGTGCCTGACGGTGGAAGACACAGGCATCGGCATCGCCCCCGAGAAGCTGGAGAGCATTTTCGAGAGCTTCAGCCAGGCGGACGACTCCACCACGCGCCGCTACGGCGGCACCGGCCTCGGCACTACCATCGCCCGTGACCTCACCCGACTCATGGGCGGGCACATCACCGTGGAGAGCCAGGTGGACCGCGGCACGGCCTTCCGCGTCTGGCTGCCGCTGCTGGGGCAGGATTGCCCGCGGCCGCCGGCGCCGCCGCAGCCGAGGCTCGAGGCTGTACGGGTGCTGATCTACGAGCGCAATGCCGCCCAGCGCGAGATCATCCACGCCACCTGCCGGAGCCTCGGCATGCAGTGCTTCGCCGAGCAGGACATCGGCCGCCTCGGCGGCTTGTTGCAGCGGGCCGGCGGCATCGACCTGCTGATCGTCGGCGACAGCCCGGAGCCGCTGGACCTGCCCGACCTGCTGGACACCTTCCAGCGCCTGCTGCACATCCGGGTGCCCTATCTGCTGCTGATCTACGGCCAGCGCCGCGGCGAGCTGCACGGGCACTGCCGCCACTGCCTCACCAAGCCGTTCCTGCGGGAGGACTTGGTGCGCGCATTGGAGGTCACACTGGCCGAGCGCGGCACGGCGCCGGACGACGACACGGACACCGTGGACACCGCGTGCGACGCATCGCAGCCGTCTGCCGGCACCCCGGCAAGACCCGAGCGCGAGACTTCGGAAACAGGGGAGATCCCCGCGCCCGACCCGAGCGCGCCGCAGATCCTGGTGGCCGAGGACAACGCCATCGCCGCGACCATCATTCGCACGCTGCTGGCGCAACAAGGCACCGCGGTGACAGTGGTGACGGATGGTGAGCAGGCGCTTGCAGCGGTGCGGCGCAAGGATTTCGACCTGGCGTTCGTCGACCTGCGCATGCCGAAGGTCGACGGGCTCGATTTCACCCGGCGCGTACGCGCGAGTCAGGGCGAAGGGCGGCGGCTGCCGATCATCGCCCTCACCGCCAACGCCGCCGAGGATGTCAAGGACCGCTGCCTGGAGGCCGGCATGGACGCCTTCCTCACCAAGCCCGTGGACGCCGATGCCCTGGCGGCCGCCGTCGCGCGCTGGGCACTAGCCGCGGACGCTCCTTGAGATGATCGAGGCCGTCAGCGCGGCGTCACGGGCACGTCAGCCCGGGGCCGGCTGCGCAGCATCCTGCTCCGGTAGATCGCGCCGCGCGGCGGCCGCCCGCTTGAGGCGGGCAGCACGCTTGTCGATGATGTTCTTCAGCGCGATCAGGAAGCCGAGCCCGATAAAGGCGCCCGGCGGCAGGATGGCCAAGAGCGCACCCTGGAAGTCCGGACCCAGATCCAGCCCAAAGCCGCGGGCCCCCTCTCCCAGCAGCAGCTCAGCCTGATGGAAGAGGGTCCCCTGCCCCAGGAGCTCGCGCATGCCCCCGAGCACCATCAGCACCAGCGAGAAGCCGATGCCCATGGCCAGGCCGTCGACGATGGCCTTGTCCAGACGGGCCTTGGAGGCATAGGCCTCGGCCCGGCCGATGATGGCGCAGTTGGTGACAATGAGCGGAATGAACAGCCCGAGCACCAGATAGAGCTCGTAGAAGGCCGCCTGCATGGTGAGCTCGACGGTGGTCACGAACGACGCGATCACCAGCACGAACACCGGCAGGCGCACCTCGGGGCGCACCAGGTTGCGGATCAGCGAGATGGTCGCGTTGGACAACACCAACACCGTGGTGGTGGCGAGCCCCATGCCGAGGCCGTTGGTGGCCGTGGTGGTCACCGCCAGCAGCGGACAGAGCCCGAGCATGGCCACCAGGGCCTGGTTGTTGCTCCACAGGCCGTCGCCGATGAGGCTGCCGTAGCCCTTCTCCGCCATCAGCCCGCCTCCGCAACCTTGCCGCTGCCTGGCAACTGCCCGCCGGCCGTCGCCGGCTCATCCGCCGCCGTCGGCGCCTCGGGCTCGGCCTGATTCGCCGGGCCCGCCGAGTCGTAGAGGGAATCGCCCGCACGCTCCACGAACAGCAGGGTGTTCTTGACGGCATTGACGATGGAGCGCGGCGTGATGGTGGCGCCGGTGAACTGGTCGAACTCGCCGCCGTCGCGCTTCACCTGCCAGGCCTCCAGCGGCGGGTTGCCGATGGACTTGCCATTGAACTGCTCGACGATCCAGTCGCTCTTCTTCTCGTCGATCTTGTCGCCGAGTCCGGGGGTTTCGTGGTGCTCCAGCACGCGCACGCCGCCGAGGCTGCCGTCGCGCAGTACGGACACCAGCAGCCGGATCGGTCCGGCATAGCCGTCCGGCACCACCGGCTGGAGGATCACGGCCACCGGCTCGTCCTCGTCGCGCACCCGGTAGACCTCGGTCTGCGCCGAGCCGAGCAGGTCCGGGGCGCTGACTTTGATGCTGTCCTGCAGCGGGTCGTTGGCGACGCGCTCGGCGGGCACGATGGCCTTGAGCTTGGAGAGCATGGCCTCGCGCTCGTTGGCGGCGATGCGCTCGCCGGTGAGCTCATGGGTCATGGCCACCAGGCCGACGCCGCCGACGGCGAAGCTGCCGAGGATGGCGGCGGCGATGAGGATAGGTGCTTTGTTCATGGTGAAGAACGACTGTCTGCGCTCGAAACAGGGGTCAACCTTCGGCGTGGCGCTGACCCGCCGACGGGCCGCGCCACCGCCGGCCGGGGCTAGGCACTGCGTTTCTGCCCGAAGACCCGAGGCTGGGTGTAATGATCGATCATCGGGGCGGCGATGTTCAGCAACAACACCGAGAAGGCCACGGCGTCCGGATAACCGCCCCAGGTGCGAATCACGTAGATGGTCACGCCGATGAGAAAGCCATAGACCAGCTGCCCCCGCTTGGTGGTACAGGCGCTCACCGGGTCCGTGGCGATGAAGAAGGCGCCGAGCACCGCCGCGCCCGACACCAGGTGGAGCATGGGTGCCGGATAGCTCTGTGGGTCCAGCAGCCAGAAGACGGCGGCGGCGAGCATCAGCCCGGCCAGGAAGGCCACCGGGATCTGCCAGGTGATGACCTTGCGCCAGAGCATGTAGAGCCCGCCGAGCAGGAACCAGAAGGCCACCCACTCCCAGCCGCGACCGCCGAACAGGCCCCACAGCGGGCTGGAGGCGCGGATCTCATCCATGGTCATGCCCTGATCGAGCAGGGTGCGCATCTCATCCAGCGGCGTGGCGGCGCTCACGGCATCCCAGGTGTGCTCCGCCGGCAGGGCGCCGGTGAAGATGAGCCGGGCGGAATCCATGAAGGACAGGGTCACCAGGTCCTGCGCCGCCAGCAGCGCCGGCACGTCCGGGGGCAGCCAGGTGGTGGTGGCCACCGGATAGGAGATCAGCAGGAATACATACCCGGCCATGGCCGGGTTGAAGGGGTTGTAGCCGATGCCGCCGTAGAGCTGCTTGACGATGACGATGGCGAACAGGATGCCGAGCAGCGTCAGCCACCAGGGCAGGGTCGGCGGGATGGTCAGCGCGAACAGCAATGCCGTCACCACGGCGCTGTAGTCGGCGATGGCGGGCAGCGCCGGGCGCCCGCGGACCTTCATCACCAGGGCCTCGGCCACCACCGCAAAGACCACGGCCAGGGCCATGTTGATGAGCACGCCCCAGCCGAAGAACCACACCAGCGCGAGGGTGCCCGGCACCAGTGCCAGGCAGACCTGGAGCATCACCCAGTCGACGCTGTTGACCCGCGCCGCGTGGGGCGAGGAGATGAAGCCTGCGCGCGCCTGCATCAGCCGCGCCCGGCCGATGCACGCGGCCGCTCCTGCTCCGTCGATGACGCGGCTGATGGCTGCTTGGCGTCATCTGATCCCTCACCTGGTCTTTCATCTGGCCCCGCGCCGAGGGTCTCGGCACCGGCCGCCTTTGCCTCATCCACGGCGCGACTGCCGTCGTCCGGCACCGGCTTCGGCACGGCGCCCTGCGCGCCCTGCTGCTCGGCGGCCTTGGCCTGGGTCTTCGCGTTCGCTTGGGCGCCCGGCGGCTTGCCGTCGGGCGCTGCCACCTTCGGCGTCTCGGCCCCGGCGGCGGCACCGGCCTCGGCGGCGTTCTGCTCGGGCGCCTCCTTTTGGGCGGCTGCTTCTGGCGCCTCGCGCTTCTTGGCGGCGGCCCGCTCGCGCGCGGCCTTGATGGCGGCCTGCTTGTCGTCGTCCTTGCCGCCCTTGGGCGCCACGGCCTCCTTCTTCTTGCGCATCTTGGCCTTCTTCTCGCGCTCCAGACGCTCGAGACGAGCCTCCTTGGCGGCATGGCGCTCGCGGGCGTGCTCTGCGGCGCGCTTCTCGCGCTCCCGCGCCCAGCTCTCGGTTTTGGCGAAGCGGTAGTACTGCACCAAGGGGATGTGCGACGGGCAGACCACGGCGCAGCAGCCGCACTCGATGCAGTCGAAGAGGTTGTAGTCCTGAACCTTGTCCAGGTCCTTGGCCCGCGCGTGCCAATAGAGCTGTTGCGGCAGCAGGTTGGCGGGACAGACCTCGGCGCAGCGTCCGCAGCGGATACAGGGCTGGGGCTCGCCCGGGTCCGGACTCTCGCCCGGCGTCAAGGCCAGGAGGCAGTTGGCGGCCTTGGTGATGGGCACGGCATCGGAGTCGATGCGAAAGCCCATCATGGGCCCGCCGACCACGAGCTTCTCCAGCGCACCGGTGTAGCCGCCGCTGGCGGCCACCAAGTCCGCGGCCGGGGTGCCGATGCGCACCCGGTAATTCTGCGGTTTGCCGACGCCGCGGCCGGTGACGGTCACATAGCGCTCGATGAGCGGGCGCCCGCGCAGCACGGCATCGGCCACGGCGCAGGCCGTCCCGACGTTCTGGCAGACGATGCCGATCTGCGCCGGAATGCCGTGGCTCGGCACCTCTTTGCCGGTGAGGATCTTGATGAGCTGTTTCTCGCCGCCGCTGGGATACAGCGTCGGGATCTCCATGACCTTGATGCGCCCGGCGGCGCCGTCCTGCTCGTTCGCCTGCTGCGCGGCCTCGCGCATGGCGGCGAGGGCCTCGGGCTTGTTGTCTTCGATACCCACCAGGCAGCGCTGCGTGCCCAGGATGTGCAGCATGACCCGAATGCCGTCGACGATGTCCGCCGCGCGCTCGCGCATGAGCAGGTCGTCGCAGGTGATGTAGGGCTCGCACTCGGCGCCGTTGATGATCAGCGTCTCGATGGGCTGATCCGGCCCCGGATTCAGCTTGACGCTGGAGGGGAATGACGCCCCGCCCATGCCGACGATGCCGCTCAGGCGGATGCGCTCCCGGAGCTCCGCCGGATCTTGCTGCGCGAAATCCGGCAACGGCGCCGGTAGCTCGCCCCAGACATCGTCGCCGTCGGTGGCGATGACGACACAGGGGGCGCTGAGGCCGGAGGGGTGCGGCACCTGCCGCGGCTCCACGGCCACGACGGTGCCGGAGCTCGGCGCATGCACCGGTGCACTGACATAGCCCTGGGGCTTGGCCAGCACCTGGCCCTTCTTGACCTGGTCGCCGACGCCCACGCAGGCCTGAGAGGGCGCACCGATGTGCTGCTGCAGCGGCACTACCAGCTGGGTCGGCAGCGGTGCGGCGACGCTGGCGCCGGCGTTGGACAGCGCCTTCTCGTCCGGCAGGTGAATGCCGCCGTGGAAGTGCCACAGGCGCTCGCGGTGGGGGTTGAGTACGGAAAAGAGCATGATTCAGGCTCAGGTCACGGCGCGGATCGTGAAGTGCCTAGTGTAGCGGCCGCCCGGGCGCGCCGGCGGGCTGCACCTGTCGCGACGGCGTGCGCGCTCCAGAGCATCGCCGGGGCATCGCCGGGGCTTGGGCGGGGTAGGCAAGGACTTGACAGCAGGCATCGCCGGGGCTTGGGCGCGGCTAGGCCGCCTCGCGCTGCTCCACGGCGTCGGCGTTGGCCGCACTGCCGGGCCGCCCGGAAGCGACGCGCGGCACCATCGGATAGGGCCACTTCCAATTGGCGATGGTCTGCGGAATCGGCTCCATGTGGATGCAGTCCACCGGGCAGGGCTCCAGGCAAAGCTCGCAACCGGTGCACTCGGCGGCCAGCACCCCGTGCAGCTGCTTGGCAGCGCCGACGATGGCGTCCACTGGGCATACCTGCAGGCACTTGGTGCAGCCGATGCACTCCTGCTCGTCGATGACGGCGACGGCTTTCGGCTTTTCCACCACGTCGCCCACTTCCACCGGCTCGCGGCCGAGCAGGTCGGCGATGGCGAGCATGGTGGCCTCGCCGCCGGGGGCGCATAGGTTGATCTCGGCCTCGCCGGCGGCGACGGCCTCCGCATAGGGACGGCAGCCCGGGTAGCCGCACTGGCCGCACTGACTCTGCGGCAACAGCTCGTCTAGCTGATCGGCGACGGGATCGCCGTCGATGTGGAAACGGATCGCCGAATAGCCCAGCAGCAGCCCGAAGGCCGCGGCGAGCAGCGCAATGGCAGCAACGGCAGTCAGCATGGCCGAATCTCCGATGGTAGCGGCCCGCCGCGGGTACCTGGGCGGCGGACGCGGACGTTGACCTCGCCGCGTTGGGCAGCGCGCGGGCGCCGCCCGTTCCAAACGTCGGCGCTCATACCGAGACCAGACCCGCGAAGCCCATAAAGGCCAGCGACATGAGCCCGGCGGTAATCATCGCGATGGCGCTGCCCTGAAAGGGCTCCGGCACGTCGGCCACGGCGACGCGCTCGCGCATGGCCGCGAACAGCACCAGCACCAGCGAGAAGCCGATAGCCGCCCCAAAGCCGTAGAGCGCCGACTCCAGGAAGCCCCGCTGCTCCTGGAGGTTCAACAACGCCACGCCGAGCACGGCGCAGTTGGTGGTGATCAGCGGCAGAAAGATGCCGAGCACCTGATAGAGCACCGGGCTGGTCTTGTGCATCACGGTCTCGGTGAATTGCACCACCACCGCGATCACCAGGATGAACGCGATGGTCCGCAGGTAATCGATACCCAGCGGCATCAGCAGGAATTCGTTGACCAGCCAGGAGGTGACCGCCGACAGCGTCAGCACGAAGGTGGTGGCAAACCCCATGCCAATCGCCGTTTCCAGCTTCTTGGACACGCCCATGAAGGGGCAGAGCCCGAGAAACTTCACGAGCACGAAGTTGTTCACCAACACGGTGCCGACGAGGATCAGCGCGTACTCGGTCATGGGTTACAGTGGTGCTCTATGCCGGATCCGACGCGCCTGGGACAGGTGCGGGCCGATCCAGTTTTTTCACTTAGTATGATCAGGGTTATTACCCAATCCCGGCATCATAGTCACAATTGTGCAGTGCAGCAACCCAGCAGCAGCCCGACCAGCAGCAGCCCGATTGGCTCCGGGCGTTGGCACCCCCCTGTCGAGACGCACCCAGGGCCGCCGCGAGCGGCCACGCAGGCAGCCACGCCCCCAGCCACGCGAAGCCCTCGAGTCGACACCTGCGGGGACACCTGCGGGGACTCCGGCAGGCGCCGGGCCAGTCCCAGCTCCTCCCAGCCGATCCCAGCCACTGCCAATCAGGCCCGCAACCGCTTGCACACCGCCTTGCAGTACTCTAGCAACGCCATGCGGGTGCCGCGTTGACCACCATCACCCAGGACCGCTTAATCCGAGTATTTTACTCAGGCAAAGCCTGGCTTGCACTACCGCCATTGCGCTTGCCCCAGACGCTGGCCAGTGCCACTGTCGGCGGGGATACTGACGGGCCTTCTGCACCATCGAGCCGGGCCCTGAGCACACGAAGCCATGCAGACAGACGTGAAGCCCCGTCCGCTCCCGCTGCCGCCCCCCGGTGACGCGCTGCGCCGTCTGCGCAGCAGCGTCCCGCTGGTGCAGAACATCACCAACTACGTCGCCATGCATGCCGCTGCGAACATCCTGCTCGCAGTGGGCGCCTCGCCGGCGATGGTGCATGCCGTCGAAGAGGCGGGCGAGTTCGCGACGCTTGCCGATGCCCTGACCATCAACATCGGCACCCTGTCACCGGCTTGGCTGGAGGGCATGCTCTCGGCGGCCGCCGCCGCTTGCCGTCACCGCAAGCCATGGGTGCTGGACCCGGTCGCCGTCGGCGCGACCACGCTGCGGCGCGAAGCGGCGGCACGGTTGCTGGCGCTGGCGCCGACACTGATTCGAGGCAATGCGTCGGAAATTCTGGCCCTGAACGCCTTGAGCGCGGATGCGTCCAACGGCGCCGGCGAGCACACCGGCGGTCGCGGGGTCGATGCCACAGACCCTGTCACGGCGGCGGAACAGGCTGCCGTGGTGCTCGCTCGCCGCCAGAGCTGTAGCGTCGCCGTCACCGGCGAGATCGACTTCGTTACCGACGGCCAACGCGCCGCGCGGGTCGCCAACGGCCATGTGCTCATGCCCCAGGTCACCGCCCTCGGCTGCTCCCTCACCGGGGTCTGCGGGGCCTTCCTCGCTGGCGGTGACGACCCCTTCGAAGCCACCGTCGCCGCACTCGCCTACTATGGGCTCGCCGGCGAGCATGCAGCCCGTGGCGCGGATGGACCGGGCAGTTTCTTGCTCTGCTTCGTCGACGCCCTGGCCGCGCTTAGCGCCGACGCCGTCAACGCGGACGCCCGCATTGCACCCGGGCCCGTGCCCGAGCCGCTGGCCAACGAGCCGCAGCGGGGCGCGGACGACATCGAGCCCACACCGGGAGCACCCGCCTCATGAGCCGCGCCTTGGACCTGTCGTTGTATCTGGTGACGGACCCCGGGCTTTGTGCGAGCCGCGGCCTGGTGGACACCGTGCGGGCCGCCGTGGCGGGCGGCATCAGCGTCGTGCAGCTGCGGGACAAGGCGGCACCGGACGCGCTGCTCATCGAGCAGGGCCGCGCGCTCAAGACGGCCCTGGCCGGCACCGGCGTACCGCTGATCGTCAATGATCGTCTGCGCGTGGCCGCGGCGGTCGGGGCCGACGGTGTCCACGTCGGCCAGTCCGACGCGAGCGTGGCCGCGGCACGGGAGCTGCTCGGGCCGGAGGCCATCGTCGGGCTATCCATTCAGACCATCGCGCATGCCCGGGCGGTCGCTGCATTGCCCATCGACTATGTCGGCATCGGCCCCGTCTTCGCCACCGCCACCAAGACCGACCACGCCGTGCCGCTCGGGTGCGACGGACTCGCCGCGGTGCGGGCGGCTTCGGACTTTCCGGCCGTCGCCATCGGCGGGCTCACGGCCGCCCACGCAGACTGCGTGCTGAACGCCGGCTGCGAGGGTCTAGCCGTGGTGTCCGCGGTCTGCGGGACGCCGGATCCGGAAGCCGCTGCCGCAGCACTCGCAGCCGCCGTGCAGCGGGCGCAGAAGCGGAAGCAGAGGCAGAAGCGACAGACAACATGAGCGCGACTCGCATCAAGAACGTCCTGAGCATCGCCGGCTCCGACCCCAGCGGCGGCGCCGGTATTCAGGCGGATCTGAAGGCCATCGCCGCCCAGGGCTGCTACGCCATGGCCGCCGTCACCGCCCTGACGGCGCAGAACACCCGCGGCGTCACCGGGGTTCGGCTCGTCGAGCCGGACTTCGTCGCCGCACAGATCGACGCGATCTTCGCGGACATCCGCGTCGATGCGGTAAAGATCGGTATGCTCGGCAGCGCCGACATCGTCGCCGCCGTCGCCGCCGCCCTCGCCCGCCATCGCCCGCCGCACGTGGTGCTGGACCCGGTCATGGTGGCCAAAGGCGGTGATCGGCTGTTGGCGGACGCGGCGGTGGCCATGCTCAAGGACCGCCTGCTGCCGCTGGCCACGGTGCTGACCCCGAACCTGCCGGAGGCTGCGGTGCTGCTGGAGTGCCCCGAGCCCGAGACGCGGGACGCCATGCTCGCGACGGCCAAAGCATTGCGCGGCCTCGGCCCCGCGGACGGCAGCGGCGCCGTGCTGCTGAAGGGCGGCCATCTGCCGGCGACGGACAGCCCGGACCTGCTCGTCACCGCCGACGGCGAGCATTGGCTCGAGACCGAGCGTATCGCAACCAAGAATACCCACGGCACGGGCTGCACGCTGTCCTCGGCGCTGGCGGCCCGGCTCGCCGCGACGGCCGACGTGCGCGCAGCCACCGAGCAGGCCAAGCGCTACGTCGCCGGCGCCATTGCCGCAGCCGATAGCCTCGACGTCGGTCAAGGCCACGGCCCCACCCACCACTTCCACGCCCTCTGGCGCTGAGCCCACCGCGCCGGCGTAGGTACCTGCGATTTAGCTCAGGCAACGGCGCGCAGCTGCGCGGGCTCGGCGGGGGCGGCGGGCAGGCCGAGGTCGAGTGTCTTGAGGTCGGCGCCGGCGCGGCCGGCGAAGAGCCGCAGGTCCGCGGCGATGAGCGACCAGCAGTAGGGACCGATGCGCTCGGCGTGGCCCTGGATCTCGGTCTCGACGCGGATGCGCGGGGCGCGGTAGAAGAGGCGGATGCCCAGAGTGAGGGGCGTGGCGCGCTGCTCGTCCGTCAGCTGCTCGGACAGGTCGATGCCACCGCTGTCGCGACGGGCCCCCGGGTAGATGTCGACGGCCAGCTCGACCAGATTGGTGGCGATGCGGGGCGTGCCCGTCTGCACGCGCTGAAGGGTGCAGTTCGGATCTCGGCAGCGCTCGCGCAGCGCAAAGGTGAACTCACGCTCGAAAAACACGCAGAAGGCGTGCTCGACCTCCTCCAGCTGGCGCTGGACCCGGCGCAGACGCTGCGGATAGGGCTGCTGGTCGCGCATTTCTTCCCGAATGACCTTGCGCAGCCGGCCGAAGGCCTTGGGCAGGGCGCCGGAATGGAAGCCCCGGGACATGAGCGCCCGCACGCTCTCGCCGTGGTGGCCGACGGCGGCGGGCTCCACCGGCAGGGGCTCCTTGCCCTCGCCCATGAGCGCCGGCTCCTGGTAGGCATGGCTCGCATCGGCGAGACCCTCGCGATGATTCGCCTGGTAGAGCTTCCAGTTCTCCTTGAGCTCCCAAACGAAGAAGCCGAAGAGTCCCGGCAGCAGCACGATGGTCAAGGTCACCAGCGGATAGGCGATGACCTTGGGCAGGATCGCATCGCTCATCTCCAGGAACGCGGCCGTGATGGCCGGCAGAAAGGGCAGCAAGAGCTTGTGCCCGATGCTGACGATGGGGAAGTGCTTGACCGGGTTGACCTGCGGCTCCACCAGCACCGTCACATAGAACTGCATCAGGGCCTCGGCGAGGCGCCACACCGGCGCCAACAGGGCCTTGGCGACGCGCCGTCCCATGCGCTCGCCTCGATGGTGGATCAAGGCCTCGTCCACCCGGTGCAACAGCTGCGAGAAGCGCCGCGTGACTTCCTTGAAGAAGTACAACAGCGACTGGATCAAGCCGATGAAGAGCGCCTGATTGAGTCGCGTGAAATAGAGGCCGACGCGCGTGCTCAAGTTGTCGAGGAAGCGTCGCCCGGCGGGCGTATTGCGCGCCAGTGTGCCGAGCGCAAAGGCCAGACCGGCGAGCCACAGCCCAGGCTCGATGGGCACCTCTTCCACGAGCACCGCAAGCAGGATGATGGGTGCCAGCGGCAGGGCGCCGATCAACAAGGGCTGCACCAGATTGCGCCCGAGACCGCGCACGATCCCGGTGCTGAGGAAGTCCGCCAGCGGGCGCCAGCGCCTGAGCCGGCTCAGCCCGTCGTAGAAAACGAAGCGCAGCGCCGCCACCAGCCCGTGCCACAGCGACACGGCGATGTGGCGGCCAATCCCTGTGTGCATCACCAGGTTCACGAGCCCGCCGAGGAGCATCACGTCGGTGAAGGAGGCGAGGTGGAAGGTTTTGTCGTGGTGCGGCAGCAGCTCCAGCAGCAGGTCGATGCTCTTGAGCAATAGGTAGGCGGCACCGAAGGGCACCAACAGATAGCGCGAGATGGTCCGCCCCGGCCCGGTGCCGAACAGCGGCGCGCTCAGCTGTTGCAGGCCTTTGATATAGATCTCGCCCGGCCGATAGACCCCCGGCAGGGCGTCGGCGGCGGTGCGATCGAAGCGCGCAAGGCGGTCGCCGCGGAAAAACTCGGACAAGGTCGGGTCCGGCAGGCGCAGGATGTTGCGGGCGACGATGTCGCGCACGTCGGTGAACTTGAGGTGTCGGCGGCGCTTGATGACGTCCAGCAGCTCCAGCTGCATCTTCTGCGCAGCGACGTTCTCGCGGTGATCCCGGGGCACGAAGTCGGCCTTGCACATGGCCTGCTTCACACGCGGCATGATCTGCTCGTCGAGGCGCGCGTTGACGCGCTGCGTCAGCGTCTCCAGCACGCGCGTGAAACGCTCCAGGTCCGTGATGGGCCAGGGCATCTCCTCCAGCCGCGCGCGGGCCGTCTCCATGGCGCGCATGGCTTTGAGCAGCGCCTGGAAGGGCAGCGGCTCCAGCAACCGCCGGCGCCCCGAGCTCAAGAGCCAACGCGCGAAGCGCAGACGATAGTAATCGCTGCGGCTTTCCGAGAGCACCTGCTCCAGGCAGCTGAGCAGCGTGCGGGCCGGGGCGGAGCCGAAGCGGCGGCGGTCCGCGGCGGCGAGGCGCTCGATGAGGTGGCGCAGCTCGCTGGCCGTGGCCGGCGCGAGCTTCCACTTGGCGGCGAGCAGATCCGCCAGATGCTCTTCGGCGGCGTGCTCGCGCTCGTTGATCGCTATCTCTACCGCGGCCGGCGCACAGCGTGCGGGTCGGCTCATCCGCTGGGCGAGCCGGCGCGCATCCGCGAGAAAGCGCAGCTGCGCCGCGAAGCGGCCTTCGAACTCGGCCCGCTGCGCACAGCCCACGGCGTGCTCGAACAGCGCGAGCCCTAGGCTGTGCCAGCGCATGGCGGTACCCGGCGCCGGCGCGAAGCCAATATCGTCCAGCCCCGGCAGGAACAGCAGACGGCCCACCAGCCGACGCAGGCCGTTGCGGACGTCGTCGCGCAGCCGCGCGAGCCAGCCCTTGCGGCGACGGACCCGCGTGCCACGGTGCAGGGCGGCAAGATAGTGTGCTTCCAGTGAGGGGGGCAGATCGGCGTCCATGTGACGCAAGTCGGCGCCATGGTCTTCCGTCTGCTCGCAGGGATCACCGCTCGCCGGGGCCTTGGCCGGCCACACCTCTGCGGCGTCGGCCACCGCGATGGCGAGATCCGGGTCCGAGGCCCCGAACGGTAATCCCGTGGGCAGCAGCGGCGGCGCCGCCGGCAGCTCGCTGCCGCCCGGGCGGCTTTTCATCAGCAGCAGCGGCTGACGCCCGTCACGGCTCGGCGCCGGTAGATCGAGGCCGCTGGCGGCGAGCCAGGCGTCCACTTCCGGCCAGACCTCGATGGCGGGGAAATAGAAGCCGCGGGCCCCGGGCGCGAAGTAGCGCAGCCGCACCACCAGGGCAGCGAAGGTGCGCGTAATGAGATCATCGCTCCAGACGGACAGGATCACGCCGTCACGATCCAAGACCTCGCGCACCTCGGCGAAGGCATGCCCGCCGATGAGACTGCGCAGCGCGACGGCGCCGAAGCGCTCGGCGTCGTCGTTGTCGTCGCGGGTGTTCTGCCAAGCCCTGGCCACTTCGGCCTCGAAGCTCCGCGCCCAATAGTCGTGCCGCAACCGCTCGAAGGCGCCCTGCCCCGCGGCCTGTGAGCTGGGGCTCGGCAGCAGGACCACGTACCGCGGCAGACGCAGGCCCTCGATGACGGACAAGGCCTCGGCGTTCTCGCTCTCGAGGCCGTAGAGGAAGGCCTCCCGCGGCATCAAGTAGTAGGGCAGGTTCGGGATGGGCACGCCGCGCGCCTGCGCGCCGAGCTCCTCCTCGATGAGGCGCTCGATGGCGCGGGCGTGGAAGAGAAACACCCCCTCGGCAGGCTTTAGGATCTGCTGCCGGAAGGCCTTGGCGCTGGGTGTCGACATAACTGCATGAATGTGCGCCGATGTCACCGGGATCAACGGCGCACGCGGCGGCCGAGTCGACGGCGGGCGACCGAAGAACCGCATGGTAACGCCAGCCGCCCCCGCGGGGTATCACTGCGTGCCCATCGCGCCTGGCGGCGACGCGCTGACGGGCGCCCTTCCTGATCTATCTCGCGCTGATGCTCGGCATCGTCGTCGCGAGCGGGCGCCGCGTCGGGCTTCGTGCCTCAGCCCGACCTACGGAGCGACAACGCAATGTCCGGGCCTCAAAGCCCGCCACTCTCAGGGCTCGCGCCCGGGCGTCAGAGGATGACGGGCTCCTGGCGGTCGCGCTCGAGGTCGAAATGGAGCTCGGCCAGGACCGCTCGGTACTTGTCCGCCAGCTCCATCTCGTCCCGGGCGCCGATGAAGACCTGCGCCAGCTCGAAGCTGTATTGGTCCTGGCCCTGGAGCTCTCGCAGGTGCTGGCCGGGCTCGACGGCAATCTTGACGACGGTATCCGGCTGTTGCTCGGCGATGCGCGCAATGGCTGCGTCGTCCGGCACCACGGTGATCCGCCCCGCATCCGGGGTGCGCACCATGAAATGCGCGGCGACGTTGAAGTGTCCGGCACGCTCCAGCGGCGACGGCTTGCGGCCCAGGGCGAGATCCAACATCACCGCATGATGGGAAATACCCGCGACTTTCTCGAACAGGTCCGTGTGCGCCTGCGAGATGCGCGGGTTGATCTCCAGGAGCCAGATTCGGTCCGCGCTCTGGTCGTAGTAGAGCTCGGCGTTGAAGGGGCTGTTGTCGAGACCGATGGCACCAACGGCAAGCCGGGCCGCATCGATCATGCGGTGCTGGATCTCCAGCGGCAGCGATGACGGGTACTGGTAGCGGCCGAAGGAGAGGCCCCCGGCCGCGCGGATGCTGTCGACAACGCCGTAGACGACAACGCCGCCTTGGTACACATAACCTTCCAGTGTGCATTGAGCCCCGCCGATCGGCGTCTCGGCGATGAAGGTCTCCGGCATGTCCACGATCTCCGCCGGCAGCTCGAACATCCGCAGCAGGTCGCGGAAGGGCTCGACGATATGCCCCTGCTCCTGACGGCAGGTTTGCATGACGTCGCGAAACTGGTGGGCGTCGTTGATCTGAAAGGCCAGATAGGAGCGGAAGGACTTGATGGGCTTGATCCAGAACGGCGGCACCAGCTGCAGCTTGCCGAAGGCGTCGTCGTCGTTCGGATCGAAGGCGCGGAAGACCGGCAGGTGCTGCGCCACGGCCTTCTGCTGCTCGAGCCGGCTCCAGTACTTGTGCTCGCACTTGAGCACGGCCTCCAGCGACGGCCCGGGCAGGCCGAAACGCTCGGCGAGGACGGGCACGAACAGACTGCCCGGGAAGTCCCAATAGGACGCGACGCCGTCGATACTGCCGTCGAAGTCCTCCATCGCGGCCACCGCCTTGTCGATCAGCGCGGGAACATCGTAACTGTCGACGTGACGGATGTCGGAGACATCCAAGGCCGCGTGGAGCTCGCAGTCGCGGGCCGCCGGCACACGTTTCAGCCGCTCCAGATTGAAGGGGTCCAGTCCGACGATGAAGACATTGTGCTTGGGCATGCGGTGCTCCGGTGTGGATGGGCGCTCCCCGCCGGGCTTGTAGCCACCGGCGACCGGGCGTGGAATCAGATCAGATCGCGCGGGATGGCCTCGTCCCAGCTCTTCTCGAACAGCCGCACGTCGCCCTCATAGGCGTCCAGTGTCGCGCGGATCAGGAAGTGGGTGGCCGTGGACGTCAGGATGGTGCGGGTGACGGTGCGCGCGGACCAGTCGGGGGCGCCCGCGACGCCGGCACGCTCGAAGCTGCGCTCGTGCACCACCTCGCCGCGCACGGTCTCGTAGCGCTCATTCTTGTAGCTCCAACGCTCCTCCACGTTGCGGCCGAAGGCGAGGCCGATGTCGTCCAGGCGCACGCGCGCGTCGTTGTTCACCACGTCCAGCGCCACCTCGTTGTTGGCCAGGTTGTGGCGGACGGTCCAGTGGCGCTCCGCCGGCACCAGCAGGGTGTGCGCCGGTGCCGGTGCGCTGCGCGGCGCCCCGAGATTGCGCAGCTCGGCATCCTCGGGCTTCGGCGTGCGCAGCGGCAGATACAGCCGGCAGCCCTCGGCGTCCAGGGTCAGCCGCGCCGGCTCGGGCGAGGGCCAAGCCAGCGGGAAGTAGGAGCTGGAAATGCCCAGCCGGATGCGGTGGCCGGCGAAGAAACGCTGGCCCACCTCGTTGAGCGGCACCCGGACGCGGTAGCGGCGGCCGGGCTCCAGCGGCTGCGGCTGCTCGTGGCCGTCCCGGTGCGTGAGGTTCAGCACGCCGAAGGTGACACGCGTAGCGCGGTCGTCGGGGCCGATGTCCGACAAGCGCACCGCCACCATGGCCACGGGCCGATCCGCCGCAAGCTCCAGCTCCACCTCGGGTGAGCCGAGGATGGAGATATCCTCCGCCAAGGGCGCCGTGTCGAACACCAAGGCGCCGCCGTCTTCCAGGCGCTGATCCGAGGGCAGATCCGTCGTCTCCGCGTACGAGCACCACTTGCCGGCAAAGAGGCCGACGCTCAAAGGGCTCTTGATGCTGAGCTCGGCACCGGCGGTGCTGGTGCTGCCGTCGTCCGGCACCAAGGCGCCGCGGGCGAGCCGGTAGGCCTGGGGCGCGATGTCGGGGCTGGGCCAAACCGGCTCGGCCACCCAGCGGCCGGTGGTCTCCGGGGAGGAGGGGTCGCGGCGGTCCAGCATCCAGGCGCGCAGCATGGGGTCGTCGTCGATGCCGCGGTCGATGCCCTTGAGCCATTGATCCCACCAGCGCACGCATTCGCCGAGAAAGTCGATGGCAGGGCCGGGGCCGCCCATGTGCGGATACTTGTGCCCCCAGGGCCCCACCAGCCCCCGGCGCGGCACCGACAGATGCTCCAACAGCCGGAATACGGTGTTGGAATAGCCGTCCGCCCAGCCGCTGACGGCCATCACCGGCACCTGGATGGCGCTGTAGTCCTCGCATACCGAGGCATGCTTCCAGAAGTCGGTGCGGCGCTGGTGCTCCAGCCAGTTCTTGATCCAGAGCCCGCTGCCCGCCAGGCGCTCCAGCCACATCGCGCGCCAGCGCTCGCCCACCACCGCCGGGTCCGGCGGGCAGGAGTTGAAGCCGAACATGGTGGAGGCCCAGGAGAGGTTATCCGTCAGCAGGCAGCCGCCCATGTAGTGGACATCGTCGGCATAGCGATCATCGGACGAGCAAACGGAGATCACCGCGCCCAGCTCCGGCGGCTGAAGGGCTGCGATCTGCAGGCCATTGAAGCCGCCCCAGGAGAGTCCGAACAGCCCGATCTTGCCGCTGCACCAGGGCTGCTCGGCGATCCAGCGCAGCACCTCCAAGCCGTCGTCCAGCTCGCGCTGGAGGTACTCGTCGCGCAGCACGCCCTCGGAGTCGCCGCTGCCGCGCAGGTCCACGCGCACTCCGGCGTAGCCGTGCTGCGCGAAGAAGCCGTGGATCTCGGCGTCGCGAATCGCCTTGTGATCGCGCTTGCGGTAGGGGATGTACTCCAGCACCGCCGGCACCGGATTGTCCTCGGCGTCCGGCGGCAGCCAGAGCTTGGCCGCCACTGAGCAGCCGTCGGACAGTGTGATCCAGATGTTGTCGATCATCCGCGGCCGCGCGCTGTGATTACCCGCCGCGGCACTGGTCTCTTCTGGCATAGGTCAACCCTCCTGCGCCTCGCGTCGGCGCACGCGTACTGCTCTCGACGCAATACCGCACGGCCACCGACGCCGCAATTGCCTGATGCGAGCACCGCCCCTGGTGTCAATGGCCAGGTCCAGCGCCGGCTTCGGCGCCAGGTCCGGACCAGAGCTCCCGTGCCAAGCCTGTACCGGCGCTTGCACAGGGCAAAACCAAGGCAGCCCACGCCTGTACCTTGCAGGATAGCAGTACGGCACTGTGCCGCCGAGCCGCGGCGCGGCCATCACTCACGGCTTGGGTCTCTTGCCAAGATCTTCGCTCCGACGCCGACCGCATTCGCCGCCCGTCTTGCCCCATCCGAGCTCTCACAGTTCTTTACACTTCGAAAAGTCTTAATAATCAGAAATCTCAGCGTTCCCCCCATCGCCGGGCAACGATTCGGCCTCAACGGCTATATGAGATAAACAACCAGCCTTTTCGGAAGACAGCATAGGCATCCGGGCCAAAATCGCCAGTGCTGTAAAACCGCTATTACACAGGCCCCATTGAGTTGGCCAGTACCGGCTTCGAGCTCGCATTCGCGAGTCTGTCCGGCGCTTGTACAGCCCAGTAATTGGCTTTTTAATCAGCACCCTAGCCGCTCAGCGAAACCCTTAGCCTCATTTGGTGGCGCAGGCCTCTCCGCGTGGCATGAATACTGTAATGCTGTTGTCGAGTTGCGCTGCTTCTGAAGCAGCCGCAGAGATCGGCGACCCTGCACACTCGCACGTGCTCATTGGGCAACCTGACATTCTCGGCATTGCCACTATCCGGTGCGCAGGCACCAGCAAGCCCGAGCCTACCCAGATGAGGCTCGACAGCGGCACAACTCGTGAAGAAACCTCGTTCCTCAACCGTTTCACGCATGCGGAGTCATCACATGAAACAGACAAGGCTCAACGTCGCCATCACCGGCGTGCTACTACTGGGCGCCGCGGGCTCGGCGCAGGCCAATTTCAAGGGCATCGCCATCTCGAAGATCTTCGACTTTGGCATTACGGATAGCGCTGGCAGTGTCACTTTGCTGTCGAGTGATATCGATGCCAATACCTCGGCAGAATGGAATGACCCGAATTTCGCCGTATCGACCGTCTCTGCCAGCGCCAGCAGCTCCATACCTAATGGCAATGATGCCCCCATGTCGATCTGCGGGCCTCTCGGCTGCGAGATCGTCGCAGGTAATGACGCGAGCGTGTTCGAGCCCAACGGCAACCAGTTCGAGCAGGTTGCCGGCCCAAAGCCCTATGTGGGTCAGAACTGGGCCCGCAGCGACTCCCTGATCAGCTCTTCCGATGTCTTTAACGGGAACGGCTCGTCACAGCTGCTGTCGGAAGTCGTTGCAGAGCCGGGCCTGACCACCCCGGACCCCGTGCGCACCGATGGCGACAACTCCCTGGATGCGACGTTCAATATCTCGGTCGGCGCAGCGACGCAGCTCACCTTCGTTTTCGACGCCGAGGTGTTTGCCGAGGTTTGGACGCCGGGCGGGGGGGACGAGTCATCCGTCAGTGCCGGCTACGCCTTCCAGATCAATATCGATGGGGCGGACGACGAGGTGTTCGGCTGGAGGCCTGACGGTGTCGCTGGCGGCATCTCCGGCGGCACAGAGGATTCCGATGCCTTCCGTTTGACTCGGTCCTTTGCCAGCATCAACGGCGTCACCAACAGAATCTTTTCAGATTCTTCCTCTAATGGAGGATTTCGGGCGACCACGGATGAACTACAGCCTGGCAATTACTCCATCTCCATCCTGCACAACGTGGATGCCGATGGCGCACAGGTGCCGGTGCCGGCAACCCTTGCCTTGCTCGGTGTCGGCTTGGTGGGCGTAGGCGTCGCCCGCCGCCGCAGGACCAAAGGCTGAGCCCTGAGTTCATTCACAGATAGTGGCTTGGCGTCTGCCAGCCACAGGGGGCTTCGGCCCCCTTTTTTGTTCCAAATCCGCGTGGCCCGGCGGGACCTTGCTGTCCAATAGCCGCCTAACACGCCTTGCATTTGGCCGAGCATTCCGCAGGCAGCAGGGCTCAAGGCGAGCAGGAACCGGGGCTGTTGTCAGACGTCAGCGCCGAGTATGCAAGGAGCGCGACCTCGGGACACAGGCGCAGATCTTCGGCATGGGAGCCCGGGCAGAAGCGGTGCAGCCCGGGGCCATCGCCACGACTTGGCCGCTGCGGTGCGCGAGGCCATCGACAGCACCATCAGCCCAAGCACATTTACGCCGCTGGCGTCGGTGTCCTCAGCGCAAACGCTCGACCAGTGCCTCCGCCTGGGTGCGCTCGGGGAAATCATGCGCCTGAGACAGCAGTTGCAACAGCACGCGCCGCGCGCGGTCACGGCTCCCGGCCCCCTCCAGCGCCAAGGCATAGTGGTATTGGAAGGTGGCATTGGCCGGCGCAATGGAAACCGCGCCCAGTAATGCCGCCTGCGCTGCCTGCGCATCGCCCGACTGCAGCAGAATCATGCCGAGGGTATCGAGGTAGCTCGGCTCGCGACGCTCGCTCAGCTCGACGGCCTGCCGCGCGAGCGTCAAGGCTTGGTCCGGGTCGTCTTGGCGCAGGAGCCAAGCGAGGTTGTTGCGTACCTGCGCGTTCTTGGGCGCCAGCTCCGCGGCCTTCATCAGATTGGCCTTACCGTCGGCGGCGCGCCCCGAAGCGAGCTGGAGCTCAGCCAGCACCATCAGCATTCGCGCGTTGCCCGGGATATCCCGCGCCGCTGCCTCCAAGGTTGCTAGGGCGTCCGCCGGGCGACCCGTCTTCAGCTGCACACGCGCGAGCTCGAGAGGTAAGCGCGGATCGTGCGGGACGCGCTTTGCCGCCTTATGCAAGTATGCCTCGGCACTGGCCGGACGGTTCTGACGCAGGGCTTCGGCCGCGTCCGCCAAGATCAATTCGACCCGATCCGGGGCTAGCGCTCGGATCCGCTCCATGCGCGCCACTCGGGACTCGGCATCTTTCGCGCGGCCCAGGAAATATTCCACCAACCGGCTTGCCGCAGGGTGGTCTGGACGCAGCTCAAGGGCCTTGAATAGCGCCACCCCGAAGCCGGCGTCATCACCTGCCGCCGCGTACGCATTGGCGAGCTGTAAGTGCGCCGCCGCCTCCGCTGGCTCCAGCTCGATCCGCCGATTGAGGCTCGCCACCGCTGCTTGGGGAGCACCGCTACTGAGCTGAAGCACGGCCAAGACGGACCAGTACAGCGGGTCGGCGGAGAAAGCGTCCTGTATACGCTTGAGCCGAAGCAGCGCTTCCTCGACTCGACCACGATCTCGGTAGAAGCCCACCAGGGCGAACTGCGGCGCGAGCCGCTGCGGGTGCGCCTTGATGGCCTGCTCGAGCAATGTCTCCGCAGCCTGATCATTGCCCAAGCGCGCTTCGAGCTGCGCCAGCTTCAGCAGGGTCTGCTCATGCTGCGGCCGTTGCCCGAGCGCTTGCTCGTAATAGCCCCGGGCGTCGTCCACACGTCCTTGTTTCAGAGCTATCGCGGCAAGGTTGGCTGCCGTGGACGGCTCACCCGGGGCGAGCACCAGTGCTTGCTCGAAAGCCCGCTGCGCCCCGTCAAGATCCCCGAGCGTCCCGCGAGCGATGCCAGCGAGGGCCCAGGGCGCACCGTTGTCTGGATATTTCTCCGCCATGGACTCTGCGGCCGACAGCGCCGCTTCGCCCTGTCCCTTGCGCAGCAAGGCGCTCACGATTCCAATGTCCGCCATCAGGTTATCGGGCTCTTGCCGCAGGGCCGTTTGCAAGATCTCGAGTCCTTCCACTACGGCGTCGTCGTCGCCCTTGACGAGACTCAAGCCCAGATCCGCAGCAAGCATCGGATCATCGGGCTCCAACACGGCGAGCCGACGGCGATACGCCGCCGCGCCATCAGCATCGCTCTGCCGCTCACGGATACGCGCCATGAGCCTCAATGCGTCGGCGTTTTCGGGGTCCTCCAGCAGCAGCCTAGTGAGGAGCTCCTCAGCGCCGGCGGCGTCGCCCGTGGCCAAACGGGCGCGGGCGAGGAGACGGGCAGCGCTGCTGGAGTCGGGGTTGGCATCGAGAAAGCGGCCGAGCAGGTCCCGGGCCTGCTCGTACTGCCCGGTGGCCAGGGCACTGGCACCACGGTAGAACGGCAGCTCGCGCTGAAAGGCCGGCACACCGCCGGCACGCTCGAAGTGCTCGTGGGCCCGATCGAAACGCCCGGTGTGGAAGGCGACGCGGCCCTGGAGGTGCGCAATGGCCGGATGGCCTTCGTGACGCATGCGCAGCATCTCGATGTCCTCCTGTGCGGCGTCATAGTCTCCCTGCTCGATGAAGAACATCGCGCGCTGGATGCGCGGTCCGAAGTCCGGCTGCGCGTACTCGATGGCCTTGCCGAAGGCGGGCGCAGCGGCGGCAGCATCGTTGGCAGCCGCCTCGATCCGCGCGAGCTGGAGCCAGGCGGCAGCGAAGCCCGGCCGAACTGCCAACGCCGCCCGGAGCTTGGTCCGCGCAATATCCGCCTCGCCGTTGCGCATAGCCAGCCGCGCCTGACCGAGCAATGCATCCGGCTGCTCCGACACAATGTCCAATGCGATCGCATAGGACGCAGCCGCCGCGTCGGCATCATCGAGTGCCATATGGGCATCGCCGCGGACCGCGTACAAAAGCGCCTGCTCGGAAGGTGGCAGCGTCGAATCCGGCGGAAACTCGTCCAGTACCCGCTGGTGCTCATCCTGCAGCAGGAGGCTTCGCGCCAGAAACGGGGCAAGCCCCTCGCGCCCGAGCTCCCGCGCGCGCAGTAGCTCCTTATGCGCAGCCGCGCCGTCACCGAGCTGCAGCTGGATCGCGCCGAGCCGGTAGCGCGCTTCGGCGTCGTTCGGGTCCGCTCTCAGCGCGTTCTTCAGCTCGATGACTGCCGCAGACAGGTTGCCTCTGTCGTGATGACGCTGTGCCGCAGCCGATGCATCCTCGGGCGCATCCGCCACGGCGATGACCAAATGGGCCGACCACAGCACCAAGGCTGCCAGCGCCCCTCCGACCTTCGTCCCGATGACTCGCATTACGCCTCCCGGCGGCAAAGCCAAGACCGACATCGCTGTAGGATTCCAAGCCCTGAATTATCGCGGATGGGCGGAGGCAGCGGGATCGGTCGAGTCCTTATACGTGTACGGGGGACTTGCCCAAAGCTCAGCAAGAGCAGCTCATCACGAAGACGAACACGCAAAAAGAGAGACAGTTGCGCACGGCGACCAGAAGACAGCGGGCATCACCAGTTGCTGGGATGTGTCGTGCGGACAAAAAAAGGGCGCTGAAGCGCCCTTAGCGAAGCAGTCCGCTGAAGTGAGCGGAGCAGCGGTCAGTTCACCTTCGGGTCCAGCTCGCCCTTGGCGTAGCGGTCGGTCATGTCCTCCAGCGACAGCACCTTGATCTTGCTGGCGTTGCCGGCGGTGCCAAAGGCCTCGTAGCGCGCCTTGCAGATCTCCTTCATGGCCTTGGTGGAGGCCGCGAGGTACTTGCGGGGGTCGAAGTTCTTCGGGTTCTCCGCGAGATGCTTGCGGATGGCGCCAGTGGAGGCCATGCGCAGGTCGGTGTCGATGTTGACCTTGCGGACACCGTTCTTGATGCCCTCGGCGATCTCTTCCACCGGCACGCCGTAGGTCTCGCCCATGTCGCCGCCGAACTCGTCGATGATCTTGAGCCACTCCTGCGGCACGCTGGAGGAGCCGTGCATGACCAGGTGGGTGTCCGGGATGCGGGAATGGATCTCGCGGATGCGCTGGATGGCGAGGATGTCACCCGTCGGCGGCCGGGTGAACTTGTAGGCGCCGTGGCTGGTGCCAATCGCAATGGCCAGCGCATCGACGTGGGTGTCGGCGACGAACTTCGCGGCCTCCTCGGGGTCGGTGAGGAGCTGATCGTGGGAGAGCTTACCCTCGGCGCCGGAGCCGTCCTCTTCACCGGCCATGCCAGACTCCAGCGACCCGAGGCACCCGAGCTCGCCCTCGACGGAGACGCCGCAGGCATGGGCCATGTCCACCACCTGGCGGGTGACGCGGGCGTTGTAGTCGTAGTCCATCGGCGTCTTCATGTCCTCGCCGAGGGAGCCGTCCATCATCACGGAGCTGAAGCCCAGCTGAATGGAGCGCTGGCAGACGGCCGGGGAGGCGCCGTGGTCCTGGTGCATGACCACGGGGATGTGCGGCCATTCTTCGATGGCGGCGAGGATCAGGTGACGCAGGAAGGGTGCACCGGCGTACTTGCGGGCACCGGCGGAGGCCTGAACGATGACCGGCGAGTCGGACTCGTCGGCGGCCTCCATGATGGCGCGCATCTGCTCCAGGTTGTTCACGTTGTATGCGGGTACGCCGTACTGATGCTCGGCGGCGTGGTCCAGAAGCTGGCGGAGTGAAATCAAGGCCATGGTGGGCTCTCCTATGTCGCTGAGTGGGTGTCGCTGAGTGGGTGTCGCAGGTTGGGTGGTGGGCGGTGCTCGCCTCAGTCGCCGGCGAGCAGCTTGTGCTCGCCGACGCGCATGATCTTCATGATGTTGGTCTGTCCCTCGACGCCGCCGCGGTCGCCCTTGGTGATGATCACCAGGTCGCCGTCGACGACGGTGCCCTGTTGCAGCAGCTCTTCGATGACCTCGCGGTTGACCTCGTGGATATTCTTGGACGCGACGTCGAAGTTTATCGGGTAGACGCCCCGGTAAAGCGTCACTTTTCGTCGGGTATGGACGAAGCGGGTGAGGGCGTAGATCGGAATGCCCGTGTTGAGCCGCGACATCCATTTGACGGTGCTGCCGGACTCCGTCAGCGCGGCGACCGCCTTGACGCCCAGGTGATTGGCGGCGTACATCGCGGACATGGCGATGGCCTCGTCCACGCGCTTGAAGCGGGTGTCGAGCCGGTGGCGGGACTTGCGACGGTAGTTTTCGGACTCGGCGCAGATGCGCGCCATCGCGGCCACTACCTTGGCGGGGTACTTGCCAACGGAGCTCTCGGCCGAGAGCATCACGGCGTCGGTGCCGTCGAGCACGGCATTGGCGACGTCGAAGACCTCGGCCCGGGTGGGGATGGGGTTGTCGATCATGGACTGCATCATCTGCGTGGCGGTGATGATGACGCAGTCCAGGTCCCGCGCCTCGCTGATGAGGCGCTTTTGCACCGCCGGCAGCTCGGCGTCGCCGATCTCCACGCCGAGGTCGCCGCGGGCGACCATGATGACGTCGGAGGCCTTGGTGATCTCGGTGGCGTGCTCCAGGGCCTCGGCGCGCTCGATCTTGGCGACGATGCCGCCCTTGCCGCCGGCCTGGACGAAGAGCTGGCGGGCGAGGTGGACGTCGTCCGGGCTGCGCACGAAAGACACCGCCAGGTAGTCCGCCTCCATCTCGGCGGCAAACGCGATATCGGCCTTGTCCTTGTCGGTGAGTGCCGGCGCCGACAGGCCGCCGCCGCGCTTGTTGATGCCCTTGCTGTTGGAGAGCTTGCCGCCGAGGAGCACGCTGCACTTGATGCTGCGCCCGTAGATCTCGGTGACTTCCAGCTCGATGGCGCCGTCGTCCAGCAGGAGCTGGTCGCCGGGCATCAGGTCGTCGGCCAGGTAAGCATAGGTACAGCCGACGCGCTCATGATTGCCCGAATCCAGCGGGCAATCCAGGTCGATGCTAAAGGTGTCGCCCTGGCTCAGCTGGATTTGATCGCCCTCGAAGCGCCCGACCCGGATCTTCGGCCCCTGCAGGTCGATGAGCACGCCCAGCGGGTGCTTCATGGCCTTGGCCACGGTGCGCACCCGCTCCACCCGCTTGCGCTGGCGCTCGTAGGTGTCGTGGGACATGTTGAGCCGGGCCACATTCAGCCCGGCGGCCACCATGTCCTCCAGCACCCCGGGCGGATCCGTGGCGGGGCCGAGGGTGGCGACGATTTTGGTTCGACGCGGCATAGGCGCTTGCTCAGAACAGCGGGGGAACAGCGAGATTGCCGAGCAGGGCGGAGGGCGGAGGACCAATGACCGATCCACTCGGGCGCCCCCTCAGCCCTCAGCCCTCAATCCTTAGCCCTCTCCTCCAACATCGCCACGGCCGGCAGCGTCTTGCCTTCCAGGAACTCCAGGAAGGCGCCGCCGGCGGTGGAGATGTAGGACACCTTGTCGTAGATGTCGTACTTCTGGATGGCGGCGATGGTGTCGCCGCCGCCGGCGAGGGTGAAGGCGTCGGTCTCGGCGATGGCCATGGAGATGGTCTTGGTGCCCTCGCCGAATTGGTCGAATTCGAACACGCCCACCGGGCCGTTCCAGACCACGGTGCCGGCCTTCTCGATGATGTCGGCGAGCGCGTTGGCGCTGTCGGGGCCGATGTCGAAGATCATGTCGTCGTCGGCGACCTCGTCGACCTTCTTCTGCACCGCGGGCTCATTCTCGTCGAACTTCTTGCCGACGACCACGTCGGTGGCGATGGGGATGGTGGCGCCGGCGGCCTCGGCCTTGTCCATCAGGCTCTTCGCGGTGTCCACCAGGTCTGCCTCGTACAGAGAGTTGCCGACGTTATGACCGGCGGCCTTGATGAAGGTGTTGGCGATGCCGCCGCCCACCACCAGCTGGTCCACCTTGGTGGACAGGGCTTCCAGCACCGTGAGCTTCGTGGAGACCTTGGAGCCGCCGACGATGGCGACCATGGGCCGCTTGGGATCGGCCAGCGCCTTGTGCAGCGCGTCCAGCTCTTCGGCCAGCAGCAGACCCGCACAGGCGGTGGGCGCGAATTTGCCGGCACCGTGGGTGGAGGCCTGAGCGCGGTGGGCGGTGCCGAAGGCGTCCATGACATAGACGTCGCAGAGCGCCGCGTATTGCTTGGCGAGGGCTTCGTTGTCCTTCTTCTCGCCCTTGTTGAAGCGCACGTTCTCCAGCAGCACCAGCTCGCCGTCGCCGACTTCCGGCGCGGTGTCGAGATAATCCTGCACCAAGCGCACCTCGCGGCCCATCTTCTCGCTCAGGTCCGCGGCGACCGGGGCGAGGGAGTCCTCCTCGGAATACACGCCCTCTTCCGGGCGGCCGAGGTGGGACATGACCATGACCTTGGCCCCGGCCTCGAGGCAGTGCTCGAAGGTGGGCAGGGACGCCTTGATACGGGCATCTGAGGTGACCTTGCCGCCCTTGACCGGGACGTTGAGATCCGAGCGGATCAGCACCCGCTTGCCGGCGAGGTCGAGGTCGGTGAGCTTGGTGAAAGACATAAACGGGAGCCTCGTGCAGTGGTGTCGAATGTCTTAAGCAATCTGGAAAGCGTCTTCACGCTTTCCGCATTGCTCTGGCAAGTATCGAGTGTCGAGGAGCGAGTATCGAGGCAGAGCCGTCCCCTCGATACTCGTCACTCGTTACTCGTTACTCGTCACTCACTTCGCTACATGCTCCACCATCCGCAGCATGTTGCAGGTGTAGCCGTACTCGTTGTCGTACCAGGCGACGACCTTGACGAAGGTGGCGTCGAGCATGATGCCGGCGCCGGCGTCGAAGACGGAGGGGGTGTTGGCACCGCGGAAGTCGGTGGAGACCACCTTGTCGTCGGTGTAGGCCAGCACGCCGGCGAGGTCGCCGGACTCGGAGGCGGACTTCATGGCCGCGCAGATGTCGTCGTAGGAGGCGTCCTTGTCCAGCTCGCAGGTGAGGTCCACGACTGAGACATCGGACGTCGGCACACGGAAGGCCATGCCCGTGAGCTTGCCGTTCAGCTCCGGCATGACCTTGCCCACGGCCTTGGCAGCGCCGGTAGAGGAGGGAATGATGTTCTCCAGGATGCCGCGGCCACCGCGCCAATCCTTCTTGGAGGGACCGTCGACGGTCTTCTGGGTGGCGGTGGCGGCGTGCACCGTGGTCATCAGGCCGCGCTTCACGCCCCAGTTGTCGTGCAGCACTTTGGTGACCGGCGCCAGGCAGTTGGTGGTGCAGCTGGCGGCGGAGATGATGGGCTGACCTTCGTAGACGCCATGGTTCACGCCGTAGACGAACATGGGCGTGGCGTCCTTGGAGGGCGCGGACTGCACCACCTTCCTGGCGCCGGCGGCGATGTGCTTCTGGCAGGTCTCTTCGGTGAGAAAGAAGCCGGTGCACTCGATGACCAGATCGGCGCCGATCTCGTCCCACTTGAGGTTGGCCGGGTCCATCTCGGCGGTGAGGCGGATGGACTTGCCGTTGACGATCATGCTGGTGCCATCGACGGCGACGTCGCCCTGGAAGCGGCCGTGCACGGAGTCGTACTTCAACATGTAGGCGAGGTAATCGGGGTCCAGCAGGTCGTTGATGCCGACCACCTCGATGTTCGGGAACTCGTTGCTGATCGCGCGGAAGGCCATGCGACCGATGCGGCCGAAGCCGTTGATGCCAACTTTCAGGGTCATGTTCGGTTACTCCTGATCGGAACGAAGGTTGGAAAGCAGCTGCTCTCGGAATCGAGCGCCGTCGGCGACGAGTAACGAGTGGCGAGTAAGCACAGACCTTCCTCGCACCTCGTTACTCGGGACTCGACGCTCAAAGGAGGCTGTTGACGGCGTCGGCGACGGACTCGGCCGTGACGCCCAGGGCCTTGTAGACATCGCCGGCCGGGGCGGACTCGCCAAAGGTGTCCACGCCGACGACCTTGCCGTGCATGCCGACGTACTTCGGCCAGAGGCTCGACACGCCGGCCTCGACGGCGACCCGCACCGGTACCGTCTCCGGCAGTACCTTGGCCTTGTAGGCGGCGTCCTGGGCGTCGAAGGTGTCCATGCTGGGCATGGAGACGACCCGGATCTTGCGGCCTTCGGCGGTGAGCTTGTCGGCGGCCTCCATGGCCAGGCCGACCTCGGTGCCGGTGCCGATGACAATCGCATCCGGCAGCCCGTCGCAGTCCTTGAGCACATAGGCACCGCGCTCGATGTCGCGGATCTGGTCGTCGGTGCGCGGCATGTGCGCGGCACCCTGGCGGGAGAAGACCAGCGCGGTGGGCCCGCCGGTGCGCTGCAGGGCGAGCTTCCAGGCGACGGCTGTCTCGACGGCGTCACAGGGGCGCCAGGTGGACATGCGCGGGGTCAGCCGCAGGATGGAGATCTGCTCCACCGGCTGGTGGGTCGGGCCGTCCTCGCCGAGGCCGATGGAGTCGTGGGTGTAGACGAAGATCGGGTTGATCTTCATCAGCGCTGCCATGCGCACCGCGTTGCGGGCGTACTCCATGAACATCAGGAAGGTGGCGCCGTAGGGCTTGAAGCCGCCATGCAGCGTGATGCCGTTCATGACCGCGGACATGCCGAACTCGCGCACGCCGTAGTAGACGTAGTTGCCGGCGGCGTCATTGGGCTTGACGCCCTTGGCACCCGACCACAGCGTCAGGTTGGAGCCGGCGAGGTCCGCCGAGCCCCCGAGCAGCTCCGGCAGGCTCGGGCCATAGCCATTGAGCGCCTGCTGGGAGGCCTTGCGCGTGGCGACCTTCTCGCCCTTCTCGTTCACCGACTGGATGAACGCCTGCGCCTTGGCCTCGAAGTCCTCGGGCAGCTCGCCTGCCATGCGGCGCTCAAAGTCGGCGGCCTCGGCCGGGAACTCCGCTTTGTAGGCGGCGAACTTCTCGTTCCAGGACTGCTCGGCGACGGTGCCGCGCTCGCGCGCGTCCCAGGCCTGGTAGATATCGTCCGGCACCTCGAAGGGGGGATGGGTCCAGCCGAGCGCCTCGCGGGTCAGGGTGATCTCGTCGTCGCCGAGGGGCGCGCCGTGGCATTCCTCTTTGCCCTGCTTGTTGGGGGAGCCGTAACCGATGATGGTCTGGCAGCAAATGAGCGACGGTTTGTCGGTGACGGCGCGGGCTTCCTCGATGGCGGCCTTGACGGCCTCCGGGTCATGGCCGTCCACCTCGGGGATGACATGCCAATTGTAGGCCTCGAAACGCTTGGGTGTGTCGTCCAGGAACCAGGCGGGTACGTCCCCGTGACCGCGCACCTCGCCGTCGATAGAAATGTTGTTGTCATCGTAGAAGGCGATCAGCTTACCGAGGCCGAGCGCGCCGGCCAGGGAGCAGGACTCGTGGGAAATGCCTTCCATCAGGCAGCCGTCGCCGAGGAACACATAGGTATGGTGATCGACGATCTCATGGCCGGGCTTGTTGAACTGTGCGGCCAGGACCTTCTCTGCGAGCGCCATCCCGACGCCGTTGCTGACGCCCTGCCCGAGGGGGCCCGTGGTGGTCTCGATACCCGGGGCATAGCCGTATTCCGGGTGGCCCGGGGTCTTGGAATGGAGCTGGCGGAACTGCTTGAGCTCTTCGATGTCCAGATCGTAACCGGTGAGATGCAGCAGCGAATACAGCAGCATCGAGCCATGACCGTTAGAGAGCACGAACCTGTCGCGGTCCGCCCACTCCGGGTTTGCCGGATTGTGCTTCATGAAGTCGTTCCAGAGCACCTCGGCGATGTCCGCCATGCCCATGGGTGCGCCCGGATGTCCGGACTTTGCCTTCTGCACCGCATCCATGCTGAGCGCGCGGATGGCGTTCGCGAGTTCTTTGCGTGAGGACATAAGGATCTCTCCTTCGGTCGGTTTATCAATGCGATCTGGCAGGAGCTCGATCGCCCGCGCAGCGGCTTGAGCTGGCCCCCTGAGCCCCATGTGTCGGGCGCTGCTGGCGGGTCTCCCTCTGGACCCGTATCCGTAATTGGGGCCGGCGGCCGGCGGGGGCTCTCTTGAACGGGTGGCAACGGGCCTCGCGGCTGCGCTGTAACCGAGTCCGACGCAGCAGACGCTTGCGCCTGCGGCGGGTCGAACGCTCAACCATGCGGGCGCACATCCCGCACGGGTCTGACGGCCGGCGTGTGACAGCCTCCAGGTAGTGGACCGCGTATTCTTGCGCAAAAAGCGCGGTTTAGCCAGAAGCTGACATCGCAGCAGGCGATGCAATCTTCATAACTTTCTAATATTAAGGATTTCACTCGGCTATAGGCAAGTCGAACCGCTCTGGTCCCGGCGGCGGGGCGCCGGGCGGACCCTGTGCCCGCCCCGCCGCGCCCGTGCTCAGGCCTCGTCCCGCCACTTGATGGAGCAGCCGACACTCGGGATCTGCTCCGCGGGCCCCTGACCCGTCTCGGCCACCTGCTTCATACCGAGGAACAGGTCGCGACGCATGTCCGCCGGCGCCGCCTCCTTGCGGCTCGCGTCCAGCCGGCCGCGATACTGAAGCCCCAGATCCGCGTTGTAACCGAAGAAATCCGGGGTGCACACGGCCCCGTAGGCCTTGGCCACGGCCTGAGACTCGTCCAGCAGGTAAGGAAACGGAAAGCCGTATTCGGCGGCCACCTGCTGCATGTGCTCGAAGGAGTCCTCCGGGTAGTCCGCCGGGTCGTTGGACATGATGGCCACGGAGCCGATACCGAGATCGGCGAGCTCGCGCGCATCGCGCACGATACGTTCACGTACCGCCTGCACGTAGGGGCAGTGGTTGCAGATGAACATCACCAGCAGCCCGTTCGGGCCCTTGCATCGGTCACGGGTCCAGGTGTTGCCGTCGACGCCGGGCAGCGAGAAATCCGGTGCGGGCTGTCCGAAATCGCAGACGGGGGTTTCGAGAGACACCATTGCGGCCTCCTAGAGCGCAGATTTCGATGGGAAAAGGTTGTCCATGGTACCCGAACCGGCCGCCGCGGGAAGCCCGGTGGTCTGTGCCGGCATCTGTTAATCGCTGGCGGGCTCGGTTAGTATGGGGGACTCACGACCGCCGCAGTCCCACGCGGCAAGACTTCATCTCACCTCACCCACAGCAACAAAGAGCGCCCGGGGGCGCCCTCATATCGCTATGTCAAACGAACTGCTCTTCACGTCCGAATCCGTGTCCGAAGGTCATCCCGACAAGGTCGCGGACCAGATTTCCGACGCCGTCCTCGACGATATCCTGGAAAACGATCCGAACGCGGACGCCGCCCGCGTCGCCTGCGAGACCATGATCAAGACCGGTGCAATCATCGTCGCCGGCGAGATCACCACCGACCACCACGTGGACTTCGACAGCCTGGCGCGCCGTGTCGTCAACGAGATCGGCTACGACCGCTCCGAAGTCGGCTTCGATGGCAACACCTGCGCCGTGATGTCGCTGGTTGGTAAGCAGTCCGCGGATATCGCCCAGGGCGTGGATCGCAAGAGTCCCGAGGAGCAGGGTGCCGGCGACCAAGGGCTCATGTTCGGCTACGCCACGAACGAGACCGACGTGCTGATGCCCGCGCCCATCACCTTCGCGCATCGCCTGGTGGAGCGCCAGTCCCAGGTCCGCAAGGACAAGACGCTGCCCTGGCTGCGGCCCGACGCCAAGAGCCAGGTCACCATGCGCTATCGCGACGGTGAAGTGGTCGGTGTGGACGCCCTGGTGCTGTCCACCCAGCACGACCCCGACGTGACCCAACAACAGATCCATGAGGCGGTGATGGAGACCATCGTCATGCCCGTGATCCCCAAGGAATGGATCCACAGCGACACCAAGATCCACATCAACCCCACGGGCCAGTTCATCATCGGCGGCCCCGTCGGCGACTGCGGCCTCACCGGGCGCAAGATCATCGTCGATACCTACGGCGGCATGGCCCGCCACGGCGGCGGCGCCTTCTCGGGCAAGGACCCGTCCAAGGTGGACCGCTCCGCGGCCTACGCCGGCCGCTACGTGGCCAAGAACATCGTCGCCGCCGGCCTCGCCGATCGCTGCGAGATCCAGGTGTCCTACGCCATCGGCGTCGCCGAGCCCACGTCCATCAGCGTCGAGACCTTCGGCACCGCCAAGGTGGACGAGAACCGCATCGCCATGCTGGTGCGCGAGCTCTTCGACCTGCGCCCCTATGGCCTCATCCAGATGCTGAGCCTGGTGAAGCCCGTCTACCGCAAGACCGCCGCCTACGGCCACTTCGGCCGCGAGGTGCCGGAGTTCACCTGGGAGCGCACCGACAAGGCCGAGCAGCTGCGCGACGCAGCCGGGCTGTAAGCGGCTCGGGAGGCTCGCAGGGCCCGCGCGACGGGCGCGGAACGAATGCCCTGCGAGCTCCCCGCTCGCTGGCGCGAGAGACCGCGTCAGTCTTGCTCGCGGCTGCCCGGCGAGCGCCGCGCCGTAGGTCCGGCCGACGTCAGGAGGCCCGACGATAAGCGGTTGTCGGAAACGCCGCGTCGGGCCTCGCTCCTCAGCCGGACCTACGTCAGATGCCAACCCGTGCGCTCCAGCCCGGGCGCAAAGGCCGACGCTCTGGCGCCCCTGGCCTGCTAACTCCTACGATCCAGCACGGGATCAAGACCCGACGCTCTTGCGTCGCGTCGCCGCTACGCCGGAGCACCGGCCCCACACGGGCGCAACGGCTCATCGCCCCCCTCGCAGCGACCTCACCCGGCCGCGCCCACGAACCCCGCCTCGGCCACCCGCCGAGCGCTGCCAGCCGGGTACGGTCCAACAGCATCCTCCGCCCGCTGACGCCTGGGCACCGGTGCCAGAGCGCTGCACCGGCTCGGTATACTGCGCCGCACATCGGCCCACACCCACCAACGGCCCGCGAGCGTCTGCATGAACATCGGCACCCCACTCTCCCCCAATGCCACCCGCGTCATGCTGCTCGGCGCCGGCGAGCTCGGCAAGGAAGTCATCATCGCCCTGCAGCGCCTGGGTATCGAAGTGATCGCCGTGGACCGCTACGCGAACGCGCCGGGGCACCAGGTGGCGCATCATGCCCGGGTCATCGAAATGGCCGACCCCGCCGCGCTGCGGGCACTGATCGACGCCGAGCGACCAGCGATCATCGTGCCGGAGATCGAGGCCATCGCCACCGACGTGCTCGCCGAGGTGGAGCAAGCGGGCCTGTGCGAGGTCATCCCCACGGCTCGGGCGGCGCAGCTGACCATGAACCGCGAGGGCATCCGCCGGCTCGCGGCCGAGGAGCTCGGCCTGCCCACATCGCCCTACGCCTTCGCCGACGATTTCGAGACACTGGAGCGGCAGGCCGCGGCCGTCGGCTACCCCTGCATCATCAAGCCCGTGATGTCTTCCTCCGGCAAGGGCCAGTCGCGGGTCGACGACGCCAACGCGCTGCAAGCCGCTTGGGACTACGCCATGGTGGGCGGACGCATCCAACAGGGCCGTGTGATCGTCGAGGGCGTGGTCGACTTCGATTTCGAGATCACGCTGCTGACGGTGCGCACCGGGCCGCCCGGCGGCGAGAAAGGAACTGATTTCTGCGACCCGGTGGGGCACCGCCAGGTCAGCGGTGACTACGTGGAAAGCTGGCAGCCGCAGCCCATGACCGATGCGGCCCTGGCCGCGGCCAAGGACATCGCCCGGCGCATCACCGAGGCGCTCGGCGGGCGCGGCCTCTTCGGCGTGGAGCTCTTCGTGCGCGGTGACGATGTCTGGCTCAGCGAGGTCAGCCCCCGTCCGCATGACACCGGTATGGTCACCATGGCCTCCCAGCGCCAGAGCGAATTCGACCTGCACGCCCGCGCCATCCTCGGCCTGCCGGTGGACACGCGCCGCGACGCCGTCGCCGCCAGCGCCGTCGTCTACGGCGGCATGGACGCCGTGGGTATCGGCTACGACGGCGTCGCCGAGGCGCTCGCCGTGCCCGACTCGGAGCTGCGGCTGTTCGGCAAGCCCGAGGCCTTCACCCGCCGGCGCATGGGCGTCGCGCTGGCGCGCGGGGCGGATGTGGACGAGGCGCGTGCTCGGGCGGCGCAGGTGGCCGCGGCGGTGGTCACGCGGGCGCCCTGACGCACTGCCCTGCGGTATTGCATCCCCGGTCGTCGCGTCACGCGCCGGCACGGGGCGTCCGCACCGCACGCGTGCGATAAGGTACGTGCCACACGCCGCAGGAACTTGCACCTCCGGCTCCGCCGCACTACCGTCAAAGTGGGCATGCAAACGACGGAGGAGCAGATGACCCCAGGAGCGTGATCGTCCGGGATCACGACATCCTCACCGGGACACCGGTTTTCGCCGGCACGAGGGTACCCGTCGCGACCTTCATCGACTACATCGCCGCGGGCGATTCCATCGATGAGCTCCTTGAAGGTTTCCCCGGCGTGCGCCGAGATCAGGTCATCGCCTATCTTGAACATCCCTCGGAGGCTTCCCCTTCAGGATGAGGCCCGGGGCGCCACGATTGCTTGACGCAACGCCAGCGCCCAACTAAGTTCTTGATTCACAGTCTGAGCACGACCGCGACTGCCGCGACCGATCCCGAGGCGTCGCCGCCGCTGCACAGCCGAGGGACAGCGCCCATGCCCGCCACCGCGCCAGCCAGCACCAAGACAGCCGACACAGAGGCGACGGCCATCGCCGATGCACGCCCGCCCACCGAGGCCGAGCTGATGGATGCCGACGGCCGCCTGGTGTCCGAGGCCGACTACTGGGCCTACTACTACGAATTCCCGGATGTCCACTACGAATGGAACAACGGCCGCCTTGAGGAGAAGCCGGTGTCGGACAACCTGACGTACTGGATCTATAACTGGCTCCGCTCCCTGCTGGACCAATTCCTGAAGATTCATCCGATCGCCAAATGCACGGCGCTGGAGCACGGCTTTCGACTCGCCCTGCCCGATCGCGTCGTCATCCGCAAGCCCGACCTCGCCGTGGTGCGCAACAACAACCCGGTCCCCTTAGGCGACCTGGAGCGTTCGTACCGCGGCACCTTCGACCTCTGCATCGAGGCCCTGTCGGATAGCGACCGCGCGGCGCGGGAGCGCGACGAGGTGGAGAAGCGCCGCGACTACGCCGAGGGCGGCGTGCGCGAGTACTACATCGTCCACCACAACCCCGAGCGGCTCAGCTTCCTGTCCCGCGGCCTGGCCGACACCTTCGAGTCGATCCTGGACGAGGACGGCATCGTGCGCTCCCGCACCCTGCCGGGCTTTCAGTTCCGCATCAGCGACCTGATTGCCCGCACCAGCATCGACGATCTGCGCCATGAGCCCGTCTACCGGGGCTTCGTGCACCCGCAATGGCAGCAGGCCGAGCAGGCCCGCGACCAAGCCGAGCAGGCTTTGTATGAAGCCGAGCGCCAGCGCGATGGCGCTATCGGCAAGCTGCACGCCCTCGGCCTGGAGCCGGAGCAGATCGCGGCGAGCCTGGGCATCGAGCCGGACCTGGTCCGCGCGCACCTGGCGGATGACCGGCACCCTCCCGGCTGACCGCGGCCGGTTTGGGCTGACCGAGCGCCCGATACCGGGATTGAGCATCGGCGCCGGCACAGCCCGCGGTGATGCGACGCCGAGCCTGCACCGCCATGGCGATGGCGTCGCGCCGCCGCGCGGGCCCGTTGCGCTGGACACTGCCCCACCCGCTCGCGTTACAATGCTCGGACACGAACAGCGCGGTGGATGCCGTACCGCCGGGCGCCGTGGACATTGGCCGTCGCCAGTGCCCGCCAGATTCCCCCGCCGGAATCCGCCGCCAAAATCCGCCGCCGTCACTCGCGCCCCTCCGGCGCATCCCCGCCGCACCAGCGGCCGCCCGACCCGACACACAATGCCGAGACGGAGGTGACCTCGCTGCCCCGCGCAGGAGGCCGAGCCGACCGCACCGAGCACATCTCCAGCCCCGTTCCGAGGAGCGCTGCAACAGGGTATCGCCCTGCCAGGCTCGGTCGAGGCTCCGAACGTTCCAACGGCGCTCACTCAAGATACTCAGGAGCTGAATACCATGAGTGAGCTCAAAGACTTCAACGACTACAAGGTTGCCGACATTTCGCTGGCCGACTTCGGCCGCAAGGAAATGGACATCGCCGAAACCGAGATGCCGGGCCTGATGGCCATCCGCGAGAAGTACGGCCCGAGCAAGCCGCTCAAGGGCGCGCGCATCACCGGCAGCCTGCACATGACCATCCAGACCGCCGTGCTCATCGAGACGCTGGCGGACCTGGGCGCGGAGATCCGCTGGGCCTCCTGCAACATCTTCAGCACCCAGGACCACGCCGCCGCCGCCATCGCCGCCCGCGGCATCCCGGTCTACGCCTGGAAGGGCGAGACCCTGGAGGAGTACTGGTGGTGCACCGAGCAGGTGCTGAACTGGCCCGACGGCCAGGGCCCGAACATGATCCTCGACGACGGCGGCGATGCGACGCTTTTGGTGCACAAGGGCGTCGAGATCGAGAAGGCGGGCTCCGTGCCGCAGCCGAGCGCCGACGACAACGAGGAATGGCGCGCCGTGCTCGGCGTGCTGAACCGCACCTTCGAGCGTGACAACCACCATTGGCACCGCACCGCCGAGGGCATCAAGGGCGTCACCGAGGAGACCACCACCGGCGTGCACCGCCTCTACGAGATGTTCAAGAAGGGCACGCTGCTGTTCCCGGCCATGAACGTCAACGACTCGGTGACCAAGTCCAAGTTCGACAACCTCTACGGCTGCCGCGAGTCCCTGGTGGACGCCATCAAGCGCGCCACGGACGTGATGATCGCCGGCAAGGTCGCCGTGGTCTGCGGCTACGGCGACGTCGGCAAGGGCTCTGCGGCCTCCCTGCGTGGCTTGGGCGCCAACGTCTGGGTAACGGAGGTGGACCCCATCTGCGCGCTCCAGGCCGCGATGGAGGGCTACCGCGTCGTGCGGCTCGACGACGTCGTCGGCCAGGCGGACATCTTCGTGACGGCCACCGGCAACAAGGACGTCATCACCGAAGAGCACATGCTCGCCATGAAGGACCAGGCCATCGTCTCCAACATCGGCCACTTCGACAACGAGATCCAGGTGGACAAGCTCTCGAAGTACGAGTGGATCGAGATCAAGCCGCAGGTGGACCAGATCGTCTTCCCCAATGGCAACCGCATCACGCTGCTCGCCAAGGGCCGGCTGGTGAACCTCGGCTGCGCCACGGGCCATCCGAGCTTCGTCATGTCCAACTCCTTCACCAATCAGGTGCTGGCGCAGATCGAGATCTTCACCAAGCCCGACGAGTATCCCCTGGGCGTCTATGTGCTGCCGAAGCACCTGGACGAAGAGGTCGCCAACCTGCACCTTGAGAAGATCGGCGCCAAGCTCACCAAGCTGCGCCCGGACCAGGCCGAGTACATCGGCGTCACCGTCGACGGGCCGTTCAAGACGGATCATTACCGGTATTAAGAGAGGGCTGGGGGCTGAGGGCCGAGGGCCGGGTTCGGACGCTGCTGCCGGACCTGGGCCCTTGGCCCTTGGCCCTTTTCGCATTCTGTTCAGCACTCTCCGATACGGTGACACACCATGAACGCCCCGACCGACACCCGCACCTTCAGCTTTGAGCTGTTTCCGCCGAAGACGCCGGAGGGCATGGAGAAGCTCAAGGGCACGGTGGCCAAGCTCAACGCCGTCGGCCCCGAGTATTTCTCCTGCACCTACGGCGCCGGCGGCTCCACCCGCGAGCGCACCTTCGCCACCGTCGACTGGCTGCGCTCCCAGGGCATCGACACCGCCCCGCACCTGGCCTGCATCGGCTCTGACGAGACCGAGATGCGCGACATCATCGGCCACTACATCGACCAGGGCATCACCCGCCTGGTGGCGCTGCGCGGCGACATGCCCTCAGGGATGGGTAGCGCCGGCCGCAGCGCCTTCCGCTATGCCAACGAGCTGGTGGCCTTCCTGCGCGCGGAGTACGGTGACCGCTTCAAGATCGAGGTAGCCGCCTACCCCGAGTTCCACCCGCAGGCGCCCAACGCCATGGCGGACCTGGAGAATTTCAAGCGCAAGGTGGATGCCGGCGCCGATGCCGCCATCACCCAATACTTCTTCAACCCGGACGCCTATTTCGAGTTCGTCGAGCTTTGCGACGAGGCGGGCATCACCGTGCCCATCATCGCCGGCGTCATGCCCATCACCAACTTCAACCAGTTGGCGCGCTTCTCTGACGCCTGCGGCGCGGAGATCCCGCGCTACATCAGAAAGCGCCTGGAGGCCTACGGCGACGACAAGGAATCCATCAAGGCCTTCGGCCACGAGGTGGTGCTGGACCTGTGCCGCCGGCTGCTGGAAGGCGGCGCCCCCGGTATTCACTTCTACACCATGAACCAGGCCGAGGCGACGCTGAAGCTCTGGCACGAGCTGGAACTGCCGGTGACGGCGCCCAAGCAGGTCTGATCCGCCCCGTGGGCAAACTGCGGGCCGGCCCAGGGAAGGCGCCGGCGGCCGAAGCCGCTCGCCGCCGCAGCCGTGACGCTGGGCCGAAGACACCGGCGCGATGCTGACCCCGCCCCACGCCCTTGCAGCCAGTCTGCGCTATAGAGCCAATACCTGGATCGGTGAGCGACCGCGACTGGCTGTCTCGCTCTACCGGCGCTCAGCCCGCAAGCGCCGATTCCTGGTGACTCCGGAAACGGAGCTGGTGATCGAGGCATTTCCGCGGTCGGGATCGACTTATGTCTGGTATGCCTTCATGGTTGCCCAAGGCCGTGCTTGTGCGGTAGCCACCCACGCACATGTCCCGGCGCAGGTATTGCTAGCCATCGACCTGGGCATCCCAACCCTGGTGCTGCTTCGCGATCCCGAGGCCGCCGTTCGCTCTTTCCTGCTTCGGGAGCCGCATCTTGCGGTTAATGCGATGCTCGACCGTTACCTGAGCTTTTATCGGGTCATCGCGGCGCAACGCCATCGGATTGTCCTGGCAGACTTTGCCTGTGCAATGTCAGACGTCGCGGGCGTCATCGACCGAATCAATGCCCACTACGCCACCAGCTTTTGGCGCTTGGAGCCAAGCCCCGGCAATAGCGACCGGATCAACCAGCTCCTTGACGCCAGGCATCGGGCCATCGGCGGTGGCGCGCTCACCAGCTATCGTCCGAACGCAGAGAAGGCGCGTGCTAAGGATGCTATCGGTCTGGCCCCCTATAGCGCCAAACTCGCCGCCTGCAAGGAGCTCTATGCGGAGCTCGTCGCCTGCCTGCCCGGCCGAGATGCGTCACGCTGAGCGGTTATGCGCGCTTCGGCGCAGGCAAGGTCTATTGCGCATGGTCTTACTGCGCGCGACAGGGTATTTCACCGAGGTGGCGAATAGGCCCAGGTAGCAGCAGCCATCCCTGGACGCCCTGGACGCGTCTCCATCGCGCCTAGCAACCTACTTCCCGCGGCCCGGGCAAGCACCCATCCGATGCATCCAAGGTGCTTAGCCGCCGGTACACACCCAAGGCGATCAGCAAATTGCTGACTGTCAGCAACAGCTCGCTGCCCCTGTGCAACAGATCCGCGTGCGACAGGCTCGGCAGCCCGAGCCGCTCCGTCGCGAAAACGGTCGCCGCAATGGTGCCGGCGACGAACACCAGCAGGAGCCAGAACCCGACGACCGTCACCGGCGAGAACAACACCGGCTCCCGCCGCTGGAGCACGAGCAGCAGCACCAGGAAGGCCAGGTAGGCCAGGCTCGCCCCCGGCAGCAGTGCCGCCGCATCGGCCTTACCGAGCAGCCGGCTCACGCCCCAGCCAACCCCGGCCGCCATCAGTCCCGCAACGACCCAGACGGCCTTAGACCGAGCCCGCAGCAGCAGCCAAAGCGTCGCCGCCAGCAAGGACCAGCTGCCGAGAAAGGTGAACAGCCGCGCGGTGTCCAGCAGCCCATCCACGCGATCACCGCTCGCGTGGAATGCCAGAACCAGGAGGCCTCCGACGAGGTGCGGCAGCATCGCAACCGCAAACAGCCGCAGCCCCGGCCGGGCGATGCGCACCCCATAGCGGTGGATCAGCAGCAATGCCGTCAGCCACTCGCTGACCGTCAACAGATGGATGATCCAGGTGGGAATCGACATCAGCATAGACCCAACCCAAAACTGTGACAGTTACCATAACTCCATGCGCGCGCCGACGACCCCGTCTACGCTGTCACCGGGACCTCATCCGAAGGCGCATTGCCGCCGTGCGGGGAGACCGGCTCACCAGCCGAGCCCGCCAACCCCCTGCCGGCTCATCAGCTCCTCCACGCGCTCCGCCAGCCGCGCGATCTGCGGCCAGTCGTGGCTGACAATGTCCTGGGCGTGGGCGAGGTTGTTGCGCAGGCTCTCCAGGTCGCGCATCACGCGCTTGGCGGCGCCCTTGGTCGGCAAGCCGAACGCAGCGCGCTCCTGCTCGTCTTCCATGGCGATCTGCGCCTTGTCCGAGAGCTGCAGACAGTCCGCCAGGTCCACGTGCTGGCCACGGCGACGGCGCTCGACGAGCAGAGTCTCGGCCTTCTTGAGGCGCCCTTCGGACAACAGCCGCGTCCAGCTGCCGTCCGGCCAGCGGGCGCGGATGCGCTCGCCGAGCTCCAGCTCGATCAGGGTGATGATGCCGAACAGCCACATCCGCACGATGGGGCTTTGCATGTCGCCGCGGGTGATGACGCCGGCGACGTCGCCCATGGCGGTGACGAAGCAGAAGTCGTAGCGGGTCAGCACCCGCACCACCTCCGAGAGCGCGCTGTCGCCGCGCAGTACCTGCGCCGGTACGAGGGCGCGCAGCGCATCCGGCGGGTCGCAGTCAGGCTTGCAGTCGGTACGCAGGTAGCCGATGCAGACACCGTCGCGACGCACGCCGGCGACCTCCAACCGGGCGGCCTGCGCCTGGGCCAGCAGCGCGGCCACCGGGCGCTCGGCGTCGAAGGACCGCAGCGGCAGCGCGATCTCCCGCGCCGTGAAGGCCGTGGTGAAGAGCCCGAGCCCGCGGCGCTGCGACAGGTTGAGGCCCGCCGGCGGCCGCCAGTTGTCGTCATCCGGCGTGCTCTGCGGCGGCTCCGGCAGGCCGAGCCGGCGGGCGCAGTCGGCGACGGCCTTTTGCGCCCGGCGGTAGAGCCCGGCATCGCCCTCGTCCAGCACCTCCAGCAGCGCGGCGGCCTCGGTGAGATAGACCCGGGCGAAGCGCGGGTCGTGGGCGCAGATATCCCGGCAGTTGTCGATGAGGTCCGCGAGCTTGACCGTCTTGGCCCGCGGCGAAGCGCGGGCCGTGTGCTGGCGGTCGATGGCCTTGCGCACATCACGGTTGCCGTCGCCGGGGCGGCTCACGTCCGTCAGCTCCGCCACCAGCTCGCGCACCGCCGGGCCGAACTCGCGCTCGACGTCGCCGAAGGTGGCGGGCGTATCCTCCACGGTGTCGTGCAGCCAGGCGGCGGCGAGCATTTCCGGGTCGTCGCTGACCTCTGCCACCAGGCCGGCGACGGCCTTCAGGTGCTCCTGGTAGGGCTGGTGGGTGTACTTGCGCCGCTGATCGATGCGCTGGTGCGCCTTGGTAGCGAAGCTGCGGGCACGAGAGACGAGATCGGTCATGGCTCTGTTGCAGCGTCGTTGCGGGCAGCGGCTGCCGGCGGATTCGAGTGTACCGGGCTGTGCCGGACGAGCGCACACCGTGCACCGCCGCGGCGGGCTCAGGCGATCAGCAGATCCGCCAGCTTGAGCACGACGCCGAGCACCGCCAGCCCGCCGATGAGCCAGCGCGTCTGTGCCGCCATGGCCTTGTGCAGGCTGACCTTCAGTGGCAAGGTCGTTGATCTGCGGAAAAGCGGGCCTCGAGCGCATCGAAGGCCTCGGCGATGAGGCGGGCACGGGTCTTGTCGTCCCCGGCTTCCGTCAGTTGCTCGTAGAGTTGGAGTGCGGCGCTCATGCCCGGAGTCTATGCAGATGTCGCGAAGACCGGCTCGGGCCGGGCTCTGCGGTTGGATACCAGCACGTTAGCGGGGCGGCCGACTGCCGGCAAGCCTCCGCCCGGCCGCGACCTGTGGACGCGAACGGGACAGCGCGGCCGGTGCAAGCGGCGCGTCGCACCGCGGCGAGCGGCGTGCTCACCACCGCTCCGGCAGCTTGCGCTCCAGCACGAAGCGCTTGCCCTCCAGCGAGATATAGCCGCCGGTCTTAAGGTCCCCGATGATGCGGCTCACCATCTCCCGGGAGCAGCCGACCCGATCGGCGATCTGCTGTTGGGTCAGCGGCGGCGTCATGAGCCGCCCGCCTTCATCCCGGGACTGATCCACCAGCACCTTGGCGATGCGCCCGTAGACGCTGAGCAGCGCCAGGTCGCTGGCGGTGTCCGTGAGGTCCGCAACCTGGCGCACCAGGTGGCGGATCAGGCTCAGCGCCACCTCCGGGTGCTTCGCCAAAAAGTCTTTGAACACCGGCCCCGTGAGCAGGCGCACGTCGCAGTCCGTCAGGGTCTCGACGGACGCCGTGCGCGGCGAGCCGCCGAGCAGCGCCAGCTCGCCGAAGTGATCCCCGGGGCCGAGCTCCCGCAGGACGATCTCGCGGCCGGCATCGTCGGCAACGTAGACCTTGGCGCGTCCCTGCTCCAGAACATACAGGCTAGAGGACTCGTCACCCTTCTCGATGATGACGGTGCGCTTTTGGTAGTGCTTGCGCTTGGTCTGTTGCTCGATCGCCGCCAGGGCGTCGGCATCGAGGTCAGCGAACAGCGGAACATTGGCGAGCATGGCTTGGCTTCTCCGCAGGGACGGCATCCGCGAGCCGCGGCGGGCGGCGGTCGCTCAGGCGCAGCCTAGCGACCCCCCGCCGCCACCACAACCGAGCGGCGGGCAGGAAGCCTTACGAAGCGATGGCTTATCATTGCCGTTTACCGTGCAGCGCCCGATCCGATATGGACCTCACCGCGATTCATCTACTTCATCCCCTCGCCGTGGCTCTCTTGATGCTGGTCTTGATGGCCGGCGCCATCGAGCTCGGCTACCGCGTCGGCCTGCGCACGCGTCGGCGCTCCGGCGATCCGGAGGCGATCGCCAAGCGCGATGTGACCCTGGGGGCGCTGCTGGCGCTCCTCGGTCTGCTGCTGGCGTTCACTTACTCCTTCAGCCTGAGCCGCGCGGACCTGCGCAAGGAGGCGCTGCTCACCGAGGCGAACGCGCTGGGAACCGCCTTCCTGCGCGCCGACCTGGCCTCGGAGCCCGCGCGCACCGTGCTGCGCCAAGCCCTGTACGAATACGCGCGCACCAGAGTCGTAGACGACACCGATGTCAGCGCGACACAGACCTTTGCGGCCACGGTCGAGCGTTCCGAAGAGAAGCAGCGCGCGCTCTGGCCTGCCGTCAAGGCGGTGCTCGCCGACGACCCACCCGGGCCGCTCGCCAACGCCCTGGTGCAGGCGGTGACCGAGGTCCTCGACCTGCACGCGACGCGCGTCGCACGCTTCACCGACCGCTTGCCCATGGTGGTGTTCTGGCTGCTGGTGCTGGTCACGGCCGCCGCGCTCGCCGTGGCCGCCCACAACGCCGGGCTCGCCGGTCATATCAGCCGCACCCGCATGGGCGCCTTCGCCGTGGTGCTGAGCGCGCTCATCGCCGTCATCATCGACTTCGACCAGCCCCAGCGCGGCGCCATCGTCATCAGCCAAGCACCGCTCGCGCGCACCGTCACCGCCATGGCCGACGAGCTCGCCGCAGCGGACATGCGACCGGACTGATGTCAACGCGGCCGCGCAGCCCGCCGCCGCGAGCTCGCCGCCGGCTTGGTTATACTGGCGGGCTCAGTCACACGCCCGCTGCCTCAGCGCCCATCCCGCCGCCCGAGACCGTCATGCTGGACAAGACCTACGACCCCCACCGCATCGAAGCCCAGTGGTACCAGCGCTGGGAGGACGCCGGCTGGTTCGCGCCGCGGCTGGACGGTGACGGCGGCGCCTACTGCATCATGATCCCGCCGCCCAATGTGACGGGCAGCCTGCACATGGGCCACGGCTTCAACAACACGCTCATGGACGCGCTGATCCGCTACCACCGCATGTGCGGCGACAAAACCCTGTGGCAGCCGGGCACGGACCACGCCGGCATCGCCACGCAAATGGTTGTCGAGCGCCGGCTGGAGGCCGAGGGCAAGACGCGCCACGACCTCGGCCGCGAGGCCTTCATCCAGCGCATCTGGCAGTGGCGCGAGGAATCCGGCGGCACCATCACCCGCCAGCTGCGGCGCCTGGGCTCGTCGCTGGACTGGCAGCACGAGCGCTTCACCATGGACGAAGGCCTCTCCAACGCCGTGCGCGAGGTCTTCGTGCGGCTGTTCGAGGAGGGGCTCATCTACCGCGGCAAGCGCCTGGTGAACTGGGACCCGGTGCTGCACACGGCGGTCTCGGACCTGGAGGTGATCTCCGAAGAAGAGTCCGGGCACATGTGGGACATGCGCTACCCGCTCACCAACGGCACCGGGCATCTCACGGTCTCCACCACCCGCCCGGAGACCATGCTCGGCGACTGCGCCGTCGCCGTGAATCCGGAGGACGAGCGCTACAGGCACCTGATCGGCGAGCTGGTGGCGCTGCCGCTCACCGGCCGGCGCATCCCCATCATCGCCGACGAGCACGCGGACCCCGCCTTCGGCACCGGCTGCGTGAAGATCACGCCGGCGCACGACTTCAACGACCACGCGGTCTGGGCCAACCACCGCGACGAGCTGCAGATCGCCGACCAGCCCCACGGCGGACTCATCAACATCTTCACGCCGGATGCCGCCATCCGCGCCAACGAGCCGGACGAGGACCAGCTCATCCCCGCCGCCTACATCGGCCTGGACCGCTTCGAGGCCCGCAAGCGCATCGTTGCGGACCTGGAGGCGCAAGGCCTGCTGGCGGGCGTAAAGGACCACAAGCTGATGGTGCCCCGCGGCGACCGCTCCGGGGCCGTCATCGAGCCCTATCTGACGGACCAGTGGTACGTGAAGATCCGCCCGCTCGCGGAGCCGGCCGTGGCCGCCGTCGAGGACGGGCGCATCCGCTTCGTGCCGGACAACTGGAAGAACACCTATTTTGAATGGATGCGCAACATCCAGGACTGGTGCATCAGCCGCCAGATCTGGTGGGGCCACCGCATCCCGGCCTGGTACGACGCCGAGGGCAATGTCTACGTCGGCCGCTCGGAGCAGGAGGTCCGCGACAAGCACGCCCTGCCCGCGGACTTTGCACTGGAGCAGGACCCGGACGTGCTGGACACCTGGTTCAGCTCGGCGCTCTGGCCCTTCAGCACCCTGGGCTGGCCGGAGCAGACGGACCGGCTCCAGACCTTCTACCCCACCTCGGTGCTCATCACCGGCTTCGACATCATCTTCTTCTGGGTCGCGCGGATGATCATGATGGGGCTCAAGTTCATGGACGACGTGCCCTTCCGCGACGTCTACATCCACGGGCTGGTGCGCGACGCCCAGGGCAACAAGATGTCCAAGTCCAAGGGCAATGTGCTGGACCCCATCGACCTCATCGACGGCATCGAGCTGGAGCCGTTGGTGGACAAGCGCACCAAGGGCATGATGCAGCCGCACCTCGCCGAGAAGATCGCCCAGGCGACGCGCAAGGAGTTCCCGGACGGCATCCCCGCCTACGGCACCGATGCGCTGCGCTTCACCTTCGCGGCGCTGGCCACCACCGGCCGCGACATCAAATTCGACCTGGGCCGCATCGAGGGCTACCGCAACTTCTGCAACAAGCTCTGGAATGCCTCCCGCTACGTGCTCATGAACGTGGGAGCGACTTCCGGCGGGGATGACGCTGTCGACGTGCTCGATCATCGCGGCAAGGATGCCGCTCCCACCGACGCCGGCGACATCGAGCTCTCCGCCGCCGACCGCTGGATCCGCGCCCGCCTGCACCGCGCCATCGCCCAGGTGCGCACCGCCATCGACGCCTACCGCTTCGACCTCGCCGCCCAGGCCATCTACGAGTTCACCTGGAGCGAGCTCTGCGACTGGTACCTGGAGCTGGCCAAGCCGGTGCTGACGGGCGAGCACGCCAGTGACGCCGCCAAGCGCGGCACCCGCCGCACCCTGGTGCAGACGCTGGAGACCCTGCTGCGCCTGGCCCATCCCTTCCTGCCCTTCATCACCGAAGAGATCTGGCAGAAGGTCAAGCCCCTGGCCCCCAGCCCCGCGGGCTACGACGGCGAGACCATCATGCTCGCGCCCTACCCGGTCGCCGATGCCGCCGTGGACGACCCGGCGGCCGTCGCCGAGATGGAGTGGGTCCAGCAGTTCATCCTCGGCGTGCGCCGTATCAAGGGCGAGATGAACATCGCGCCCGGCAAGTCCCTGCCGGTGCTGGTGACCAATGCCGGCGCGCAGGACCGGGCCTGGATCGAGCACGCCCGCCCGTACCTGGACTTCCTGGCTAAGACCGAGTCCATCACCGTGCTGGAGGACGAAGCCGAGGCCCCCGAGTCCGCCATCGCCCTGGTGGGCGACATGAAGCTCCTGATCCCCATGGCCGGCCTCATCGACAAAGACGCCGAGCTCAAGCGCCTGGACAAGGAGATCGCCAAGCTGCGCGCCGACATCGCGCGCATCGAGGGCAAGCTCGCCAACCCCAACTTCGTCGACAAGGCACCGGCGGCGGTGGTGCAGAAAGAGCGCGAGCGCCTCACCGAGCAAGGCGCGGCCCTGGCCCAGCTAGTGGCGCAGCACACCAAGATCGCGAGTCTCTGACGCAGCGCTGCCGAGCACCAAGGGTATAAGCCCACCACAGCTGGGCATGCAGAGGTTTCACACCCGATGAGCGAGCTTGCGGCGCGGCCGGCGACGCCGTCGGTTGTCAGGTCCTGCAGAGGTCTACCGCAGCGCGGCGGGCGTCGGCGCCAGCCCAAGGCGCGCGGAGGCGTTTTCGTCGCGGGCATGCGCACTCGGCGCCCGAGCGGCTTGTGCGGGTACGCCGAGGCGCTGAGTCTTATGGAAGCGGTGCGGCGTCATCGTCGCCGCCCATGCTCACGGCCTGCGCCCCTTCAACGCCTTCCACCACGCGAATGCGCCGATCCGCGCCCAAGTCGCTGAGCACCTGCCGTGCTCCCGACGGCCAATCCAGGACGAGCCGCTCCACCTGTTCGCAGTCGCCGAGCCCGAACCATTGGCTCCCGTGGCTCTGGCTCACATAACCGCTGCCGATCTGACTGTAGCGCACCTGGGTGCGACCATCTGCACACCTGAGCCGCAACCAGGTACCGACCCCCTGGCGGTTGGACGCTCGGCCCTCGAGATCTACCGCAAGCCAATGCCCTGGTGGGTCCGCCACATTCTCCAGCAGGACCGCCCGAGGGGCATTGCGGTTGGCCACCACCAAGTCGAGATCTCCGTCGGCGTCGAGATCGCCGCTCACCACCGCACGCCCGTCCTGAACCAGGTCCAGACCCGAAACGGCTGCCGCGTCCGCGAAGCGTCCTCCTCCCAGGTTGTGAAAGAAACGGTTGCGCTCATGCCCGGCAAAGGAATGCGCGTAGGTCTGCAGTCGGTCTGCGAGCACTGCCGAGCCCAGCGCATAGGACGGATCCTGCTGCGCTACTGGGATCAAGATGTTGCGCCAGAAGTGCGGATCGAGGTCCGCCGTGCGTAAATTGGTCAACATGCCGTTCACGACGTATAGGTCCAGGTCGCCGTCGTTATCGTAGTCGAACAGACGATTACCCCAAGCCCACTTAGCGTCATCGAACGGGCCCGACACGCGCTCGAACCGGCTGTCGCCCTTTGCCAACAGCAGCGAGTTGCCACGCAGGAAGTGCTTCACGGTACGCCGCCTCGCCTCGGGTAGATCGCTCTGATGGAGTATGCGTCGCCCAGCCCAACTGTGCATGTTCGAGACGAACAGATCGATGCGCCCGTCGCCGTCCAGGTCGCCGCTGCTCACACTCATACCGTTCCCGAGATCACCCGCACCGCTCGCAGCACCGACGTCCTCAAAGCCGCCGTCAGCGCGATTGCGGTAGAGCTGATTGGGTCCATAGTCGTTGACCACGTAGAGATCCGGACGCCGATCCTCGTCAAGGTCCAGCCACAATGCTGCGAAGGACCAGCGTCGGTTGTCCTCAGCGAGTCCGGCGGCCGCGGTCGTGTCCTCGAAGCGACCGCCGCCCTGGTTGCGAAACAGCTTGTTGAAGTACCCGGAGCGGCTGTCGAAATAATCGAAAATTGGTGAGCGGGCTGGATCTCCATAGCCGCACACATAGAAGTCCAGCAGGCCATCGCCGTCGTAATCCGCGATCGCCGCCGACGTCAGGCCGTCGACGCGAATGTGGTCGAAACCGGAGCGAGCCGAGACGTCCGCGAAGCCTTCCGCTCGATGCTCGAGCAGGCGGAGCCCGAATTGCGTCACCAACAAGAGATCGGCGTCACCATCGTTGTCCCAATCGAGTCCGTAGGCGCTACGCAGTCCAGCAATGTCGCCGAGCCCGAGCCTCGCTCCGGCCTCCGTAAAGCCACCCCGGCCGTCGTTCAGCAGTACCGAGGCAGGGCCATCCCGGTTCCCGAGGATAAGATCCGGTGCCTCATCGCGATTCAGGTCGACGATGGACGCGCCCTCGGCGAAATACGCGACAAAGAGTGCGGCCCCCTGCGGCTGCCCATCGACTCGCCGCACAGGCAATTGCCGAGCAACGAACGCCGGCTGCCCGCTGACCCCGCGCAGCGACGTCAAGCGCAACCCGGTAATGCGCCAAGCAGCGCGCGTCTCCGCGGCCAGCTTGAGTGCCAGCCGACCTTGGTCCTGGCGCAAGTCCCCACCGCGCTGACCGGTGATCCGGAACACGACACTGAGCTCCGCGCCCTGTTGCGCCTGGCCGGCTTCGAGCGCCAACGCCGACACGTGGTGCTCGGTGCGCGTGACGTCATCGAAGCCTTGCATGTAGCCGGTCCAAGCAGCGGCGATGGCCTCTCGTCCAGTGACGGTCTTTACATCGAACACACGCGTTTGCAGCGCACCGTCGGCGCCGTGGCGCGGTGACGTCGGCGCTTCGCCCTGCGCCGCCGGCGTCAATAGAGCCCGAGCAAGCGCGTCCGGGAGCGCACGGCTGCGGAGCGAACCGAACCACTGCGCCAAGGTCTCCTCGATGCGCGCGAGCGCCACCTCGCCCGGCCACAGGGCTCGCTCGCGCGCCCGCAATTCCACGGCCCGCTCGATCTGGCCAGGTCCGGGGCTACCGCGTCGCTGACCGAGATCCGGCACCGTGCTCGATCCAGACTCGGCGCAGCCCATAGCGGCGGCCATGAGCAGCACGAGACCGAGGATGGTGGGGCCAAAACGCTGACCGGCGCCGATGCGCCGAGGTATCATCCGCGCAGAAACAGCGTGGAAGCGCACGCACTGGCGATCCCGTTCAGCGGCCGTGAGCATTCGTAGCCTCCTCAGCATCGTCGTATTGGCCACCGGCACGTGCCAGGGCGCAGCACCTGTGCCAGCGCCACTGACCGACACGGACTTCCACGCCGACGGCGCGCCCCCGCCGGCAGAGGTGGCGCTCGGGCGGCTGCTCTTCTTCGATAAGCTCCTGAGCGGGAACCGGAACATCGCATGCGCCACCTGCCACCATCCGGATGCTGCCACCGGGGATGGCCTCGCCTTGTCCATTGGCGAGGGTGGACGCGGTCCGGCACTGGAGCGCACCCCAGGACTGGGCGCAGATCGGGTGCCCGCGCGCGTCGGCCGAAACGCGACTCCCCTGTTCAATGTCGGTGCGCGCAGCTATAAGCGCATGTTCCATGACGGGCGGGTGGAGGTGCATCCGCAGGACCCGGCTCGCTTCCTCACTCCGGCCGGCTCGGCGCTGCCGGGAGGTCTGCGCAACGTCTTGGCGGCACAGGCCATGTTCCCGGTGCTGGCACCCTTGGAGATGGCCGGTCAAGAGGGAGAGAACGCCATCGCCGAGGCAGTCGCAGCCGGGGACTTTCAACGCGCCTGGGCGCTCCTCACGGCGCGCCTCCAAAACCCCGCCAACGGGTACACGGATTATTTCATCGATGTCTTCCCCCACATCGATGCGGCCGATGACATCGGCTTCGTGGATGCCGCCAACGCCTTGGCGGCATTCCAGGCCGCCACTTGGCGCAGTGACAACGCCCCCTTCGATAGCTGGCTGCGAGGCGACCGGACCGCACTGAGCGAAGCCGAGCAGCGCGGATTGAACCTGTTCTACGGCGATGCCGGCTGCCATCGCTGCCACAGCGGCCCGCTGCTGACCGATCACCGCTTCCATGCGGTAGGCATGCCCCAGCTCGGACAGGGAAAAGGCAACGGCTTTGACGGGCTCGACGACTTCGGCCGCGAAAACGTCACCGGCGATCCGGCGGATCGGTATCGCTTCCGCACGCCTTCCCTGCGTAACGTCATGCTCACCGGTCCCTGGGGACACGCCGGCGGCTTCGATTCGCTGAGGAACCTGTTGCGTCATCATTTGGACCCGGTCGCAGGGCTGCGCCACTACTCGCCGGCGCCGCTGGCACCGGCGCGGGCGGACCTGGCTGGCACCGATCTCACCGTCATGCGCTCCCATGCACGCCGCGACGCTATTGCCCGGCGTGTCGAACAACGACCGGTCCGGCTGACCGACGGCGAGGTCGCGGACTTGCTCGCGTTCCTAGGTGCCCTCACGGATGCCACGCTGTCCGACGCCCAAAGCCTTGTGCCCGGGCAAGTGCCGAGCGGGCTCCCGGTGAGGGACTGACGCCGACGGGGCACCATCGGTCCCTCGAGTTTCGGCCGCCTCAAGGGTCAGGTGCGGCAGCTGCGTCCTGTTCGCCGGGGCCGAGATTGCGCACCACGACGCGGATGGGGGTGCCATCCGGCGGCAGCAGCGCCCGGTTCACTCGCGGCGGGTGCGGTGCACCCAACCCGATACCTCGCCGATGCTCGATGATGCTGTCGCGGTCGTGCACGAAGCCGATCAGGGCTCCCGTGCGCTCGGCGAGATAGTCGCCGGGGCCGATGAATGTCGAGCCGGTGTAAACCCAATCGTGATCATCGACGGGCTCGCCTTCCACCAGAATCAAGCGAGCCGGCGGCACCCTGCGCCACTGGCCGTCCTGCTCCCATTCCACCCGCAGCTCGGCTGCATCGCCCTCAAGCGGGGTCGGGTCGAAGTGATACTCCGGCAGAGTTGCGCGGTCCGCATCGAAGCCAATCAGGATGCACGCGAGGTTGAAGGCTGCTGCGTTGGTATCCAGCTCGATCAGAGCCTCATAGGCCTTGTAGCCATCGCGCTTGACGGCGAGATACTCCAGCAAGTCGTCGCCGGGTGCCGGGGGCACGTCCGCATCGGACTTCGGCGGCTCGGCGGACACCAGGAAGCGCCCGGGCACAGCGAAAGTCCGCTCCGCCCTGTCGAGCTCGATAGTACCGAGCTGGCTGCTGCCCTCCGGACCGGCGCTAGCGGCGGTCTCCTGAGCGGCCAGAGGCCATGACCACGGCATCAAAGAAGCCGCCAGCAGGGGCAACAATAGGCTGCGCATCAGCCCCGAACCCCCTGTACGATCCGATGCGGCAGCGGCGTCGGGAAGGGTTGGCCCTGCACGTCCCGAAAACCGGCATCGGTCATCCACGCGGCAACGTCGGCATCGGCGTGCACACCACCGTCGTCGGCGGTGAGCAGCATATTTAGCCCGAAGAGCGTCGCGAAGGGGGGCTCGGCACCGCCGGCGTCGGTGAACACATCACTGATCACCAACAGCCCACCGGGCACCAGCGCCTCCCGCGCACGCTCGATGAGATCCCGACAGTATGCTGCTGTCTCGCGGTGGAAGACACCGGAGATCAGCACCGCGTCCTGGGCACCGGGAAGATCCGCGACCCTGTAGTCCCCCGGAACGTGGCGCACGCGCTCGGCGACGCCCATCTCGGCGATGATCTCGGCGCCCACGGCAGCGACGCCGGGCAGATCCACGACCGTCGCCGAGAGATCCGGGTGCTGTTGCGCAAAGAGCGCGGAATAGGTGCCGGGGCCGCCGCCGATATCCAGAAGTCGCTGCCGCCCAGATAGATCCACCAGCCCGACCAGCGCTCGGCCGATGCCCAGCGCACGGTTATGCATGCCATAGACGAAGTGTCGGGTCTGCGCCGAATCGTCGCCGGTGTAGCGGGCCGCCGGCACCGCCGGACGACCTGTCCTGACCGCCTCCGCCAAGTGCCCCCAGGCTGCATAGAGGTCGTCGTTGTAGCGAAGCGCATCGCCCAAATAGCCGGGCCGGCCCGGCACGAGGTAGGCTTCCGCCAGTGGGCTCACGCCGAACAGCCCGCCGCGGTTACCGAGCAGCCCCAAAGCTGCACAGGCGTTCAGCAACAGATGCGTGGCGCGCGCGTCGGTGCCGAGCGCGGCAGCAACGGACTCCGCGGTGCGGGGGCCCTCGTCGAGCAGCGCGAACAGCCCCAGACGATTCGCCGTGAGCAGTGTTTGCGCGCCCCAATGGGCGGTGGAAAGCGCCAGCAGTGGCGCCGGATCCGGGCTGGCGGCCACCCGCTCTGCCTCAGACATGGCTCGCCTCCGCGCGGTCGATATCGCACTCCAGCTGCATGTACGCGGCGCGATGGGTCAGGAACCGCTCCGAGATCCGCACGCCCTGCTCGCGGCGGATGCGCGCATAGCCGAGATTCAGCGCCTCGAAATAGTGCAGCAGTCGGCTGAAATAATCCGGATGATCGCGGCCACCGGTCGGCCAATAGAGGGAATAGACCGGAATGGCCCCGCGCGCGCAAAGGTCCCCGGCGCCCCGCACGGCAAGCGCCGCAGCCTGCTCCCAGTCCATGCCGTGCTCAGGCTCCAGCTCGATACCGGCAACCATGGCGGTGTAGACGTTACCGGCGCCGAAGCGAGTGACCGCCTGCTCCAGCGCGCGTAGCCAGTTCCCATAGCCCACAAAGCGCTCTTTGCCGGGGCAAACCCGCGCGAACAGGGCCTCGGACCAGACCTCCAGATTGAAGCAGACCTGGTCCACGAGACCCTCACCGTGGAGCTCGTCCAGACGTGCGTCCGGCAGTGCGCCGGAGCCACAGGCCACTGGCACGCGGTGATCATTGACGGCCTGCACGGCACGGGCGAGCTCAACGAACCGCGCGCCTTCCTGGTCCCAGTCGGACATGGAGCCGCCCACGAGGTAGAGATGGCGGACACCACCTTCGGCCAGTGCCGCAGCCAGCGCCTGCTGCATGCGCGCTACCGCCCGTGGCGACAGAGCAGACTCGCCGATGCGCTGATCATAGTGCTTGACCCGCTCGTTCGGCGCCCCGTAGGCGCAGAAGGTGCAGCGTAGCGAATCTCCTTCGTCACCTCGGTGCAAAAAGAACTCGCATCCGGGCGCGATATTGATGACGGCCATGTCCCCGTGCAGGCTCACGCCCGCCTGGGCCAACGGCAGACCGTCATCGGTCGTGGCCTGCATCCAAGCGGGCAGCGGCGCAAAGTCGATGGCCAGATCGCGACCGTCGTCATGGCGCAGCCGGTAGCCCTGCTCTCGGTCGCCGACCACCTGCCAGGGGGCACCGGCAGTGCCCTTGACCCGGATCAGCGTTTCGTCGGACAGCGTCATCAGGTAGGGGATGGTCGCTTTGTCACGGCCGGTCTCGCGCTGCTCCTCCGGTGAGAAGCGGTACGGATAGAAGTTGGGGAAGGCGTGCTCGGCGGCAGCGCCGAGGCTCTCGCTCCAACGTACGCCGTCGAACATCAGCTCGATCTTCAGGCGCGCCGATTCGGGAAGGGTCTCAGGCGTCATCACGGCTCCATCAGGCGTGGGAATAAGCCGGCCGCTCGCAAGGCGGCTGGGGCGGATCGGACCGACGCCAATGCTATATCATCGGGGACTTCGTGCCAGCGCCAACCCCCAACCGGAGACCAGCCTTGTTGTACATGTTGATCAACCGCACCCGTCCCGACCTGTCGCCGGCGCAGTATGAAGAGCTTGCCCGCCTGGCGCAGTCCTTTTACGACAATATTCCAACCGGCGTGCGTCTGGTGGGCGACTGGGCGGCAGATGATCGCTCGCGCACCTTCGCGTTATTGGAGACGGACGACCCGGCGCTGCTGGAGCGCATTCAAGCGCCGTTCGCCGGTCTCGTCGATATCGAGACGATTCCAGTCACCCAGGTGACGGGCTGGGGCCGTCGGGACTGACCAATGCCGCCCCGCGCTCGCGCCGCGTTGGTCATCGCCGTCGCGCTCCTGATTCCGGTCATCCCCTTCGTCGTCATCGGCGAGCTGCCCGGCGAGCAGTGGCTCTCCGCAGCGGGCGACGACGCCCTGGTATTCGGTCTCATCGGCGGCGGCCTGCTGGCGGCCGACGTGCTGCTGCCGGTGCCCTCGAGCATCATTGGTACCCTGCTCGGCGCGCGGCTCGGCTTCGTCCCGGGGCTGTTTTGGGCTTGGAGCGGGCTGATGCTCGGGGCCCTCGTCGGCTATGGTGTCGGCCGGCTGCTGCTGGGTCGGCTCGGCGAGCGTCTGCCGCAGGCGCCAACGCTGGCGCTGCTTCTGCTGAGCCGCCCGGTGCCGGTGCTGGCAGAGGCGGTCACCGTCACGGCGGGTGCGGAGCGATTATCGCTGCCGGTCTTCCTAGCGGTCTGCGCAGCGGGCAATCTCGTCTACGCGGGCGCGCTTACAGCCAGCGGTGCCGCCTTTCTCCCCACGGGGCTCGCCGGCCCGGGTCTCGCCATACCCTTGGCCGTTCCCGCCCTCGGCTGGCTGATCTGGCGCCGTGTGGAACACCAGGGCAGCGGCTGAGCCATGCCCGACGGGCAGCCGCAAACAGCCACTAACGGCTTCTAAGGCATCGGGCCGCCGGCATCGGCGGGCTCGATGTAGACCTCGTGCAGGCCCTCGACGTTTTCGACCGTGATCTGCGGCCAGTCGCGGCGCGCCAAGGCCTTTCGGATCTTGCGCAACGCCTCCTTTGGGCCGTCGAAGTCCTGCCGGCGGATGGCGACGATCCGTGCCTGCTCCGGTAGCCCCAGAGCCTGGGCGACGGCCGCATGCGCGGCGGGGCCTTCCGAGACCTCCTGCAGGGATTGCTCCACCGCTTTCAGCGCCGGCACCAGCTCTTCCAGAGGCGCCAGCCTGACTTGCGCGGTCCGTGCCAGCGCCGTCCGCGGGATACGGGTGGCGCTGCCGCCGCCGAGCGGCACAAGCAGGCGCTCGCCGTCGTGCTCTACCTCGACCCCTTCAGGAACCACGGCGGCGATCGCTGTGCCGCCGACGATGTCCCCGGCGCGTATGGACTTGATCTCGCCTTCCAGCTCCACCAGCGCCCCGAGCCGCTCGCCGCTGCCGTAGACCGCCGTGACTCGAAAGTCCGCGGCGGCCACCGGCAGCATCGAGCCTGGCAGCAGGGCCGCAGCCAGCGCGAAAGCATGCCTGTTCATGCGTTCTCTCCGAAGTAAAAACGGCCCGCGCAGGCGGGCCGTCGACTCTTCCAGCCGGAAACGCCCCTCGCGGCCGATGCACTGCATCGACCGGAGGGCCGTCCGCCTTACCTGCGGCTGCGCCGCGCCTGCAGCTGTCCGCTGCCCTCGTTGGACTGACAAATCTCGGAAGTATCGATCCGGATCGGCCGTACGATGTAGTAGTAGGTCGTACCGGCCGCCACCGCGGAGTCGGCATAGCCAGGCGTCGGTGTGTTGCCGATCAGGTTGTACGGGCCGCCGTTAATGGTCCCGCGGTAGACGTTGTAGGAGTCCGTCTCCGGGTTGTTGGACGCCGCCCAGTTGAGCGAAATGGCTCGCGAATTGCTGCGAATGAACAGATCGCTGATGCACTCGCACTCCTGAGCCCCGAGGGCAAAGACGTTGGCCTCACCGATATCGAAGCCGGTCAGGTTCTCGTCCGCCACCGTCGGGAAGCAGGCGGCACTGTCGTCCTGGACCCGCAGTGACGCGTTGAAGGCGCCCGGCGTGGTGTAGAAGCCTGTGACCTCGGCCTGTGCGCCGCTGGCGTCATCGAATTGGTTATCACCGTCGAGGTCCCAGTCATACGCGGTAATACTGTCGCCGTTCGGGCATCCTCCGGGCGGCGGATCGGTCTCGGCCTCGCCATCGTCCGGATTCTTTGAGCCGGTGCCATCCAGGAAGAAGTTCTGACCGAGGCAGAACACATAGGGTCCGTTGGCATCCGCGGTCGGCGCCAACGGCGGCGTGTCCACGGTGACGTTGCAGACCGTGCTCGCGGTGTCTGCCGGATCACTGTCGTCGGTGACCCGCAGCGTGACGGGATACACGCCGACGGCCGCCGGGAAGCTCACGTCGGGGACCACGGCGCCGGTCTCGTCGAAGACGCCGTCGTTATCGGTGTCCCATTCCCAGGAAATGATGCTCTTGCTCGCGTCCTGGTGGAAGGAATTGGTGCCGTCCAGGGTCACCGGCTGCCCGGCGATGGAGGGATTCGGACGCAGGCCGCACACCGCCACAGGCTCGCCGGACGAGAACACCGTGCGGTTCAGCATGATGATGGCCCAGGTGCTCGTGAACGGATACTGAGTGCTGGAGAATTGATTGCCATTGGGCCAGGCACCCCAGGACGCCCCGGCACCGCTGCCGTTTTGGCTGTCGACGATCTCGCGGGCCACGCCGTCGCACGGGGCTGTCGTACCGGGGTTGCAGAGCGTGTCCGGCTGACCGGACTCCGCTCCGTACCAGTCCAAGGGATTGGTACTGCCGGTGTTGACCAAGCAATCGAGGCTCGTGGGTGCGCTGCTGCTGCTGTCGTGCAGGAGCATCGACTTGGTGAACGAAAACAGGCCGTAGTAGTAGTCCTTGATGGCGCTCCGGGCACCGCCGGTGTTGCAGAAGTTGTCGCGAATGTAATTCTCCGACCGATCCCATTGGTCGTCGCCACGCCCGATCCCCTGCCAGGCCAACTGGACCATGCCCGACGGCGTCGTCGCATAAGGGCCCCAAAGGGGGCTACTGCTGGTATACCCGAACACGCCGCTCGTCTGCTGCGTATTGGTCAAGGAAATCTGATTCATCGCCTTGACTTCGGGCGGAACGACACTGCCGAACTCCCGCTCAGCGGCAATCAGACCAATCGCCGCCCACTGGTTCGTCGAGTTGTCGGTCGTGGTGCCCCCGCCGTTGTCATACCAGTTGTAGCGCCATCCGCCGCCTGCTTCGGATTGCCCCCAGGAGTAGGCGTCGACCATGTCCTGCACGATGTCGGCATAGGTGCGACCCTGCACGATGCTGGCCTCAGTGCCGGAGGCCGCCGTGGAGCCTGCGTCGGCGGTCTTCGCCGGTGTACCTGTGGCGACGATCGCGTCAATAAACAAGCCGCCCTGGTAGGGCGGATCAGAGGTGTCTCCCTGCAGGCCGATCCCGTTGCCGTTGACATCCGGGTCAAAGGTTCCGACTGTCGCAGTCTGACTAGACAGGGTTTCCGCCGAAAGCTGCTCCAGAGTGGTATTGATGCCCCGCTCAACGGTTTCCGTGTAGGGGTTGGTCGCGGCTCCAGCTTCTGAGTGGCCATTCACGAGGAAGGCGGTCACGTTTGCTGGGTCGATGGCGTTTTCGGTGGTGCTCGTGCTCGGAAGGGCGACACCCTGCCAGCTGCCGCAGGGCTCGGCGGCATTGGTGGAGCAGGTGCTACGGCTCATCCGCTTGTGCAGGTACCACAGGCCCTCGTCAATGGCGATGTTCACGTCGACACCGAGGGAAGGCGCTTGGATCTGTGTAAAATAGTTGACCGTCGCTGAATCACCAGTTGCGTCGTCCGTCACCGTCAGCGTGCCGGTGAAGAGCTGCCCCGGCGTGCCGGTGTAGGTCACCGCGCACTCGATGGCGTACTTGGTGGTGCTGCTGACGGTGCCCGAGCACTGCCCGGGATTGCCGCCGCCGGTGTCCCAGAGCCAGCTGACCGTGCCGACGACACCGGCATCACCCTGGCCGATGCTGGAGGTGCCTTTGAGCCGCGTCGGCTCACCGGACAGGGCCGTGTGCGGCGACAACGGATTGGCCGGCACGAAGGGCACGGCCTTGACGACGGGCGTGACCGCCAAGGCAACTTCGGTGCCTGCAAGCAGCGTTGCCGCTGCGGCGGCGCCGAGCAGCCCGCGCCACAGGCGGGATTTGCTAGCGATGGTCATTGGTGTTTCCCCTTCCAGAGTTTGAGACGTCGCACCACACGGTCCCCACGACCGAAGCGATGCTGTCGCAGCGGGTCACGGGCGCCCGCTGTTGCCTCAGGCGCGGCGCTGCGCCGCGGTCCGATGCAGTCCGAAGAGCCCAAAGGCGAGCAGGACCAGCGTCGCCGGCGCCGGCACACCCTGGGTGCGGATGTCCAGATCGGCGGCGAGCTCCACGGTGCCGCCGCTGCCGAAATCCGTCTGGATCAGCGCGAGGCCGCTGGTGTTGAGCGACTCGGCAATGTCGATAGTGATCGTGGCCACCTGGTTGTCGAGCAGCGAGTAGGCGTAAATGGTCGCCATGGCGACGTCGGTGCCGATCGGGAAGCTGGTCGTATCGACGCTGCTGGTATTGTCCAGGGTGTTGGCCTGGAAATTCGTAAAAATGTCCCCGTTGAACGGCTCGTCCATTTCCCAGCTCTGCCCAGCGGCGGCTGCGCCGGCGGTACTGCCATTCTCGTTACTGAAGCCGTTATCAGCGACATCGATCTCGAGATCGAAGTAGCCCCCGAAGAAGTGATCGCCGATGGTGGAGTTTTGGTAGACCAGCCTGCCCAGACCGGTGGTCTCGTCGAAGCTGGTGGAGTCGAGCCCCGGCACGTCGGTAATGGCATCGGGGGTCGTGAAGCCGTTGCCGTAGACGGTGCCGTCGACGTTGAAGGCCCACTCGAACAGACCGATGTCAGCGGCGCCGGCGAGGCCCGGAGCCGCTGCGCCGGCGCAGAGGTAGGCCGCGAGGGTGAGTTGTTTCGTCTCCATGTGTCTGGATACTCCGTGCTCGGGAGGATGGACGTTCATGCGGGCATCGTTGAGAAGATGCCGGCTGCTTTCGGTGGTTTGTAACGACCGCGAGGATTGCATCTTTTAAGCAAGAATGAGGCCATACTTACGCCACAGAAAAAAAATTCCTTACTCTTAGTACCTTGCGCAAGGTCGTGCCCCACCTGTCAAACTGCCCCCGGAAAAAACTGCGAATTTTTGTAAAGAAACTTGACAATGGTGCTTGCCCAAGCGGCTAAGGCGGCGTCTTAAAGCATTGTTTTACAAGACCCTTTTGAGTACACCGGTCAGCTAGCCGCCACTGTCACAACCGCTGCGGTGAGGCGGACCCCGGACTACGCGGATCAAGCTCCCTTTAAACAATATTTTTCAATAAGCTATAGGCATTGGAAGAAGCGGCGAAAGCAACCTCGACAAGCCGAGGGTGTAAAATTTTCCGAAACGCTCCCTCGGCGTCGAATCGTCGCGACTCCGCGCCGGCCGCGAGTTGGAGCACGCGCGCTCGCGTTGTAAACATTGCGCGAAACCCCCTCGTTACGGCACCGTGCCCACCCTATGGCAGGTGTCCCTCGATCCGTAAAACGCCCGGTCCGTGCCGGTCAGACCCTGTGGCGACGGCTCGATATGCGCCAGCGGCTCCTGTTGCCATTGACGCTGGTCTTCGTGCTGGCGTCGTTGCTGGGCTGGTGGGCTGCGTCGGAGCTCGTCGGCCGTGCGCTGCGCCTGCGCCAACAGGCGCTCGTCGTCGCCACCGCAGAACAGCTTGCCGGCGGTCAACTGCCCCTGACGCCCGAGCTGCTGACGCGCCTCGGGGCCTTGGTGGACGCCCAGATCCTGCTGCTCGACAGTCGGGCGCCGGCATCGCTTCCGCAGTGGCTGCCCGCGCTGCCGAGTCCGGCGCGGGCGCCTGAAGCCCCGGCGCGGCCGATGGCTACGCCCCATGCAGACGGGACACTCAACCTGCGCATCAACGGCGCACCGCACCTGGTCGCGCTGAGACCACTGCCGCCCGGACTGGCACACGGCGCCGATCATGTCGCCGTGATCAACAGTCTGGCGGATCTGGAGGCCGCGATTTACCGGGCGGCACAGTGGCTCGCGCTGGCCGCCCTGGTGTCGATCGCGCTGCTCCTGGCGGTGGCCACGGCACTCACTGACAGCATTGCCCGGTCGCTTGCGCAGTTGTCGACGATGGCCAGACGCATCGCCGATGGCAACCGGTCCGTGCGGATGCGCGCCCTCGGGCCGCCGGAGCTGCGCTCGCTGACATGCAGCCTCAACGAGATGGTCGCACGCCTCGATGCCTATGAACGACGCGCGGCCGAGCAAGCGAAGCTCGCCGGGCTCGGCGCCATGGCAGCTCGGGTCGCGCACGAGGTGCGCAACCCGCTCACGGCCATCAAGCTACAGCTGCAGCTCCGCGCCGAGTCGGGGCCGGGAGGGCAGGAGCCCGATGCCGTGGACCTCGTCGCCGAGATCCGACGGCTGGAGCTCCTGCTGGGGGGCTTGCTGGAGCAGGCGCGCCCGCGGCGCCTGCACATCGCCGCCGCCGACCTCAACGCCGTGGCGGGGGACGTGGCGAGGTTGTTCGAGCCGCAGCTGGCGCATGCCGGCATCACCCTGGCCGTCGATCTCGCGCCCACACTGCCGCCGGCGGTCATGGACGTGGATGGCTGTAAACAGATACTCACCAACCTTCTCGTCAACGCGCGGGACGCCCTCGGCCGCGGCGGCCGGGTTACCATCGCAACCGGGCCCGCTCATAGCGCAGCGGTGTTCGTGAGCATCTCCGATGACGGTTCAGGTCTGCCGGATGCGCTCGCCGCGGCCCTTATCGCCGGAGACCGCGATACCCTCGGTGCCGGCGGTCGGGTCGGCCTGCGGCTGTCCCTGGAGCTCGCCGAGCGCATGGGCGCCCGGCTCGCCACCTGCGAGAGCGAGCTTGGCGGTGCCTGCCTGCGGCTGCGTCTGCCGAGGGCCGCCCCGCATCACCAAGAGGAAGCGACGTGGCAAGCGTCCTGATCGCCGACGACGAGCCTGCCATCTGCCGGGTCTTCAGCACCATGCTGGAGCGCGCGGGTCACCGGGCGCTAGTGGCCGCGGACGGCAATCAGGCGTTGGAGCTGGTGAGCCGCGAGGCCCCAGACGTCGCCTTCCTCGACGTGCGCATGCCCGGACTGGGCGGCCTCGAAGCGCTGGCCCGGCTGCGCGAGCTGGCGCCAAACCTGCCGGTGGTAGTCATGACCGCCTACGGCACGGTGGAGACGGCGCTCGCGGCCATACGCAACGGCGCCTTCGACTACCTCGGGAAGCCCATCGAGCTGGAGCGCCTGCGCGCGGTGCTCGATCGCGCCCTGCGCGCGGCACAAGCGTCTCCGGCGGATGCCAGCGCAGCACAGGGGGATGCCGCCGACGACGAGACCGCGAAGCTCGACCTCGTCGGGCAGGGGCCCGCGATGCAGCAGCTTTTCAAGCTCATGGCGCTGCTCACGGACAACGACATGCCGGTGCTGATCCACGGCGAGAGCGGCGTGGGCAAGGAGCTCGTCGCCCGCGGTCTGCACCGCCACGGCCGCCGACGCGAGCAGCCCTTTGTCGCCGTCAACTGCGCCGCCATTCCCGCTGAGCTGCTGGAGAGCGAGCTGTTCGGCCATGTCCGCGGCGCCTTCACCGGCGCCGTCGAGGCGCGAAGCGGCAAGCTGGCCGCCGCGGGTGCCGGCACCCTGCTCCTGGACGAGGTGGGCGAGCTGCCCCCGCCCCTTCAGGTGAAGCTACTGCGGGTGCTGCAGGAGCGCTGCTTCGAGCCCGTCGGCGAGCATCGGCCCCAGCGCCTGCAAGCCCGCCTCCTTGCGGCCACCAACCGCGACCTGCCGCGGGAGGTCACCGCCGGACGCTTCCGCGAGGATCTCTATCATCGGCTCAACACCATCAGCCTGCACATTCCGCCCCTGCGACAGCGCCTCGAGGATCTCCCGCTGCTGGCTCGGCACTTCCTCGCCCGCGCCGCCGCGGAGCTGGAGCGCCCGGCGCCGACACTGGCGCCGGATGCTCTGGACGCGCTCAGGCGCCACCACTGGCCCGGCAACGTCCGCGAGCTGGAGCACCTGCTGCGCCGCTCGCTGCTGCTGAGCCCCACGCCCATACTCACGGCCGTCGATCTCGCCTTTGCGCAGCCGGAGCAGGCGCCGGGGGACAGCGGCGACGCGGCCACCCCAGACGCATCATTGACAGCGCTTGCCCAGTCCACGGCCGCGGCGCTGGACGCGCTATTGCTCGCGGCGCCATCCCAACACGGCGGCTCGGCGTACAGCATGCTCGTGGAGCATGTGGAGCGAACACTGGTGCACGAGGCTCTGCGTCGCTGCGACAATAACCAGGTCGCGGCGTCTCGCTTGCTGGGGCTGCATCGCTCAACGCTGCGGAAAAAGGCAGGCTTGGACAGAACAGACCCAACGGCGGCAAACGAATGACTGTTTTATGTACAGCATGAGCCCCTCTGTCGATATCGCGTACAATCAGCAGCCCAGCCCAAGCACGCCCGAGCAACAGGCGCGCACGCAACGCCCTGAGTTGTCTCGGGACAAGGCGATGAGGCTTTTTGGCATCCGACATGCTTGCCCTAGTCTCAAGGTAGCGCATCCGCCATCTCCTGCGGCGCCGCGCCGCCCGTCGCCGTGCCACCCTTCCACGGCGTCGGCGCTCCGAGCACGCCGGGGCGACTGCGGCTCCCCACCGGTCTGCATGCTTGACGATGGCTGCGGGAGCGCTCCGATCAGTCGCCGGGCCATCGCGGCTCGGCGGCGCCTAATTCACGCGCGGCCGCGACCGCTAAACGCAAAGGACAGCACCCGCCACGGGATGATATGACCGGTTCCACGGAGCACACACCGGGGACTTCGGGGCCGCGCCTCGGCATCTGGATCGCGGGTGCCGGAGGCGACATCGCCACCACCACCATCGTCGGCGCGCGAGCCATCGCCCAGGGCCTCGCCGACGACCTGGGCTTGGTGACCAGCCTTCCGCCGTTTGCAGCATTGGGGCTGCGCTCGCTTTCCACCCTGCACTTCGGCGGTGTCGACGTCGGCTACACCTCGCTGCCGCAGACGGCCGAGGCGCTCTACCGCCGCTCGCGCACGGTGAGTCGGGAGCTGCTCGACGCGCTGCGCCCCGACCTCGACACCATCGAGACCGATATCCTGCGCGACCGCGCGCTCGGCTGGACCGCCACCAGCGATGGCACTCCGCTTGCCGATACGCTGGCCCACCTGCGCGGCGCATTGCGCGATTTTCGCGAGCGCCACGGCCTGGAGCGCGTCGTGGTGGTCAACCTGATCTCCGCCGGGCCGACGGCGGCGGCGGACCCGGCCCAGCAGAGCGCCGACGGCTTGGCCGAGCTAGTTGCCACCGACCGCCGGGAGCTAGTCACGCCGAGCATGGCGTTCGCCATGGCCGCGCTGGCCGAAGGCTGCCCCTTCGTCAACTTCACGCCCAACCCGTCCACCGGCTACGACGGCGTCCGCGAGCTGGCGGACCGCTACCGCGTGCCCATCGCCGGCGACGACGGCAAAACCGGCGAGACCCTCGTCAAGACCGCACTGGCGCCCATGTTCCTTGCGCGCAATCTGCGCGTGCTGAGCTGGGAGGGCGTCAACCTGCTGGGCAACGCCGACGGGCGCGCGCTGGACCACCCGCAGAACCGCAGCGCCAAGATCCACAATAAAGAGCACGTGCTCGAGCGCATCCTCGGCTATGCGCCCCACGCCGGCGTGGACATCAACTATGTGCCGTCCCTGGGGGATTGGAAGACCGCCTGGGACCTGATCCACTTCCAGGGCTTCCTCGGTGTCCCGATGACCATGCAGTTCACCTGGCAGGGCTGTGATTCCATCCTCGCAGCACCGCTGGTGTTGGATCTCGCACGCTTCGCCGATCTCGCCGCCCGACACGGTGAATACGGTCCGATGTCCCATCTCGCCGCGTTCTTCAAGAATCCGCTCGGCTGCGATGATCTCGCGTTACCGAGCCAATTCGAGCGGCTGCTGGACTATGCGCGGGCACACACCGTCGGCTAGGAGCTTTATACGCCGCACGCGCACCGCCGCGCTTGCAACCACCGTCACCGGGCTGGGAATCTGGCTCGCACTGCGCGAGTCGCTGTCTCTGCCATTGGCGGCGATGGCACCCTTGCTCGCCGCGCTCGTGCCCGGCATGCTTCTGCAACTGCCGCCTGCACTCCGGCACACTCGACCGCTGCCGGCGCTGGCACGCGCGCTCGCAGGCGCGCTGGCGCTCGCACTGGTATTGGCCTTGCTCGACGGCGCCCCGCCTGCTGCGGCGGCGACGGGCGCGCTGACAGTAGCGCTGGTGATGCTCGGCCTTGGTGCGGCCTGTCTGCTGGCCCCGCGGCAGGGCCGCGAAGCGGTACACGGACTCCTGGTCACGGGGCTCGCCGCGTTGGCCCTAAGCCCCGTCTGGCTCGCACCCTGGCTCGACGCCGCGAGCCGGGTGCCGGGTCTCGTGAATGCCCTGGTGGCCCTCAACCCGTTAACCTTGCTTGCCAGCCCAATGGCGCTCGACTACTTGCGAGCGGACTGGTTTTACCGCTACTCGCCTCTAGGCAGCCTGCGCTACGACTACCCGGCGCCGGCGGTGCTGATGCTCGGCTGGCTCGGGGCAGGCACCGGCATGCTGCTCGCCAAGGCGGCACGCCGGCGTTGGACGAGCCCCAAAAACCCACGACTGAATCCGGAGGTTCCCCGATGAAGACGATCACTGCCGGCCTGATCACGCTCATGCTTGCCGCTGCCCCCCTCTGTGGCCTCGCCGAGGACGTGGCAGTGAGCGGATCGGATTCAGCGACCGAGCCCGCAGCGGACGAGACCGCACTCGACACCGAGCTGAGATCCGAGATCGAGCGCGCCATTGACGCCGGCCTGCGCTATCTGAGAGCAGCCCAGGCAGACGACGGCTCCTGGTCGCAGTCCGTCGGCGTCACCGCACTGGTGCTGCGCGCCTATCTGCAGAGCCCGCGCGGCTCCACGGAGGAGGACGGCCCGTTCATTGCCCGCTCGATTGCGTACCTGCTGGATCATGTCCAGGACGACGGCTCCATCAGCGAAACCAACCACAATCGCAACTACAACACCGCGGTTGCGATCACCGCACTCAAGGCCACCGGTAACGCCGAATACACGCCCGTCATCGCCAATGCCCAAGGGTTTCTCAAGGGCTTACAACTGGACGACGAAGACGGCTACGCGCGCTCGCACAAGTATTACGGCGGCATCGGGTATGGTGGCGACGAGCGCCCCGACCTGTCGAATATGTACATGGCGCTGGAGGCACTGAAGGCGTCGGATGTCGACCCGGACGACCCGGTGTGGGAGAAGGCCCTGGTATTCGTCTCCCGTAGCCAGAACAACAGCGAGACCAATGACGTAAAGGTCAGCGTGGACGACGGCGGCTTTGCCTATATGCCCAACTACAGCCCACACGGGGGCGGTGAGTCTTACGGCGGCATGACCAGCGCCGGCCTGCTGAGCCTGCTCTTCGCCGGTGTGGACAAGAACGACCCGCGGGTGCAGGCTGCCTACGACTGGATCAGGGCCAACTACACCGTCGACGCCAACCCAAACGCCAAAGAGGGCCAAGGTCTCTTTTATTATTACAACGCCTTCGCCAAGGCGATGGCGGCCTACGGCGAGCCGACGGTCACCGACACGGCGGGCAACACCCACGATTGGCGTCGCGATCTGGCGGAGAAGCTCCTGTCGCTTCAACGCGAGGATGGGTCTTGGATCAACTCCTTGTCCAGCCGGTGGTGGGAAGGCGATCCCAACCTGGTCACGGCCTGGAGCGTCATCGCGCTGAACCACGTCTACGGCACTTGATTGGCACCTACGCGATGAGTGCGGCGCCATGCTGAGGCGCGCAGGGCGGCACGGGACGCGGCTGGGCGTCCATGGCGCACGGCGGGCACTCGTTGGGAGCCTCTGGCTCGCGATGTCGGCCTCCGCCGCCGAGCCCGTGAGCCTGGTCTGGGGCGGCGCCTTCATCCGCGGTGCCAGCACGGAAATACAGGTTCGATTGGACACGGCGTCGCCGCAGCCGACCACCGTCCGCGTAAGCTCCGGCCCCAGCGAGGTGTCGATCGCAGCGCCCACCAACTACCCGGGCCCGGTCGTCGTGCCGCTTCACCCCGGCGCCGATGGTGTCGTGGACGTGCTGCTGCGCGACGGCGCCGGCTCTGAGCACCGCCACCGGCTTCAGCTCACGCCCGTGGCCGAGCCGCTGAACGTGGACGCTGCACAAGGTGTACTGCCGCGCACCGCATCCGGTTACGGGCCTGTTGCGATGCTCCACATGACGCGTGCGCGGCTCGCGTCTCTCGATGCGGCAGAGGCGGCGGCCCTGGCGGGCTACCTCGCCGCCTGCGGCCGCATGGTCGTTGCTGACGCTCATGGGGCGGTGCTCGAGCCACTGCGGGCTGCCGCCGGCTGCGGCGGCGTTTTCGTCGCCGGCGCGCAGGCGCCGGACGCGCCTGCCCACGCGCCTGCAGCACTACCATCGCCCAGCCCAGACAGCGCTCGAGCCACCGACAGGCTGGCGTTGTGGCTGCTGCCCTACCCGCTGCTGCTGCTGGCGCTGGCCTCCCTCCCCGGCACTCATACACCGATAGCCGGCCTCGCGCCGCGCCGGGCACGCCTCGGTCCCTGGCTTCTCGCCGTGCCGCCGGCGATGGCCATGGTGCTCTGGATCGGCTTGCCCCAGACCCTGCCGAGCGCACGACTCGATCGAACTGCCTTGATGAACGTCGCCGACAGCACGTACCGCTGGCAGGGGATACTCACTTTGAGCGGGAGCGGGGCCGCCGTCTCGCTGCCGCCGCTATCAACGCCGCCGATCGCTGTGGACGGCGGAAGACAGCAACTGTCCGCATCGGCGGACGGCACCGAGCTTCGGCTGCCAAGGCCGAGGCAGCTGCTAGCCGAGCGGCAGTATCGTCTGGCCGGCACCGCGTCCTCGCCCTGGCAGCTCGAAGCGAGGCTCGCCAGCGGAGAGCTGCATCTCGGAAACCTAGGGCGCCGCAATGTGCCGCGGGGCCGGCTCTTCATCGCCGATCCACAGCACCCTGGACAGCGCCGAGCCATACCCACACCGGCGCTGGCCGCGAGCGAGAGCCAAAGCCTCCCATTGCCCAGCGTCGGCAGAGCAGGCCAGCCGACGGCGCCGAGCGCAGCCCCAGCCGAGGCTGCGGCCGACATACCCGGCGCGTCACCGCCCACAGCGCTACTGCCTGCGCTGCTGTTGCCGCTGCCCCCGACCGTCGGCACCGACCCACGCATCGAGACGACCGGCTCGATCATCGTAACGCTCACGGGCGACGCCGGATGAATCCCTACCGCCTGGCCTTGTTCGGCGGCTTGCTGCTGCTGATGCCTGCTGCCGGTTGGCTGCTCTCGATCTTGGGCGCCCAAGCCGCCCCTGCGGACCTGACGCAGGCGGCCTTGCTGCTCTCGCTCTTTCAGTTGGCCCTGGTGATGCTGCTGCTGCCTGGGCTCGCGGCAGGCGGTCCACCGCTGACGCCCGCCTTGCTGCTGTTCCTGCTCCCCGCGCCGCTCGCGCTGATGCTGATACTCACCGGCGCGGAGCCTGTGCAAGCGGGGGGCGCTCAGGCGGTGGGTCTGCTGAGCACCGCCGGTCTCGCCCTCCCCTGGCCCAGACTCGCCGGCGCCGGCCGAGCCGACGGCACGCAATTTGTCGAGCACCTGGCTCAGACCGGGCTGCTTGTTGCGCTGTGCGCCTTTGGCACCCGGCTGCTGGCTGTCGGTGCAGCATGAGCGCGGGCCTGGACCGATTGGCTCGACAGGTCTGTCGCCGCCAGCGGGCTGCGGCGGTCCGGCGCGGGCTGATAACGATTTTTTCAGGCGCCGCCGTAGTGCTGGCGACGGGGACCCTGATACATCTCGCTTGGGGCGAGCGGATGCCGCGCGCGCTCGGGCTGCGGGCGCTGGACTGGGTCCTCCTGACCAGCGCTTTCGTGCTTGCCCTGGCGGCCGTTGCCTGGCGCCGAATTCGGCATCCTCAGGGCCGGCGCGACAGCGACGCGTGCGATTCGCTGCGGCGCGTCGACGCCCTGCTCGGCGCCGACACTCTCTTGCTCGCCGCCGCTGAGATCCGCCGCAGCGGCGGGCCCAAGACCGCCGTGCAGGCGCTCGTCTTGCACCAGGCCGACAGTGCGCTGGCCCACTGGCGGACACGGGCGGCAGCGCTGCGCTTCGCACCGGCACCGGGCGCGCTGGCGGCGCCGGCACTGGCTCTGGCGGCGGCCGTGGCTCTATGGGTGGCAACGCTCCAGCACCCGCTCGGGCACGCCCCCCTGGGGGCGCCTGCGGGATCGGGCACGGAATCGGCGCCGCCGCCGGCGGCCCTCGCCCAACTGCGCACCGCCATAGCCCGGGCGGCCGAGAAGACGCCGCAATCCGCGACGGCTCAGGCAGAGCACTTGGCACAAACGGGGGAGCGGACATCGGCCCAGCCCAGCCCCGGCGACTGGTCGCCGGTCATGCCCCCGCCCAGCATCGATGTCGGCGCCATCCCCGGCGCCATTCAACCTGACGACGCCGGGCAAACGCACGGTCTGGCCTTGGCCGGGACAGGCGTGGACGGCTTCGGCAGCGAAGTCGCCACGGCCAGCAACGATACGACGCCCTTGCGCCAGTTACCGTCTTCCGGCGCGGTCATCCCCCTTGCTCGCGCCGAGATCGGTCTCGATGCAGGCGCCTCGGCACCGGCGGAGCGTATTCAAGAGCCGCCGAGTCGAGCCGCATCCGCACGTGCGACCACTGCGCTACCATCGCTGCGGCCGGTCCTAACGGTGCAACGGTCCGCTGCGCCGATGGACGGCTTATCACTCCATCAACGCGGCATGCTTGCCGCCTATCATCGATACTTGGCCGGCGACACCAAGCTTTCCGATGTCCGCAGCAAACGCCAATGACCACACCCCGGGGCACTGAAACGGCAACCGACCTAGCCGCGGCCACGGCAGACCTGGCCGCGCTGCGTGCGGCACTTGGGAGCGTGGTGCTCGGGCAACAGAGACTCATCGACCAACTCTTGTGCGCGGTGCTGGCGGGCGGGCATGTCTTGCTGGAGGGATTGCCGGGTCTCGGCAAGACGCAGCTAGTGAAGGCCCTCGCGCGGGTGCTGGACGTTTGCATGAGCCGGGTGCAATGTACGCCGGATCTGATGCCTGCCGATGTCACCGGCAGCGAGATACTGACCCGCGAGCACGCCACCGAGGCCCTTCACTTCATGCCGGGGCCGGTATTCGCGCAAATGGTGCTGGTGGATGAGATCAACCGCGCCACGCCCAAGACCCAGGCCGCGCTGCTCGAAGCCATGCAAGAGGGGCAGGTGACCTGCAACGGCCGCACACACCCCTTGCCCGAGCCGTTTCGGGTCGTCGCCACCCAGAACCCCATCGAGATCGAGGGCACCTATCCGCTGCCCGAGGCGCAGCTGGATCGCTTTGCCGTGCGGCTGCACGTGGACATGCCCGATCGCGAGACGCTGGTGGCCATGCTAGATGTCTCCCTGGACGCCGAGCCGGCCGAAACGCTGGCACCGGTCCTCACATCGGAGCGCCTGCAGCTGTTGCTGGCGAGTGCCCGCGCGCCGGAAATTACCGGCTCGGTCAAGCGTGCTGCTGCCGACCTGGTGCTCGCCACCCACGGCGATAGCGACACGCCCGCGGCAGCGCTGCGTTACGGCGCCAGTCCCCGGGGGCTGCAGGCGCTGCTGCGCTGCGCGCGGGTCCACGCGCTCCTGGATGGGCGCGCGCATGTGGCCTTTCGGGACCTTGAGACTTTCGCGCTGCCCTGCCTCAATCACCGTGTGGTGCTGAGCATGGACGCGCTACTGGGCGGCGCCGACCAAGCGACTGTGCTGGGGCAGCTGCTGGCGCAATGGCGGGCACGATGGTGCGGCGACGGCTGAGCAGCGGCGCTGACGAGGATCCGCTGGTGGCCCTGGATTCGGTGCGGCTGCAACGGCTTTCTCTCCTGACGAGCGGCCTGCTCGCGGGCAGACCCCAGCACGCCGACGGGACGCTGCGCCACGGCTGGATCGCCTCCGGGCAGGACTTCATCGACCACCGCCCCTACACGCCCGGTGACGATCCGCGCGGCATCGACTGGCGGGCCAGCGCCCGGCGTCGGGAGCCGGTTGTCCGCCGCTACCGCGACGAGCGCGCCGGCGAATGGCTGCTGGCCCTGGATCGCAGCGCGTCCATGGGCATTAGTACACGGCAGACTCAGCACGGCGCTTGGAGCCTCGCAGTGCAGCTCGCCGCCGCCACCGCCTTCGTGCTGACACAGCAGGGACACAGGGTCGTGCTGGCCCTGTTCAGTCATACCGTCGATGCGGCCACTGAGCCTGGACGCGGCGCAGAGGCAAGGCGTGGCGTCTATCGGCTGTTGCGCAACTGGCGGCCCGTGGCGCCGATGCGTGAGCGTCCGGTCAGTCCCGACACATCATGCCCAGAGCGCTGTGCGCCTCTGGCGCAGGGTCGGCGCGTATTGCTGATCAGCGACTGTCTGCGCCCGGACGGCATGGCCCCAGCACTGGCGCTCTTGGCACGCGCGGCGGCCGGCGTGGAATTACTGCGCGTGGCAGCGCCGGCAGCGCAGTTAGGGGGCGCGATCAGGCTGGTGGATGCCGAGACCGGCTACCAGCTCACCGTAAGCAGCGATGAAGCGACGGCACAGCGCGCCCGAGCACGGCTGGATGCCGTCTTCGAGACCCTTGCGAGCCGCTGTCGCGAGCTCAGGATACCGGCTACCGTTGCCGCGCCCGATGCCGCCTGGGATCAGGTGATACTGTCACACCTGCTGCGACATCCGCACGCAACCGTGCCGCGGCAGGGTGGCCAGCAGCCTGAAGGTAGTCCGCTCCAGGGCTCAAGCTCGTGATCACCTTCGCCGCTCCCTGGTGGCTGCTAGGCCTGGGCTTGCTGCCGCTGCTGCGACCACTCCACCGCCGCGGTCAGGCCTCGCCGGCGCTCGTGCCGGCGCTCTTCCCTTGGATCACAACGCAGGCGCCGGAGGCCGCTGCACTGCAGGACGCACGCCCCGATCCGCGCTGGCGCCGTCGCGCTTTGATCGCCGCACTGCTGTTGCTCGCACTGGCAGGCATCGGCTGGCGCCCGCCGGCGGACAGTCTGCAGGTCCGCGTCGAGCTCGAGGCCACGCCAAGCCTGCTGGCCGTCGAGCCGGACGGCCGAAGCCGTGCCGCGCACGCCGCCGTCGCCCTGCATACCGCCTTGGCGAACGCGCACGCGCCGTCTGCGACCCTGTTCGCCAGCGGCGCGGACAGGGCACCAAGCCCAGTCGACGGCCTCGACAGCGCTGCGCTGGCGGCTCGATTCACCAGGGCCGCTGACGCCGCAGTCGCCGGTACGGCATCGCCAGCACTTCCGCCGCCGCTCCCCCATGGGGTGCGAACCTGGCTCGTCACCGATGGTACACGGGGCAGCGATGCTGCGCCGGGAGACTACTCGCGGATCATCACCTTTGGCGAGAGCACCGAGAACTTCGGTATTGCAGCACTGGCCCTGCGGCTCGACCCGCGCGACGCGTCGCTGCTCCAAGGCACCGTACAGATCCACAACGCCGGCACCCACCACGGCGAGCGCGCGCTGGTGCTGACCCAGGGTCAGCGGACGCTCGCCGAGTGGCGCGTGTCGGTGGCCGCGAGCGCCACCGAGGTACGCCACTTCGACATCCCTCGCGCCGGCGGCGCGCGCCTGCTGGCAAGGCTGAAGCCCGCCGACGCACTGGCGGTGGATGACCAGCTGGAGGTCGCTGCCGAGGCACTGCAGCCGCTGGCAGCGCAGATTGCGCCCGAATGCCCGGACACGCTACGTGCTGCAGTTGCTGCGAGCCCGAGACTCGAATCCAGCGAAGCCGCGCCGGCGCTGATGATCGTCTGCGCTGAGCGGCCATCGCCCGAGGCATCCAGCAGCGCGGTTTCGCTATGGTTCCGAGCGGCTTCAGCACAGTCTTTGCAGCCGCTGCCGAGGGCGCTGCTACCCGCGCCACTGCAAGGGCTGGATTCGGCAACCCGGCCGCGGACAGTCGCCATTGTGCCCGCAGAGGACCACGCCGGCGTCCTGTTGGCTGGTACTCGCCGCCTGCCGCTGGTGCTGGGGTATCCGGGCGAGCGTCGCATCGATGTGCTGATCGAGCTTCCGCGCGGCACCGGCGGTGCGCCGGCGCTGCTGCTCGACTGGCTGCTGGACCGCCTGCCGGCGGCGCTGCCCCAGCAGCCGTCGCCGGTGCGGGGTGCCATCGGCCCAGTTGCGGCGCGGCGAGCAACGGCGCAGATGCGCATTGCACCCGGCCCAGTGGCTCAATCCGGCACCACCGGCCGCGAGCGACCGCCGTCACGAACTGTCCCTGCCGCCCTGGCCCTGGCGGTCGCGCTCGCACTGCTGGTGCCGGAGCTCACTCGCACGGGTGTGCGCGGACCGTCCAGAAGCATATAGCCGTATGCGTTTCAGCCCAGATGCCGTGCACCGTTGGGGCATGCGCGCCGTGGCGGCGCTGTTGCTCCTGGCGCTGTGGAGCCCGCCGCTGCCTCGGGGCGGCGAGCCGGCAGTACTGACGCTCTTGCTGGACGACTCCGCGAGCCTGCGTCAGGGGGATGCAGAGGCCAGTTGGCAGAGCTTGCGGCGGCGCCTGCGCGGCCTGCCGGAGAACAGCCGCGTCACGCTCATCCGCTTCGCCGCGCGGCCGGCCGTCGAGCTGCGGGAGGCTGCGCCGCGACTTGGTCTACCGGATATCCTGCCGCGGCAGACGCAGCTGTCGCCCCTGGGCACCGATTTGGCGGGGGCACTGGCGCAGGCGCCGCAGGGGGCGCCGGTGCTGCTGGTCTCCGACGGCCGCGGCACCACCGCAGGTACCGCCCGAGCACTTGCCGAGCTACAGGCACGGGTGCCCGCCGTGGCTTGGTGGCGACGGCCCGCGGCGGTGCCGAATATCCGCATTGCAACAATGGACGGTCCCGCTCGCGTGCCGATGGGAAGTCCGGTACGGCTGCGATTGGTCCTCACGGCCGAGCGACCCGCGCAGACGAGGCTGAGCCTGGACATCGACGACAGCCAGGCGCTGCACCGCCCCGTGTCCGTCCCGGCGGATGCGCCCACCGTGATCGAGCTGGAACTGCCGCCCCCCGCGCCCGGTGTGCACCGTGTGCGGGCGCGCCTGGGCGATCCGCCGGCTGCGGACACGACACCGGGCGCCCTGCACCTGACCAAGCTCTTGCGCGTGGAAGGAGCACAGTCGGTCTTGCTCGTGGGCACGGAGGACCACGGATTGGCAAGCGCACTCCGGGCTGGCGGTTGGAGCGTCGAGCAACGAACGCCGGAGCGGCTGCTGACCGCCGATCTGGCCGGCGCGGCGGTAACCCTATTGGATGACGTGCCTGTCGCAGCGCTATCCCCACCGCTGTTGGAGCGCTTGGCCAATGCGGTCAACGGCCGTGGCATGGGCTTGGTGGTGCTCGGAGGGCCACGCAGCTTTGGCGCCGGCGGTTATCGCGGGTCTCGGTTGGAAGCCTTGCTACCAGTCGTGTCGGTGCCGCCAAAGCGGGTACCCGCAGCATCGGTGCTATTCGCCTTGGACAGCTCGGGCAGCATGGGCCAGCCCCTCACCGAGGGCGTGACGCGCATCGACGCCGCGCGCGCGGCAATCATGGCGGCGGCGGCTGCTCTGGCGCCGCAGGATCGGATCGCTCTGGCGGTGTTCGGCACGGAAGCCGAATTGACGCTGCCGCTCGCGTCCTATGCCGAACCGTCGGCGACGCTCGCCAGCGCGAAGCGGCGCACACCTGCCGGGGGCACACACCTCGCGCCGGCGATCGATCTGGCGATGACGGCATTCGCCGAGCGGCATGAAGACGCCAAGGGGCGTCGGCTCCTGGTGCTAATCAGCGACGGGCAGTTCGCAGACACGCCGTCTGCGGACTTGACGGCCGAGGGCCGACGTCTGCGCGAGGCGGGGGTCGAGCTGATCGCCATCGGCATCGGTGAGCCGAGCCGAACGGCACCGCTGCGGGCACTCGCCACTGCCGCAAACGGTCGCTTCGCGAGGGTCGATGAGGCAGCACAGCTACCGAGCTTCGTCGCGACCGAGGTACAGCGCGATCGCCCGGCGAAACGCCCGGGGCTGGTTTCGGCACAGCCTGGCACCGAGCTACCGTTTAGACTCCCTGGCAACGAGCCGCAAGACTGGCCGCCGGTGGCGGACTACCGCAGGACGCGGCTACGCGACGGCGCGGCAGCGCCGGTCATTACCGCCGAAGGCGACCCCCTGCTGGCTTGGCAAAGCGCGGGGCAAGGGCGCGTGGTAGCACTGACTGCGGGGCTCGGTGAGCTGGCTCCCGCATGGCGTGCCTGGTCGTATCTGCCGGCGGTGCTGGGGGGCCTCATAAGTTGGACGGCCGGCGCAGGGCAGGACCCCGGCGTCGAGGTCCGTGCACGACACGACGCCGATCGCATCCGTCTTCACGTGGACATGCTTGGGAGAAACGGAAGTTGGGCGCGTACCGCACGGCTCGAGTGGCAGCTGCACGGGCCCCAGGGCGGGCGCCACAGCGGCAGCCTGCCGGCGTCGGCGCCCGGGCGTTTCGTACTGGATCTGTCCGCGCCCCGACCAGGCCGCTATGATGTAATCGCGCATGCAGGCCCTGCGCGCCTAAAGCGAGCGCTCTGGCATGCGCCGCGGGCAGAGTGGCTGCGCTCCGCGGCAACGCAGGACGCCCTAGCTGCACTCGCAGATCTACCGCGCTGGACGCCGGTGGATGACTTTCCGTCAGGCGGCCGCCTCGGCTTCACAGGAGCCACCGCCGGGACGCGGAGCCGGCCTTGGCTGGCAGGGGCAGCGCTGTTGCTGTTCATCGGCATCCTGGCCCGGGAGCGACTTGGACGTGTACCAGGCGAAGCGTGGCGGCCGCCTTGGGCCGGGCCGCGACCCAAGGACCCTGCGCGAGAACTATGACAGACATGATGACCCTGGTCTGGGACCCTTTCATTCGCCTGTTCCACTGGGCCCTCGCCCTAGCTTTCTGCACAGCCTATATGACCGGCGACGGCTATTACGAGCTACATCTTTGGCTCGGCTACACGGTGCTGGCACTGGTGCTGATGCGACTGCCCTGGGGCCTTCTCGGACCCCGGCACGCGCGTTTCCAAGACTTCGTCGCGGGCCCGCGGCGCACGTTGGCATACGCCGCAGCCTTCTTGCGCGGGCGCGCTGCACGGCACTTGGGCCACAATCCCCTCGCCGGCTGGATGATCGTTTTGCTACTGCTTGTGCTGACGATCACCGCCCTCAGCGGCATCACCTTGGACGCGGCCGAAAACCGGTCCGGTCCGTTGGGCAGCACCCGCCTTTTCATCTACGGCGATATCATCGAGGCGGCTCATCTTCTCTCCACGAATCTCGCGCTGGCGTTGATTGGGCTGCACTTGGCGGGCGTCGCGGCCACATCCTGGATGTACCGTGAGAATCTGCCGGCGGCAATGATCACCGGGTACAAGCGCCCGCACACGGACTGACGCGCATGCAGATCGCATACAGCACCAACGCCTACACGCGCCACGATCTGGACACTGCGGTGACCCGCATTGCGGCCCTCGGCTTCGACGGTGTCGAGCTCCTGTGCGACCGGCCGCATTGGTTCGCCGCCGACACCACGGTTGGAGACGCCGAGCGCATGGCAGACCGGCTACAGGGACTCGGCCTTATGGTCAGCAACTTGAACGCCAACACCGCCTGCGGCTATTTCATCGAGCCACCGCCAGAGACCGTCTTTGAGCCATCCCTGTCGAGCGCTGACGCAGAGCGCAGGCACTGGCGTCTCCAATACAGTATCGCCGCGGTGGAGCTGGCGGCGCGGGTCGGCGCCGGCAATATCAGCATCACCTCCGGCCGACCCGATTCCGGAGGCACGCCAACACAGGGCTTGGCGCTGTTCGTGGATAGCCTCAAACGCCTGTGCGAGGCTGCCTCGCGTCGCGACGTCCGTATTGGCATCGAGTACGAGCCAGGGCTGCTGGTGGAGCGCGCAACCGAATTGGCAGAGGTGATCGAGCGAGTCGACTCACCGCTGCTGGGCGCCAATCTCGACGTCGGTCACGCGCATCTAGCCGGCGAGACCGCAGCGAAGACGCTGCCCTTGCTTGCAGGACGCATTTGGAACCTGCACCTCGAAGATATTGCCGGCGCCAAGCACTACCACCTGGTGCCCGGTGACGGCAACCTGCCCATCGCGGACTGGCTCGCAGCCTTGGCAGATCACGACTACAACGGCTCTTGCACCGTTGAGCTATATACCTATTCGCACATGCCGGATGCTGCTGGCGCCAAGGCGCTCGACTACCTGCGCACGGTCATCGACCACCTGCCCTCGGCCGACGGAGCTGGGGAAACATGACCGGCGCTGCGGGCGCGCTCGTGGCGCGGATCGGACCCTGGATCGAGCTGGTACGCCTGCCGGCAGTCTTTTCCACATGGTCCAACATCATCGCGGCCCACCTCATCGCCACCGCCGGCAGCCCGCATTGGCGGCTGTTGCCGCTGCAGCTGGGCATCAGCACCTGCCTCTATTGGGCGGGCATGATCCTGAACGACTGTTTCGATCAGGACATCGATCGTGTGGAGCGCCCTGAGCGTCCGCTACCATCCGGCCGCATTCAGCCGCGGGCCGCTTGGACCGCGGGCTTCGGCTTGCTCGCCGGCGGTGCTCTGCTGGGTGCGGTCGCAGGCCCCGGCCCGTTCCTGATCTCGGGCCTGCTGGCGGCAGCCGTCCTGGCGTATGACGCAGGCCTCAAGCACGGTCCGCTGGGACCACCGTCCATGGCGCTGTGCCGCTGGCTGAACTGGCTCTTGGGCTTGAGCGCCGGCCTGGTGCTCCTCCCGGAGCTACTTCTGGCGCTGCCTGTGTTCCTCTACACCCTGGCAGTCACGCTGCTGAGTCAGGCTGAGACCCAGAGTGGCAACCTTGGCGCCGTGCGCCGCGCGTCCATTGCCCTGGCCGCCGCACTCGCAGCAGCGCTCGCGCTCTATCCGCTGGGGATTCTGCATGATCCCTATGCATTGGCCCTCACCGCCGTCGCCGGCGCCTTGCTGCTGCGCCGACTCTTGCGATTGCAGCAAGACCCCACCGCCGCACGCGTGCGCGCCTCGGTGGGATTCATGCTCTTGTGCATGGTGCCGCTCGACGCCCTGCTGCTGGGTGGTGATGGTCAGCGTCTCGCCGCGGCAGCGCTGCTGCTTCTGCTGCTACCCAGCTGGGTCTTGGTATGGCGCGTCCAGGTCACCTGACAGTCGATTTTGCTCACTGCGGGTCACGTCAATCGCGCGCCTGCCCAGCCTAACCTCCCTAACGCAGGAGAGCACGATGTCGTACTCCGAGCCGGTGGCCGCCGCCACACATCAAGACGCACTCCTACAAGCCCTCGCCGGCAGCGGCGACGCGGGTCTAGTGTGGCTGCGGCAGAACCTAGAGGCGCTACAGCAATCGGCACCGGAGGCGGTCTTCGCCAAGCTCGCCGGCGCCCACGCCGGAGCACGGCGCCGCCTCGGGGAGGCGTTGCTGGGTGCGCTGGGACCTGAACTGAGCACGGCCTGCGGCCCGCTGGACACCCGGGCGTGGGGCCGAGATGCGGCTGGCCGGGCTTGCCTGCTGCTAGCCGCTCTGAGCGGGGGGGCAAGCCATGCCGAGCTCGCCGACGCCCTCTATCGCAGCGGCGACGAAGGCGAGCGCACGGCCGTGGTCAAGTCCCTGTGCCTGCTGCCGAACCCAGCGGTTGCGCTGACCACAGCCCGGGTGGCAGCTCGCACCAATAGCATGCGGCTGTACGCGGCTGTGGCGCTCGACAACCCTTATCCCGGTCAGTGCTACGACGATGCTGACTTCAATCAGCTGGTTCTGAAGTGCCTGTTCAACGGCCTTCCGCTCAACCGGGTCATCGGCTTGCAGCGGCGAGCCAATCCGCGGCTCGCGGCGATGTGCGAGGACTATCATGACGAGCGGGTCGCCGCCGGCCGCACCGTCCCCGCGGACATCTGGCTCGCCTTGGCGCCTTGCGCCAGTCCGCGGGGACTGGCACTCGCCTGCGCCCGATTGGCCAGCGAGTTGCCTGAGCACCGACGTTTCGCGGCGCAGGCGCTCGTCGCCCGCCGAGACAGCCCGGAGGTCGAGGCGGCGCTGGCAGAACGCGTCGCCGAGGAGTCGGATGCGGAGATCCGAGCCATCCTCGCCGGGGCGACGCGCGCGGCCTCGGCTGACGCCTGAGGTTGCCCCAGGCGCATGCTGCGTGCAGGATGCAGTGTTGTCGCCTCGCAAGATAGGCTCGGGGCGAAATCCAGGAAGCCGCCCCAACAGTCTTTCAAAACACCTGGAGGTCCAGCGAATGCGCTATTTCGACCCGCATATTCACATGCTATCGCGAACCACCGACGACTACGAGAACATGGCTGCGGCAGGCATCCTCGGCGTCGTCGAGCCGGCCTTCTGGCAGGGTCAGCCGCGCACGCAGGTGGGTACCTTCATCGACTATTTCGATGCGCTGCTGGGCTGGGAGCCCTTTCGGGCGAGCCAGTTCGGCATCAATCATTTCTGCACCATCGGCATCAACCCCAAGGAAGCCAACGACGTCGCCCTATCGGAGCAGGTGATGGCCCTTATGCCCCGCTACCTTGAGAAGGACGGTGTCGTGGCCGTGGGCGAGATCGGCTACGACGACATCACACCCGAAGAGGAACGATTCTTCGCCGAGCAACTGACGCTCGCGAAAGAGCACGGACTGCCGGCATTGATCCACACGCCACATCGGGACAAGGTCACGGGTACCGAGCGCTCGCTGGCACTGGTACGCGAGGTGGGCATCAACGAAGAGCAGGTGGTGGTCGACCACCTCAACGAGCTCACCCTTCCCCTGGTGATGGAGACGGGGTGCTGGCGGGGACATTCAGTGTATCCGAACACGAAAATGTCTGAAGACCGGATGGTGGCACTGCTCAAGGCGTACGGTACCGAAAAGATGATCGTCAACAGCGCTGCCGACTGGGGCCGCTCCGATCCGCTCAAGGTCCCCAAGACAGGCCAGGCCATGCTCGCCGCCGGTTTCAGCGAAGATGACGTGGACCTGGTGCTGTTCCGCAATCCGATCAATTATTACGCCCAGAGCGGGCGTATCACGGTAGACCAAGTAACACGCCCAAACATCGACCAAACCCGCCTCTACGAAGACAATTCCGTGCTGCGTGGGCAGACGCCGCTGATCGAGCCGTGACCTCGGCGGCGCCCCCGGTGGAGCGGTATCACGGCGGTGCCATCGCCTACAGCACCACTGACCTCGGCTTTTGCAGCAACGTCTTCGCGGGCGCCGATTGGCCTGCGGTGGAGGCTAATCTGCTCGGGCCGATACGGGATGTGCGGGAGCGCCGGAGACTGGACCGCATGACCACAGGACTCTGGCTGTCGGCCGCCGCGACGGCGCACCTGGCCGCAGACCCGGCACCACTGGTAGACGCCCTCGCCACGTCCGGCGTGGACTTGGTAACCCTTAACGGCTTTCCATTCGGCGATTTCCACGCCGAGCGCGTCAAGCAGCGGGTTTATACTCCAGCTTGGGACACCCCCCAACGGCTGGACTACACTCTGGACTTGGCCCGGATACTCGTCCGCTGCCTGCCGGCACGCGCGGCGTTCGGCACCATCTCGACGCTCCCCTTGGGCTACGCAGCGCAGTGGCATCCAGATCGGCATGCGGCCGCCCTGGCCGCCCTGTGCCGCTTGGCCGCGGCGTTGGCGCGCATCGCCGACGAGACAGGTCGCGCCATCCGCGTCTGCCTGGAGCCCGAGCCGGATTGCGTGCTGGAGCACACCATCCAAGCGATTCGGCTCTTCACGGAGGAGCTGCCGGCGGCGGCACAGCGCTGCGGCGTGGCGCGCAGCGCCATCGAATCGCACCTGGGTCTCTGTTTCGACGTCTGCCATCAGGCCGTACAATTCGAGGACATTGACGCCTCGCTGCGCGCCCTTGCAAGCGCAGGCGTCACGGTGGGCAAGGTACAAGTATCGAGTGCCCTGGAGCTGCCCGAGCCCGCCGCAGCGGGAGCGCTGCTCGGCCCCTTCGCTGAGCCGCGCTATCTGCATCAAGTACGCTGCCGCCGAGCAGATGGACGGATCGTCGCAAGTCCGGATCTCGCACAGGCGTTGGCGGACCCGGACCTTCCCCGTGACGGGCCTTGGCGCGTGCACTTCCACGTGCCCATTCAACACCCCCCCCAAGGTGCAGACGGGCTCGGCACCACAGCCCCCGCCATCCTTCAGGCTCTGGATTACCTCGCCGCAGCACCGGACCATCGGCCGCATCTCGAAGTGGAAACCTATACCTGGAGAGTGCTGCCGCCCGAGCACCGGCCGCGGGACACGCACACCCTAACGTCGGGTCTCTGCGCAGAGCTGGCGTGGCTGGAGACGCACTTGGCCGAGCGCGGACTGCTGGACGGGGACACATGACACCCACCCAGCGCCGCCTCATGGTGCTCGACATCGTCGGCCTGACGCCGGCGATGATCGGCCCGCACACGCCACACCTGGCCGCGCTCGCGCGCGACGGCTTCATGGCCCCGCTGGACGGGATTTTCCCGGCAGTGACAACCAGTGCACAGGCATCGATGCTTACCGGGCTGGCTCCGGCACAGCACGGGATCGTCGGCAATGGCTGGTACTTCCGAGATCTGGCGGAGGTCTGGTTCTGGCGCCAATCCAATCGGCTGGTGCACGGGGAAAAGGTCTGGGAGACACTGCGTCGCGACCATCCCGGCTTTCGTTGTGCCAAGCTGTTCTGGTGGTACAACATGTACTCCAGCGCGGACTGGTCTGTAACGCCTCGGCCTATCTACCCGGCGGACGGGCGCAAGATCCCCGGACTCTATTCGCATCCGATGCGGCTGCACCAGGAGATGGAGCAGGCCCTCGGGCCTTTCCCGTTCTTTCATTTCTGGGGACCAAAGGCGGACATCGCTTCCAGTCGTTGGATTGCCGATGCGGCCCTCTGGCAGTTCCGACGCGCGCCAGCAGAGCTCACCCTGGTGTACCTGCCGCACCTCGACTACAACCTGCAACGGCTCGGGCCGGACGACCCGGCCATCAATGCCGATATCACCACCATCGACGCGGTTGCCGGCAAGCTCATCGATGGCGTGCGCGCCGCGGGTGCCGATGTGCTCGTGGTATCGGAATACGGCATCGAGCCCGTGTCTGGCTGCGTGCACATCAATCGACTACTGCGCGAGGCGGGCTACCTGGCCGTACGCGAAACCCTCGGCTGGGAGCTGCTGGACGCCGGCGCAAGCCGTGCATTCGCGGTGGCGGATCACCAGGTCGCGCACGTGTACATCGACGACCCGAAGGACCGGGAGCCAGTGCGCAGGCTGCTCGCCTCCGCGGCAGGTATTGAGCGCGTCCTTGGCCCGGAGGATAAAGCGGAGCTCGGCATCGACCACGCCCGCTCTGGCGAGCTCATCGCTGTGGCCGAGCCCGATCACTGGCTCAGCTACTATTATTGGCTGGATGATGCAAAAGCGCCCGACTTCGCCCGCACCGTGGACATCCACCGCAAGCCCGGATACGACCCGGTCGAGCTGTTCGTGGATCCGGCGTTGCGCATACCGCAGCTAAAGGTGGCGCTGCGACTCGCACAAAAACGGCTCGGCTGCCGAATGCTCATGGACGTGATCCCGCTTGATCCGACGCTCGTCAAGGGCAGCCACGGTCGCTTGCCGAGGCGCACTGAGCACGGTCCGGTGGTCATCGGCTCCGATGCTGGGCTCGCAGCTGAGCGCTATGCCATGACCGACATCCACGACCTGATGCTGCGCCATTTTCGCCACTGAGCTTGCCCGCGAGCGCACCCGGCCAGGAGTCGTCGCGGCACGTGAAAAGTCCATTGGGCGCTACCATCTCAACCTCGCCGCTTGAAGCCCTGTCAAGGACAGCCATGACCGACACCACACCCAATATCGACGCCTCCGAGATCCACAAGTTCGAGGAGATCGCCTCGCGCTGGTGGGACCCGGAGAGCGAATTCAAGCCCCTGCACGAGATCAACCCGCTGCGCCTCGGCTATGTCCAGAGCCACGTCAAGCTCACGGACAAAAAGGTGCTGGACGTTGGCTGCGGTGGCGGCATCCTGGCGGAGGCCATGGCCGCCGCCGGCGCCGAGGTCACCGGCATCGACATGGGCGAGGAGCCCCTGCGCGTCGCCGAGCTGCATACCCTGGAAACCGGCGTGGAGGTGGACTACCGCCAGATCACCGCCGAGGCCCTGGCCGACGACATGCCCGGCGCCTTTGACGTGGTCACCTGCATGGAGATGCTGGAGCACGTGCCGGACCCGGGCTCAGTGGTGGATGCCTGCGCACGGCTGGTGCGCCCGGGCGGCCACGTGTTCTTCTCGACGCTGAACCGCAACCCGAAGAGCTACCTCTTCGCCATCGTCGGCGCCGAGTACATGCTGAACCTGCTGCCCCACGGCACCCACGACTACGCCCGCTTCATCCGCCCCGCGGAGCTGGATCGCTGGGTGCGGGCGACGGACCTGCGCATCGTGGATCTCGCCGGACTCACCTACAACCCGGTCACTCGGGTCTACCGGCTGGCGCCGAAGGATATTTCCGTCAACTACATGGCCACGTGCCGGCGGCCGGCGCACGGCTGATGCCGCATCATGCCCGCCAGCGTTGACACGGCCCCGCGGGGAGCCGTTCTGTTTGACTTGGACGGCACCTATGCCGACACGGCCGCGGACATGGGCGCAGCGCTGAACGTGCTGCTGCGCCGCCATGGACGCCCGGCGTTGGCGCCGGAGCTGATCCGCCCGCATGTCTCCAGCGGCGCCCGGGGCTTGCTCAAGGCGGGCTTCGGGCTTACGCCGGAGGCGCTGGAGTACGCCGAGCTGCGTGGTGAGTATCTGGAGATCTACGCGGCCGACATCTGCTGCCACACGCGCCCCTTCGACGGCATGGAGGCCCTGATCCGCCGGCTCGTGGACCAGGGCCTGACCTGGGGCATCGTGACCAACAAGCCGGGCTGGCTGACCACCCCGCTGCTCGCGGCCATGAGCCCGCTGCCCGCCCCTGCCTGTGTCGTCAGCGGCGACACCGCTCCGCGGCCCAAGCCGCACCCCGACCCGCTGCTGTATGCCTGCGGGCTGCTCGGCCTGGAGCCCGCGCATTGCTGGTACATCGGCGACGACGCGCGGGATATCAGCGCCGGCCGTGCCGCCGGCATGGCGACCCTTGCCGCCGGCTGGGGCTACCTGGGCACGGACACCCAGCCGGCGGAGTGGGGCGCGAACGGCCTTGTGGAGCACCCGCTCGGCGTATTGGAATGGCTCGCCGCCGACCGCCCGCCGCCGGAGCCCTCCGCGCCCCCGCCACGAGCGGCTTGAGTCTCGCGGCAGCACCGCCGTAGCGCCACTCTCGGACTCACTGTCACCCCGGTATTCGCGCATCGCACCAGCCGACACGTCGCCCGATTGCCCCGCAACGCATCGATCGCGCTCTTGCCCAGCCCATGCCCGCGCCCGACACCGCACCCGGCAGCGCCGAGTGGCGCTATCCGAACCGCGCCACGCCGCCCGGCTCCAGCCTCTACTACGCCGTGCGCTTCGCACCCCGGGAGCTGCGAGACGCGCTGGCCGCGCTGGCGGGCTTTCGGCACGAGGTCCGCGCCATCCTGGACGAGGTCTCGGACCCAGGCGTCGCCCGCCTCAAGCTCGACTGGTGGCGGGACGAGATCCGGCGCACCCTGGAAGGCGCACCGCGCCACCCGCTCAGCCATGTGCTGACAGCGACGCTGGAGCCGACAGCATCCGGCGAGCGCCTGCCGGCGGGGCCCTTCCTCGCCATCGCCGATGCCGTCGAGCAGGAGCTGCGCCGCCAGCGCCCGCCGGACACGCAGGCGCTGCGGGCCGCGGACACCCATGACCTGGGCGCCCTCTTCGAGCTGCTGGCTCGCGCCCATGGCAAGCACGACGAATCCGCCATCGCTCCCGCGCGGCAAATCGGCGGCTGGTGCGGCAGCGTCCGCCGGCTACGGGACGCGGGGCTACTGCTGCGCCGCGACCGCAGCGTGCTGCCGACTGACACACTCGCCGCCGCCGGGCTCAGCCACGAGGCGCTGGCCAGCAGCGAGCATCGCCACCGGCTGCCGCAACTGCTGGCACCGGAGGCCGAGGCGCTGTGTGAGGCGGCACCGCTTACCGCGTCGGAAGCCCTGCCCAGGGCTCTGCGCATCCAGCAGCGCATCCACGCTGCACTGCTGGAGGAGCTCCTCCGCAGCGAGCTGGCCGTCGTCGACCAGCGCATCGGGCTGACGCCGCTGCGGAAGCTATGGATTGCGGCTCGAACGAAACGATAGGGGCAAGGGGGAGAAGGGGCGAGG